>PBMH01000041.1 GCA_002722515.1 Alphaproteobacteria bacterium | reverse complement strand
GTTTTTCACGACATGCGGGCTGGCCTCGACGGCTGCGACATTGTCATGATGCTACGTCTACAACGCGAGCGCATGGAGGGCTCCTACGTACCGTCCGTGAATGAGTATTTTCACTTTTACGGATTGGACTATGACAAGCTGCAGCACGCCAAGCCTGATGCACTGATCATGCATCCGGGGCCGATGAACCGCGGCGTTGAGATAGACTCCGACGTTGCCGACGACCTCGAACGCTCGGCCATCCGGGAACAGGTCGAAATGGGTGTCGCGGTGCGCATGGCCTGCCTCGACGTGCTAACTCGCGAAAGCTCCAAGGCGGCCCTATGACCGGCAAGGTAGCTTATATCAACGCGCGGGTGATTGACCCAGCGTCGGGATTCGATGCGGTTGCCACGCGCAAGGGCGGCGTCCTGACTGATGGAGCCCACATCAGCGCGATCGGACCAGATATCTTTACTACGGGGACACCGGACAACGCGGAAATCGTTGATTGCAAGGGCGCCGCACTGACACCGGGCCTAGTAGACATGCGGGTCGACTTCTGCGAACCGGGCAATGAGCATAAAGAAGACATCGAGAGCGGTAGTCGTGCTGCGGCGGCTGGGGGCGTCACGGCAGTCGTTACCCTTCCCGACACAGCCCCCGCAATCGATAATGCTTCCGTCCTCGAATTCGTTGCCCGGCGGGCGCGGGAAGTTAAGTTGGTGAAGGTATTCGCCTACGCCACCGTCACACGCAATGCCAGCAGCGATGAAATTGTTGAGATGGGCCTGCTCAAGCAGGCAGGCGCGGTAGCCTTTACTAACGGACGCAGCGGCGTCGCTAACGCAAAGACACTGTCGCGTGCTCTCAAATACGCGATAGCCTTCGATGGACTGATTGTCCAGCATCCCGAGGAGGCGACACTGGCCAACGGAGGCGTAATGCAGTCCGGCGAGCTCGCAACCCGCTTGGGACTTCCGGGTATACCGTCCGAGGCAGAGACCATCATGATAGACCGGGACCTAGCCCTGGTGCGGATGACTGGCGGTCGATATCACGTTGCACATGTTTCTACGACCGGAGGCGTGGCTAGCATCCGTGCCGCCAAGGCGGCAGGCCTCAAAGTTACCTGCGACACTGCGCCCCCATATTTCGCGCTAAACGAGCTGGCCGTCGGTGAATATCGAACCTTCGCTAAGCTTTCGCCACCGCTGCGCACGGAAGAAGACCGACAGGCCGTTGTTGCTGGCCTCGCCGACGGAACAATCGACTGTATTGCGTCCGACCATCTGCCTCAGGACCAAGAGGCCAAACGCCTACCCTTCGAACAGGCAGAGTTTGGCGCCGCCGGCCTCGAGAGTCTTCTCGCCCTAACACTCGAACTGGTCCATAACAAGCATCTTAGCCTGTCAGCGGCCCTGGCAAAGGTGACAGCACGCCCAGCAGAGCTCCTCAACCTTCCCTTGGGCCGTCTGAAAGTCGGCGGATCCGCGGACATCGTGATATTCGACCCCGAGCGACCAACCCGCATCGAGCCCGACAGCTTCACGTCCAAATCGAAAAACTCTCCCTTCGACGGACGGCTTGTCCAAGGCTGCGTTATTCGGACCATTGTCGACGGTCGCACCATCTACACTGACGCGTCTTAATCCCAGCCGGGGAAAATAGGCATGGTCGAAGACGGTGCAAGCTCGATAATTTTTTACTGGAGCATCTTTCAGACGACGTTCTCGATACCCGACTGGAAGAACGTCGTCTATGGCTGGCAGGTTTTCCTGCCGCCAATCATCGGGGCCTACCTCCTGGGCAGCATCCCGTTCGGGCTGATCCTCACAAAACTCGCAGGCAAGGGAAACCTGCGCCAAATCGGATCTGGCAATATTGGTGCCACCAATGTTCTGCGTACCGGCAGCAAAAAACTGGCGGCCACAACCCTTCTACTAGACTGCGCCAAGGGCTACGGCGCAGTCCACATACCCTATCTCCTGTTTGGACCCGACATTACATTCTTCACTGCGCTCGCCGTCGTCCTTGGGCACCTGTTCCCGGTCTGGCTTCAATTTCGTGGCGGCAAAGGGGTAGCCACAGCCCTAGGGGTCCTGCTCGGATTAACCTGGCCTTTAGGGGTGGCCGTATTAACCACATGGCTCATCGTCGCACTTATATTCCGATACTCCTCATTGTCGGCACTCGTCGCGATGGCCCTCGCGCCGTTCTACGCTTGGTGGCTCGGTGAGCCCCAACCTAGTGGGATTGCAATGTTCCTAGCGGTCCTTGTCTGGATACGACATGTAAATAACGTGCGGAGGCTTCTGCGCGGAGAGGAGTCGCGGATCAGCCTGAATAGCTCCAGAAAGGCGAGTTGAAACAGAGAATTCCGCGGTTTTATGCAACCCTCATAGACGACATGCACATCTCTTATGTCGAGCGGCTGTGGCACTTATCCGCTACCCCCTAAGGAGGCACCTTCGCTCGCAATACCCACGGCGTATCAAGGTCGTTAGAGCGATACTGGCCCCACTGTATGCTCCGCGTGAATCACGTCCGCCAGATTTAAAGGGTCGGTTCTATAGGGTGGTATCTCGGTTGATGATATCTGGAAAATCATGATTTTTTGTTTGTCCTCCAAACCGGTCGCAGTTGACGAAATTGTTCGGCAGTGCCAATTAACCGCCCCAATTGTTCTGACAATCCTGCGAAAACTCGAATTGCTGGGGCGTTTAGAACGATATTGGGATAATCGTGTCGCGGCCTACAGAGGGCTATTGGCCGCATATCATAAGCCCACCACGTGAATATTAATTTTAGCGGAACAGGGTCTGCATGAACGTCGTCGTCGTTGAATCGCCGTCTAAGGCCAAAACCATCAACAAGTATCTCGGTGATACCTACACCGTGCTAGCATCTTATGGTCATGTGCGCGATCTACCGCCCAAGGACGGGTCAGTCCGGCCGGACGAAGACTTCGAAATGGACTGGTCCGTAGATGCCCGGTCAGAAAAACAGATTAACGCCATCATCGATGCGCTGGACGGAGCTAAGACGCTTTATCTCGCAACTGACCCGGATCGCGAGGGCGAGGCTATCTCTTGGCATATCGACCAGTTGCTGCGCGACCGCGGCCTACTCGACGACATTGACGTCAAACGTGTCGTCTTCAACGAGATCACGAAAGGTGCGGTGCAGGATGCGTTCAACCATCCACGTGGCCTGAACGATGAGCTGGTCGAAGCCTATCTTGCCCGCCGCGCACTCGACTATCTTGTTGGATTCAAGCTGTCTCCAGTACTCTGGCGCAAGTTGCCAGGGTCCCGGTCGGCCGGGCGCGTCCAGTCCGTTGCGTTACGGCTGATCTGCGAGCGTGAGGCCGAGATTGAGGCTTTTAAGGCGCGAGAATACTGGTCCATCGAAGTTGGTCTTAACAGCGCCAAGGGTGCAGCCTACCAAGCACGCCTGGTGGAGCGGAATGGTACCAAGCTCGACCGTTTTGACCTCGCCGACGAAGACACGGCCAATGCAGCCAAAAGCGACGTCGAGGCTGCAAATTTCAAAGTCGCATCGATTGACAAGAAACGGACCCGGCGGAATCCGCAACCACCCTTCACAACGTCAACCCTGCAGCAAGAAGCCTCGCGCAAGCTCGGTTTTGGGGCGTCCCAAACAATGCGGGTCGCTCAACGCCTGTATGAAGGGGTCGAGATCGATGGAGAAACCGTCGGGCTCATAACCTATATGCGCACCGACAGCGTCACCCTGAGCCAGGATGCCATCGGATCCTGTCGCGACCTGATACATCAGGATTTTGGTTCAGAGTATCTTCCCGAGAAGCCGCGGGTCTATCGTACACGTGCCAAGAACGCCCAAGAGGCACATGAGGCGATCCGCCCCACGAACCTTTTTCGCAGGCCTACAAGCCTTAAGAGGGCACTCGATAGCGACTTGTTTCGCCTTTACGAGCTGATCTGGCGCCGCACGATGGCTTCGGAGATGGCCGAAGCACAGATCGACCGGGTCGCCGTCGATATCCGTTCGGCCGACCGACAGCTAGCACTGCGAGCGAACGGCCAAACGATCGCGTTTGACGGCTTCCTGAAACTTTACCGCGAAGACAAGGACGAGATCGGCGACGAGGACGCTGCAGACAATGATGACGAGCGCCGTTTGCCGCCGCTAGACGAAAGCGAGGCCTCCTCGGTACGTGAGGTCAATCCTGAACAGCACTTCACGCAACCGCCGCCGCGCTACTCGGAAGCAAGCCTCGTAAAGACCATGGAAGAGCTAGGGATAGGGCGTCCGTCCACCTACGCAGCAATTATTCAAGTTCTGCAAGACCGCAAATACGTACAGCTCGAACGCAAGCGCTTTATTCCGGAGGACCAAGGCCGGCTGGTAACGAGCTTCCTGAGCAGCTTCTTCGAACGCTATGTACGATACGACTTCACGGCCCGCATGGAAGAACGCTTAGACGATATTTCCGGTGGGCGGATCGATTGGAAGGCAGTCTTACGCGATTTCTGGAATGACTTCTCCGTAGCCATTGACGGCACGACCGAACTGCGGGTTCGTTCAGTGCTCGATGCACTTGACGAGGAGTTGGGCCCGCATTTCTTCCCAACCCGTGAAGACGGCAGTAACGCGCGCGTCTGCCCGGCCTGTAACGAAGGACGCTTGGGGCTGCGCATCGGGAAGCATGGACCTTTTGTCGGGTGCTCAGGCTATCCGGAATGCAAATATACGCGCAAGCTGGCTGTTGATGGCGGCAGTGACGAGACGGCCGACCTCGCTAACGGCCCGCGCGAACTGGGCAAGGACCCGGAAAACGGCCAAGACATCACTCTGCGCAAGGGCCCCTATGGCCTGTATGTTCAGCTAGGTGAGCCTGAAGGTGAAGGCAAGAAGGCCACCAAGCCAAAACGATCTTCTATTCCCGATGGCTTCACGCTCGATGAGATCGACCTTGAGCTTGCGTTAGGACTTCTGGCGCTACCGCGGGATATAGGCCCGCACCCCGAGGACGGCGTCGTTATCCAGGCCGGCCTCGGCCGCTACGGGCCCTATGTCAAACATGGCACCGTCTATGCATCCCTCCCCGACCCACGTGAAGTGCTCACTGCAGGCCTAAACCGGGCAGTCACGTTACTGGCCGAAAAGGGAAAGGCCCGACGCGGTCGTGCCGCGCCGCTCAAGGAACTAGGCAATCATCCCGACGATGACAAACCGGTTACCGTACAAGACGGTCGTTACGGCCCCTATGTGAAACACGGAAAAACTAACGCTACGATCCCCAAGGACGTCGATCCGGCAGACATGACGCTAGAGGTGGCCGTGGAACTGATCGCTGCACGTGCAGCCAAGTCCAAGGCCTCACCCACCAAGAAAAGGGCAACGAAGAAACCGGCCAAGAAAAAGACGACTGCAAAGAAAAAGACAGTCTTGAAGAAGGCCAACACCGCACCTAGCGCGGAATAGTCGATAAGCTTGGCAAAGCCCCAACCCAAAACCAGACAAGCGGACAAATTGCCCAATGGCGATGCGGTCGTGGAACTTCTAAGGTCCGCACTCAACGCACAGCCAACCCGTGAAATCGCCCGTGTGTTCGGCATCACTGGCAGCCAGCGAACCGGATTGCGTGTGCTCCTGAAAGAACTCGAGGCCCGCGGTCGCATTGAACGCGTCCAAGGCAGGCGCTGGCGCCTAGCCGATGCTTTACCGCCCGTCGTAATCCTCGAGGTCGTGTCGATCGACGCCGAAGGCGACCTAAAAGTCAGGCCAGTAGACATAGAGCCGCAGGGACCAGTCCCGGCCATCGATGTCCTGCCGGCACCACGTAGCATGCCCGCACCCGGTGAAGGTGACCGTTTCCTAGCGCGCTTATTACCGCGGGGCAAAAATCATTACACCGCCAAGCCTTTGCGCCCAGCCGAAAGCGAGATTAAAACTACAATCGGCCAGTTCCGCGACGGTAGTGACGGCGGCCGCGTAGTCCCGCTCGAAAGGCGGCGACGAGACGAGATGGTACTTACCCTGAAGAGCGATGTCCGCGCCAATGACGGTGACTTAGTCATCGCCGAAGTGCTAAGCACTCGTCGCCAGGGGCTGTTGCAAGCGCGTATCGTAGACAACATCGGCGCCGCCGACGCGCCCGGCGCAATCAGCCGTATCGCAATTCACCGCGCCGACATCCCCGAACATTTTCCCGACGCCGTCAATAACGCGGCCGATGCCGTACAGCCTCCAACCCTAGGTAATCGTGTCGATATTCGTGAACTGCCACTAGTCACAATCGACGGGCCGGATGCACGTGATTTCGATGATGCCGTATTCGCTGAACCCGACACGACCCGGAGCACCGATGGCGGGTGGCACCTGGTGGTTGCCATAGCCGACGTGGCCGCTTATGTCAGGCCCGGCAGCGCACTCGATCGCGAGGCCTTAAAGCGCGGTAATTCCGTCTATTTCCCTGACCGGGTTGTACCAATGCTGCCCGAGGCCCTCTCGAATGGCCTCTGCTCGCTGCGCCCCAACGAGGACCGGGCCTGCATAGCTGCTGATCTCTGGATCGGTCCAGGCGGCGATCTGCGTTCCTTCAGCTTCCAGCGCGCCCTAATGCGCTCCGCCGCCCGACTGACCTACGAGGAAGTGCAGGCCGCCCGGAACGCGGGTACTGACCCGGTCATGCCAGGGCTTTTTGATCACCTTTATGGGGCTTTCGAGGCTCTCGCTGCCACGCGACGATCGCGTGGTGCGCTTGATCTCGAGCTCCCCGAACGGCGCGTCGTCCTAGCGGGTGACGGTACAGTAAAGGACATCGTGCCCGTTCAGCGGCTCGACAGTCATCGCCTAATCGAGGAGTTTATGATCACCGCTAACGTCGCCGCCGCGCGCAGACTCCAAAAGCGTGGGCAGCCGGTGATGTTTCGCGTCCATGATGAGCCATCGCTCGAAAAGCTCACGGATCTGCGGGAAGCACTAGCAGGTTTCGGTATCAAAATCGCAAAGGGCAGCGTAAACCGGCCTAGGGATTTTAATAGTATTCTCGCTAGCGTTCGCGGCACGGCTCAAGAGATTATGGTGAGCGAACTGATCCTCAGATCCCAGATGCAGGCCGTCTATAGCCCTAAAAATCTCGGTCATTTCGGGCTTGGGCTGCGTGACTACGCGCATTTCACCTCGCCGATTCGGCGATATGCCGACCTGCTAGTGCATCGCGCGTTAATTCGCGGCGACCGCCTCGGTGCCGGCGGTCTGGACGACGATCAAGCTAAGCAGTTCGAAGAGCTTGGCAAACATATCTCAAAAACCGAACGCCGTGCCGTCATCGCAGAACGCGATGCGAATGACCGCTACACTGCGGCCTTCCTCGCAATGCACATCGGAGATAGTTTCGCCGGGACCGTTCGCGGTGTCACCCGTGCAGGTCTGTTTATTGCCATCGACGACAAAGGGGCAGAAGGCTTCGTGCCAGCCTCGAAGCTTCCCGGCGGACGCCCGCGTTTCGATTCCCGCAGCCAGACTATCGAATCTCCGGGCGGCAGGACTTATCGCCTCGGCGATCCCGTAGAAGTCCGTGTCTCGGAGGCCGACGGCCTGAGCGGTTCGTCCATATTCGATCTGATGGATAGTGGGCATTCCGGTTCGTCAAACCCGGCCAGTAGAAGTAAGAAAATCAAATCCGGCCGCAAGCGCCCAGACAAGCGCAATGCCAGGCGGAAGAACAAGCTAAAGCGACAGCATTAACCTTGTGTCGCCTGTTTCCTTTACAAAGAATGCCAACGACATCTGGCCTTTATCTTGGCCACGTTCACGCGATATTTGAGTAATATGCATAGTTTGAAGATCGTTTTAGCACTAATACGTGGGTCAACGGTCGCGTTTACGGCGCTATTGCTAACTGCCTGTAATCAGATTGGCCCCACGATCGAGGCCGAGTATTCGAATGAATACGGACTCGAAATGTTCGAGACGGGATATCGGTTCATCAGCGATCGATACATCTTACCCGTCTCCCTTCGTCACTTAAGCTTCAGCGGCCTTTCCAGCCTCCATAAAATCGATCCCAAGATCGATGTTCGCCCAAATGGCCGCGACATCGAGGTGCTCTACCAAAACCTAACAGTCGGACGCCTGACCGCACCACGCAACGACGCCCCAAAAGCTTGGAGCAAGGCTACCGTCGACGCTATTTCGATCGCACGCAACACATCACCGTCCCTAGCAGGGGTGCAGGCCGAAATACTTTTTAAGGCCGTATTCGATGGAGTTCTCTATCCACTGGATAAGTTCTCACGCTACGACGATGCCGAAACCGCCAACGAAAAGCGTGCATATCGCGATGGATTCGGGGGAATTGGCATAAAGATCACCAAAGACGAAGAAGACGCGCTCATTATGTCCGTAATCGAAGGCGGCCCCGCCGCCAAAGCTGGGGTTCGGCCCCTAGATCGTATAACTCATATCGAGGGCGACAGTATAACGGACTGGACGCAACGGCAGCTAGTTGACGCGTTACGCGGCCCTATTAACTCTATGGTCACCTTTACGGTCACGCGCAAAGCTATCCCAGCTCCAATCGGTATTGAGATAACTCGGCAGCATGTAGTGCCCGAGACCGTTGAGGTTCGTCGCGACGGCAATATCGCAATCATGCGTCTCAGCGGCTTTAATATCCATTCAGCGAGGGAACTACAGCGCGCCATCAAGCGGCAGATTCACAACCCCGACAGCCAGCCGACTGGATTCGTCCTCGACCTACGTTCGAATCCCGGCGGTCGCCTCGACGTCTCAATCGATGTTGCCGACATTTTCTTAGGCTCCGGCGAAATCACCGTTACGCGAGGACGTCATCCCGGCAGTCGCCAAGCGTACAAGGCGTCTCGTGGCGATGAGACTGGACAGAGACCGATCATTATCCTTATCAATGGGAATTCTGCCTCCGCATCCGAAATCGTCACCGCCGCGCTCCAAGATCATGGGCGCGCCGTTGTTATCGGGACCAATTCCTTCGGCAAGGGCTCAGTCCAGTCTGTACTTCGCCTTCCCAACAGCGGTGAAATCACCCTCACGTGGTCACGCTTCCTTGCACCTTCGGGCTATCGGTTACACGAGCTCGGAATCCTGCCGAACATATGCACCCATGGCGGCGGCCTGAAATCTGCCGACGCTCTAATGCCAGCCGTCCGCGATGACCAGAACATAATAGCGGCGCAACTCAGTGATTGGCGGGCCACTGGAAACAACGATACCGCCGACCGCGCCGCTTTACGTCGTATTTGTCCCTCGGATGACGGACTGCCCGATATCGATATGGCCTTGGCGAAGGCGGTTATCGGCGATATGGATCTCTACGCGTCTCTACTTAGGCGGTCCGATACCACCTTAGCACACCGATAGGGGGCATCCCTGCTTGACTTGCTGCGGTTGCACGCTATCTTCCCGGCCAAATTGCAGCCTACAGGACTACGACCATGGCGAAACCTGCTACCATCCTTGTAAAACTCGTGAGTTCGGCAGACACCGGCTACTACTACGTCACTAAAAAAAACCCACGCCAGAAGCCGGAGAAGCTTGAGATGCGCAAATACGATCCAGTCGTACGAAAGCACGTGACGTTCAGGGAAGAGAAAATGAAATAGCAATTCGGGCTACTCACGCAGTTTCGAACCCCAAACACAAAGCTACGCGGCTACATTACCGGATCTTTTCTTCATCGGCCTTCGCATAAAGAGTCGTCACGCTGATACCCATGACATACACGTAACTTCGTGTCGCAATTGTTCCATTGGGTGGATTACAGTTCCAAGACATCGGGAAGCTTTATATCTATCAGGGCGCACCCTAGATGACTTTTACGGGCGGGCTGAAAAGCTTGGAGCTTCGCTCACACTCATGACTCCAAATGAGTGCTAATATCCTAAATGTTCACATAAACCCTATGCATATCTAAGGCATGCGCATCGGAATCGATCTCGGCGGGAGCAAGATTGAGGGAATCGTGCTCAACGATTCTGGATTGGAAGTTGCGCGCGCACGGGTTCCAACTACCCACGGCGACTATGAGAAATCGCTTCGCGCGATCGCCGACCTGATAGCGCAGATCGACCCCAACCCCAAGGCGCGGACCGAAATCGGTATTGGCATACCCGGGACAATTTCCCCGGCCACCGGCCTGATAAAGAACGCCAACTCGACTTGGCTGATCGGGCGTCCTTTTGACCAAGACTTATCTTCTCTTCTAGGAAGGCGCGTACGGGTGGCCAACGATGCGAATTGCTTCACCGTATCCGAGGCAACGGACGGCGCGGGTGCAGGCGCACGATCAGTCTTTGGCGTGATTGTTGGCACAGGCGTCGGCGGAGGGCTGGTAAACCGAGGCCAAATCATGGACGGCGGCAACGCGATTGCCGGCGAGTGGGGGCACACGCCCCTTCCTTGGATGACGGCAGAAGAGTTTCCCGGACCCGAGTGCTTCTGCGGTCGTCATGGCTGCATCGAAACCTTCATTTCAGGTCCAGCCGTGGCACGAGATTTTACGGAGAGAACTGGACAAAACTTGTCCGCCGCTGAGATTTCCAAAGCTGCGGGCGAAGGCGAATGTGACGCCATAGCCTGCCTCAGAGATCTAGGAGATCGCCTTGCACGTGGTCTTGCTATGATCATCAATATCATCGATCCCGACGTGATAGTTCTTGGCGGAGGCCTGTCCAATATCGATGAACTTTACGTAAATCTCCGAGATCGGATCGCCCATTACACCTTCTCCGACAATATCTCGACATCTGTACGCAAGGCTAAACATGGAGATTCAAGCGGTGTCCGCGGAGCCGCCTGGCTCTGGCCTCTCAATACGGATAGCAGGAGTGCCGCAGAGTGAATGCTACATCCCGGTACATGCCCGACGGCTTATGCCGTGACTGTGCGGGCGACGTGCCGGTGGGGGCACGCCGCTGCCCAAGCTGCGCTACCCCTCGCATACTCTTCCATGAAGAACTCGACATGTTGTCGATCGCGCACATCGACTGCGATGCTTTCTATGCTAGCGTGGAAAAACGTGACAACCCTTCCCTTCGCGACAAGCCAGTCATTATTGGCGGCGGGCGCCGCGGCGTAGTTTCGGCGGCCTGCTATGTCGCCCGCATAAAAGGGGTCCACTCTGCCATGCCAATGTTTAAGGCACTGCAACTCTGCCCCGATGCGAAAGTGATCAGACCAGACATAGACAAATACAGCGCGGTCGGGCGGCAAATCCGCCACCTCATGAACAGCATGACGCCCCTCGTCGAGCCGCTATCCATTGACGAGGCCTTCCTGGATCTCACTGGTACAGAGCGGCTGCACAATGCCACGCCCGCAAAATCCCTGATCCACTTAGTAGACCGCATCGAACGCGAGATCGGTGTCACGGCCTCGATCGGCCTAAGCTACAATAAATTCTTAGCCAAACTAGCATCAGACATTAACAAGCCGCGTGGCTTCGCCGTCATCGGTGAAAATGAGGCGTTAGACTATCTGGACACGCTACCGGTAGCGCGAATTTGGGGGGTTGGAAAAGCGCTGCACAGGAAACTAGTTTCCGATGGTTTGCAGACGATCGGGCAATTACGGATCCAAGACGAAGCCCAGCTGGTCAAACGCTACGGGGCGATCGGGCAACGTCTGGCGCGTTTCAGCCGCGGTGAAGATCATCGCAGAGTGAAACCACATTCCGGGCCTAAGAGCTTATCGAACGAAAATACGTTCTTTGAAGATATTGGCGATCGCGAAATTCTGGCCCAGAGATTGTGGCCACTTTGCGAAAAGGTGACCGATCGGATAAAAGCGCGTGACCTTGCAGGTCGTACGGTAACAATCAAATTAAAGTCATCTACTTTCAAGACCCTGACGCGATCCCAGGCTCTGCCAACTCCAACGCAACTTGCCGAAACACTCTTCCGCGCTGCTATCCCTCTGCTCGACCGAGCGGTCGACGCCGCACCGGCGGGAAGCAAGTTCCGGCTGATAGGTGTGGGCTTGTCGAACTTCACCGACCCACTGGAGGCCGACCCGCCTGACCTTGCCGATCCGGATTTCTATCACCGCAAACGTGTTGAGGCTGTCATTGACCAAGTGCGCAGTAAGCTGGGCAACGACGCTATTGTTAAGGGCCGAACAATCCCGAAACGAAAGAAACCGGCAAACACTAAATCTACTAGGCGCTGAAATGGCCTCGCTATCGACGCTTTAGCTATACGCCATGCCTCAGTTACAAGGCGGCGAATCTATTTTCTCAATAGCGACCAACGCGGCAACCAACGAAAATTCTCCATAGTCAAACTCGAACTGACGGACAACACCATTGTCCTGCAGAAGCTGTGTCATCTCGAACTCCGGCTGTTCGGTCGGACGCTTGGCGTCGTCGTTAGCAAACATCGCAAGACGAACCGCCCACCACTTGTGTTGACTTATTCCGCCAAAACCGTTCTGGCCGCCGTCGGATGCATCACGCGCCTCGCCAAGAATAAGCGAATTTGCTGCCATCGGCGAATCCTCCGGCTGAGACCCGTCAAAATAGTGACTGAACGCTCGAGATTGGCCCTGCTTAGCAGCCTCAATCACAGCGATCGTATGCTCAAAGGGAAACACCGTATCGGCCGGAAGGTCAACGATCACTCCATTCGGAACCTTGTAGATAGCGCGCCCCGGCTTGCCCCGTCCGTCACGTTCCGCGAAGCCTTTCACCGCCTCCACAATCTCGCCACCGATACGGGTTTCGGAATCGAAACTGAATAGCTTCCCGTCAAAGGTTTCGAAACTCGTCATCATGACCTCTGAGGTCACCGGTTCACCATCCCTTGGCGCCATGCTAACTGCGAGACGCTGACTGGATGACCAACCGTCGCAGTCATCGCGCCATTCGACAACCATTCGACCGCGCGCGTCAACGATGTTTGATTCTACCGCAACGTGGCTAATACTTATTGCATAGAAGGCGCGGTGGGATGCATGGCTAACCGCCACCGCCCCAGAAATTTTGGTCGAAAGAAAAATTAAAAACAGCACCCCTGCAAGCAGGTTGCAAACTGCTTTGATCTCGAAGGCCATGATGAGTCTATCCTAAACAGAATTCTGCGGCGAATTCTTGCAATACGCCAAGTTATGCCTTACCACGCGGCCTCCGGGCCAACGGGCTAGTTCAGCGGTATCAGCTGTGACACCGCCGCTCTGGCATAGCGGACATCGGCCATTCCCCATAGCTGCCATATGTTCCCGGTCCGGGAACTAGGCAACACCGACGCATAAACCACCCACTTCTAGGTGCCCTTGAAACCAATGTGCACTCAACTCTTACTTTTTGCGGCAGCGGCGGCGGCAACAGCTAACCTATATCGAGAACTACATTGCCGATATGTTTGGCGGCCTCTACCATTTCATGAGCCGCAACGATCTCCTCAAGGGAAAAACGCGCCGCAATGCATGTCTTTAGACTGCCCTCTGCGAGCATCTTGTTGAGTGCCGCGACGCCTTCATCACGCTCTGCATCGGTGATAGAATAAACGATAAACCATTTGAGGTTTGCGCCCTTGACGATGAAGTCCTGAGCCGGAACGCTAGCCATCATATCAACTGTGCCGTAGATGATAACGGTCCCGCGCGGCGCCAGAATCTGACCATAGCTCGGAGCGTTTGCCGACAGGTTCAACTCCACTATTCGATCAACACCGTTTCCGTCGGTTAACTCGAGAATTCGAGATGGCACATCCTCAGTTCGATAATTCACCACCTCATCGGCGCCGGCTATGCGCACATGGGCATCCTTCTCGTCGGAACTGACTGTAGTGATCACTCGCGCGCCGTTGGCCTTGGCCACTTGAACCGCATGATCGCCGACTGCGCCCGCACCACCCTGAACGAGAATCGTCTGACCCGCTACATCACCATCAAACATCACTGCTCGATGCGCCGTGAGAAAAGGAATGCCGAAGCACGCCGCCTCGACCATGTCGGTACCTCCAGGCAGATCAATGACATACTTTTCGGGCATACAGATATATTCCGCCGACGTCCCAAAAGGTCGCTGCCACTGTCCGTTCATAAGCCAGACTTCTCTACCAACACGACCGTCATCTATACCGTCACCAACGGCGTCGATTATCCCTGCGCCGTCGCTGTGGGGAATAATTAGTGGAAAGGGAATATCTCCGCCCCGGCCACGAAGCCGCGCCTTCCAGTCAGACGGGTTGACGCCCGACGTCACGAGCCGCACGCGAACTTCGCCAGGCCCTGGCTCCGGCGTAGGCTGCTCGCCCACCGTTAAGACTTCGTTAGCCGAACCCAGCCGGTCATAGAATGCTGCGCGCATGAAATACCCCCCGAACAAGCTTATATTCGCTGCATAATATAGGCTCGGCATCCGCCGTGGCTAGCGTTCAGACAACCTTGCAACGCAACCGTCGGTGGCGAAAACTGGCCCTCGCCGGCCACTGCAAGAGCGCCCAGACGGCCCAACCAAAGAACAGACCGCCTAAGGCGTAGACTAGGCTCCCCGCGTCCAGCGGCATGTTAGGGGTATAGTCCCCCGCGGTCGCCACAATAATCTCGCGATCCCCATTCAGGACTAACGAAAAAGGTCGCCATAGCGCCGGGGCTTTCTCAACAGCGCCACGCGAGGCCTCCAGCTCAGCCAGACGACCTGCAAAGGCGCCAACGAGCCGGTCGCGCGCGACTACGTCCCCGACCAGTTGTGCAGTGCTCCCGCCGGAAAGTTCAGAGAGCGTGCGCTGCGCCTCATCAATATGCCCGCCGAGGCGCTGCAGATATGCCTGCACGAATGCGGGTCCCTGAGCCGACGTTGCTGCTCCTAGGAACGCAATGCACGCCCCGATCAAAGTTAAAAATTTCGTCCACATCCTTCGCATGGCGCTGAGTATAAATCCAATTACGGCAGATGTATGAACGGCTACGGTCTCGGCACAGGTCACCGGTTCAATATTGATTCAACGAACCTGCCATTCTGCATCCGGAAGACCGTTTACGAACCTCCATCATTCATAGCCTTCACCATCTTTGCCTCCCATTTCGCAGCTGACATGAAGCCCGCAACATCGCGGCAATGGGCTTCGGTCATAGCCATGATGGCATCGTTGGACTGTGACAAGTCGAACGGGTGGGCGTGAGGCTGGGTAACGTACCACGGCGTATGGACGTAGCACTCCAAGCGGTTGCCACCCGGGTCCTGAAAATATATCGACCAAGAATTACCATGGGTTATCATCCGGTTAATTTCGACCCCGCTGGCCACAAGCTCTCTATGGAGGTCGCGCAGGGCGTCGAGATCATTGAGCAGGAAGGACATCTGCTGCACTTGGGCAGTAGCGCCAGCGTCGGCTGGCGGGTCTGCGAGTACAAACTCATGATGCTCAGTCGGATTACTCGACAGGAAAACAATGCGCTGCTCCGTGTCGCCATACACGCCCCTGTCCGTGACCGTCAGGCCCATTACGTCGGTGTAAAACGCAACCATTGCGTCCAGCTCAGTCGTATAGACACCCACATGACGCAGGCGGGGGGCTGAGGGCATAGGAACCTCCCTTGGCATACTCACCTCTCCTCAAGGTTTACCGGTTTTGCGCCGCCTCGATATGGGCAAACAGCGCCGTATCGAAATCGGTTGGGTTCTCAAGGTTAGAGATGTGCGAGGCCGGATCCAAGATCACGCATTGCGAGCCCGGTACGGCGGCATGCATCTGCCGAGAGGCCGCCGGCGGTGTACTGCCGTCAAACTTGCCAGTCATAAACAGACTTGGCACGAAGATCTCACCCAACCGAGGTAGATAGTTGAGGCCTTGGAGTGCACCGGCGCAACCCATATAGCCCTCGACGGAGGTCTCTCGGATCATCCGCCGCACGTGATCCAGCACCGGAGCATTGGCCGCCTCAGCCTGAAAGGCCTCTGTAAACCAGCGGGCTACCGTGGGCTCCACCAAGGCCTCCATACCTTTATCGTGGGCCAGTGCGATGCGATCGACCCAGGGGGCCGCCCATTCCGGGTCCGCAAACGGTCGTGCGTCACACGCCGCCAAGCTAAGCAGACGGTCCCCATGCTCGATAGCCATACCAAGCCCGGTCATACCACCTAGCGACAGCCCTACATAATGAGCGCAATCCGCGCCGACTGCATCCATCAGTGCGATGACATCGCCGACCAACAATTCGAAGCTGTAGGGGCCTTCCGGTGCAGACGTCTGTCCATGGCCTCGAGTATCGTAGCGCAGAATGCGGTACCGGTCGGCAAGCTGCGCCACCTCGGTGTCCCACATGGTCACATCAGTGGTCAGAGAGTTCGAAAATATGATCCACGGAGCACCCTCGGGCCCGTCCAGCTCATAGCGAAAATCAATATTGTTGAGGGTAATTTTCATGGAAACCCGTTACTTGCCTCCCTTGGTTGGCAACTTCTTTAGGTGCAGTTCATGTAGCCGCGTGTCATCCACTTCGGCAGGGGCACCCATCATCAAGTCTTCGGCGCGCTGGTTCATAGGAAAGGCTATGACCTCACGAATATTAGGCTCGTCGGCTATCAGCATCACAATGCGATCGATGCCCGGCGCAGACCCGCCATGTGGAGGTGCTCCGTAGCGGAAGGCGTTGAACATACCAGCGAATTCACGCTCCACGGTCTCCCGATTATAACCTGCAATCTCGAAAGCCTTGAGCATAATATCCGGTCGGTGATTCCGGATCGCACCTGATGACAGTTCCACGCCATTACAAACTATGTCGTACTGGTAGGCGAGCACATCCAGGGGATCGTCGACATCAAGTGCAGCCATCTCGCCCTGGGGCATGGAGAAAGGGTTGTGCGAGAATTTGATTTTACCCGTGTCCTTGTCTTTCTCGAACATCGGGTAATCAACAATCCAGCAAAAGTCGTAGCGCCCGGTCGGAATTAGATCGAGGTCTTCGCCGATCTTGGTACGTGCCTTGCCCGCCAGCTCTGCTGCTTCGCCTGCTTCACCGGCTGAGAAAAATACCGCGTCACCGTCTTCCAACCCCGCCAGTTCCTTTAGCCTCGCAAGGCGCTCACCGGCGACGAATTTGGAGATCGGTCCCTTTCCCTCGCCGTCCTCAAGGATTATGTATCCGAGTCCCGGCGCCCCTTCTTCGCGGGCCCAATCGTTAAGCTTGTCATACCAGCTGCGCGGCTGCGACCCACCGCGTGGCGCAGGAATGGCACGCACGGTGCCACCCATACCCACCAACTTCGAAAATATCTTGAAATCTGAACCGTCGAACACCTCAGCGACATCCGCGATCTCAATTGGATTGCGCAAGTCGGGTTTATCGCTGCCGTATTTGAGAATTGATTCGGCGTAGGGAATACGCGGAAACGGCGTCGCAGTTACCGACCAGGGTTCGTCCCGGCCGAACCCCGCAAACTCCTCGAAAACGCCAGCAATCACCGGTTCGATAGCGTTGAAAACGTCATCCTGGGTGGAATATGCCATCTCAAAATCGAGCTGGTAGAATTCGCCCGGCGAGCGGTCAGCCCGCGCGTCTTCGTCACGAAAACAGGGTGCGATTTGAAAATACTTGTCGAATCCGGCAACCATCAACAGCTGTTTAAACTGCTGAGGAGCCTGGGGCAGCGCGTAGAACTTGCCCGGATGCAGACGTGAAGGCACCAAATAGTCGCGCGCACCCTCGGGTGACGACGCCGTCAAGATCGGGGTCTGGAATTCCTTAAAATTGGCCTCGATCATGCGCCGACGTATCGACGCGATAACGTCGTTGCGTAGCAGTATGTTGCGCGCAACCTTCTCGCGACGCAGGTCAAGGTAACGATACCGCAGGCGGATATCCTCGCCAGTATCCTCGTCAGAATTCACCTGTAGCGGGAGCATGTCAGCGCTGTTCTCGACATTTATAACATCGATGCCAACCTCAACAGCGCCCGTTGGTAAACTCGGATTCACTGTCGCCTCAGAACGGAGCACCACTGGACCAGTAACCGTTACTACGGACTCCAGCCTTGCGCCCTCAACCGTCGCGAAAATCGGGCTGGAGGTGTCGATCACGCACTGGGTGATGCCATACTGGTCACGTAGGTCAACGAATAGAAGGTTGCCATGATCGCGCTTGCGGTGGACCCAGCCCGACAGGCGAACGATGTCCCCGGCATTTTCATTGCGCAATTCGCCGCAGGTATGGGTTCTATAGGGATGCATGTGTAGTCCGGAAGACACTAGTTAAAAGCTGGGATCGGACCCTTTTAACTCGTGGGCCGCCATTCGCGCCAATGGCCACGGATCGCCCACACATGTCAAGACTCGCGAGTGCTTTCGGACCCTCACGAATCCCTGTAGAAAAGCCGCCCATGAACATCATCAACAAAACTGACGCCCTAGCCGCCCTGTGCGGTCGGCTGGCAGATGCGGACTATGTCACCGTCGACACAGAGTTCATGCGCGAGAGCACTTTCTGGCCAATCCTTTGTCTGGTCCAAGTCGCGGGGCCGGATGACGAGGCGATCATTGACCCGTTGGCCGACGGTATCGATTTGTCTCCACTATACGATCTAATCGGCAACGACAATGTGCTCAAGGTGATGCACGCGGCGAAGCAAGACATCGAAATTTTTCATCACGAGGGCGGGGTCACGCCCAAACCCTTGTTCGACACCCAGATAGCCGCGATGGTCGCGGGCTTCGGCGACCAGGTCGGCTATGAGACGCTGATTTCAAAACTGACCAATGTGCGCCCGGACAAAGGTAGCCGATTCACCGACTGGTCCCAGCGACCACTCACGGATGCGCAGCTCGAATATGCGCTAGCAGACGTTACACATCTGCGCCCAGCCTACGAGAAACTGCGTCGGCAAATAGAGAAGAGTGGCCGCCTAGAATGGATCGAGGAGGAGATGGTCAAGGTCGCCGACCCCAAAATCTACGAGGTTGTACCCGAGGAAAGCTGGCGGCGGCTCAAGCCCAAGCGAAATCAACCGAAGTACCTAGCCATGCTCCAAGCCGTCGCGGCGTGGCGCGACCGCGAGGCGATGGACCGTAATCTGCCGCGGAACCGGTTAATGCGCGACGACGTGCTCGCCCAAATCGCCGCCCGCCCGCCCGAGGACGAACATTCCCTACAGCGAATGCGCGGCATCCCGAAGAACTTTGCGAGCGGACGGCTCGGCCAAGGACTTCTGGCAGCTATATCCGAGGGCCGGGCAATGCCCAATGATCGCGCGCCCACGATTACTGAACCGGTTAGCCTGCCGCCGGGTACAGGCGCGTTGATGGACCTTTTGAAGGTACTGCTTAAGTTCAAATGCGACACTCGACAGGTCGCCCAGAAGCTTGTCGCCACGGTCGCAGATCTGGAGTCGATCGCGGCGGCCAGTGATGCCGATGTGCCCGCCCTAAAGGGATGGCGCCGAGATATCTTTGGCAACGACGCACTGCGCCTAAAAGCGGGTGAAATAGCGCTGGCAGCCAACCATGGTAAGGTTCAGATCATAGAAATCTCGCCCGAACGGGCCGCGACGGAGGGTGCCGCAGAATAGCACGGATCACGCTTAGTCGTTGCTCTCGATGACCCCGGTGACATCGAACAGCTTGGCCAGTGCCCCAAACCGGGTACGCACGAGATCACCACAAAGGTCGGCCTGCCCGGCTGCCAAGCTGAGTGTGAGACGCTCCGCGTCGAGCCTTAGCTGAGTCCCTTGGAGCAACACAGAGTTGCCACCCGTCAGGGTTTCGGCCAAGCGTAACGCCGCCCCCAACCGGCGCGACCAGTCTGTCTCCTCCTGCCCCAGCAGCGCGTTCGCAACCCGCAGGGTCGCGCCGCGCCTCGCACCGCTGTACCGGCGAAACACTGCGAGCGCGATCATTGTCTTTTCAACATGACTCAACGCCATCAGCGGAAGGCGTAGTATACGGAAATAAACCTGCTCCGCCCTATAGTCTGGGTGCTCATGCCAGCCGATGTCGGCCAAAAGGCAGGCCGCCCGGCGCAGCCGACACAGACCCGTATCCTCATCCTCGAATAGCCTACCGACCCAGTTAAACAGCGCGGTGCCCGAGCCAAGAGACCGGCTCTCCCGCGCCGCAAGTTGCTCACAGGCGACAATCAGTGGGTCCGCAGCCTGCGTGTCGGCGTCCAGCGCTTCATATTGCGAACCCTCGCGGATGCCATTGGCGGAAAATGAGACAGTCTCTGCCCCGGACGCCATGATCAAATGTTCCATAACCAGTGCAGCCGTCGATAATATAGGAGCGCGTGCCTTCGGTACCACACTGATTCGCGACAAACTCGAAGCACTCAACCCACTAACGACGTGACAAAACTCTGCTGCCTCCCGACCCGACATCTGATAATTATGGATTACCCTCAACGGGTACTTGGTCTGCACCATGTGCAGACGGGCAAGTGCACGCCAGGCGCCACCGACCGCATGGACTGCGCCGTCCGCAACAGCGTCACCAATCCAGTCAAACTGGCCTAGCTGGGCATCAATATAGCCCGCAAGGGGTATACCCTGATGGTCTACTGCCGCCAGGCGCAGCGGTCCCAGTGGTAGACTTCCGTGATCGCCCACTTTGCCATCCGCAATGCATGCCAATTCCAGGCTACCACCGCCGAGGTCCGCGGCGATGCCACGCGCTGAGGGTAAGCCGCTTATCACGCCGACAGCAGCGAGCCTTGCTTCCTGTTCACCATCCAGCTGCGTAACCCTGAGCCCGAATATTGCCTCAACCTGAACAAGAAAATCAGCTCCGTCGGTCGCCTCGCGCGATGCCGCGGTCGCAACCAGCACCGTATCGTCAATGTCCATAGCCCTCACAATGGCGGCGAAACGCGGCAGATTCGCCAACGCCGTCGCAACACCCTCGGGATGAAGTTTTCCGGTTGCCGCGACGTCCCGGCCAATGCCGCAGGTCACGCGCTCGTTGAACACGACGGGAGCAGCTCGGGATCGATCACGGTACACTACCAGTCGAATCGAGTTTGACCCTATATCCACGACCGCTGCCCGGCCGCTAATGGGGGACGCTCGCCTAGGCATCAACTATGCCAAAGACAGAGTGAACTAGTCCGTATGGGTCAGTAGCTGCGGCGCGCTGCCAGGCTTCTTTAGCGCGCTGCCGCGCCCAGACAGACTCGGATTGGTCATGAAGAAGTTGTGTGCGTTGAATGGGTCCTGCTCGCCACTCGTTTCAATCCGACAGTAGGAGCCATCTGGCCCCATGACCCAGCTTTGGGCCCGATCAAGGAGATTCGCAACCATGATCTGATCTAGAATCTGCTGGTGGACCGTGCCACTCTCTATGGGTACCAAAATCTCTACCCTCCGATCGAGGTTGCGCGGCATCCAGTCGGCCGACGAGATGAACAGCCTAGCTTGCGGCGACGGCAGCTCCGCGCCCGCCCCGAAAGCCATGATACGTGAATGCTCAAGGAACCGCCCAACTATACTCTTTACCTCAATATTCTCGCTTAACCCTTGAACACCCGGCCGCAGGCAACAAATTCCACGAATTACCAATTGGATTTTAACCCCAGCCTGCGATGCCCTGTACAGCGCGTCAATAACATCGCCATCAACTAAGCTATTAAACTTAGCCCAGATCTCCGCCGGACGGCCGGCGCGAGCATATTCGATTTCTTCCGTGATGCACCCCATGAGTGTCTCGCGCAGAGTAACCGGCGCAACCGCGACCTTCTCCAAGCCCTCCGGTCGAGCGTAGCCCGTCATATAGTTGAACACGCGCGAGGCATCCTGACATAGCTTCGGATCCTGAGTCAGGTAGCTGATGTCCGTATAGACCCGTGCCGTAATCGGGTGATAGTTGCCGGTCCCGAAATGGGCATAGGTCCGTAGATCGCCACCCTCGCGGCGATGCACGAGACTAATCTTGGCGTGGGTTTTAAGATCGATAAATCCATAGACGATTTGTACACCAGCGCGTTCAAGCTCACGGGCCCACCGAATATTCGCTTCTTCGTCGAACCGAGCCTTGAGCTCAACCAATGCCGTTACAGACTTGCCGGCCTCCGCCGCCTCGATCAGAGCGCTAACGATCGGCGAATTCTCAGACGTACGATAAAGGGTCTGCTTGATGGCTACCACCTGCGGGTCGCGCGCGGCCTGACGTAAGAACTGGACCACCACATCAAAGGACTCGAACGGATGGTGCACCACGATGTCCTTAGCCCGGATCGCCGCAAAGCAATCGCCCGCAAAGTCTCGAATGCGCTCAGGAAATCGTGCATTAAAAGATTCGAACAGGAGATCACGCCGTTCATCGACAATAAGTTCATTCGTCCGGTCGAGACCGGGCATGCCATCGAGGACGAAAACATCGTCTGCGTCGACCCCAATTTCTTCGGTAACGAAACGGCGTAATTCCTCGGGCATTTGGGAATCTACAGTAAGTCGGATGACCGAACCACGGCGGCGGCGCTTGAGTGCGGATTCGAAGAGGCGAACGAGATCCTCTGCTTCCTCAAGGATATCGATATCGCTGTCACGAATAACACGGAAGACCCCCATGCCGCGCGGTTCGAAGCCCGGAAAAATACGATCCAGATACATCGTCACGCATTTCTCCAGAAGGATAAAACGCGGGTTGGTGCCGGGCAGGCGGATGAAGCGTTCGATTTGTCCCGGCAACGGCAGGAGGCCAATCATCAACCGGTTGTCGCTTGCCCGGTAAAGCTCTAGGGCCTTCGCAAGGCCGAAATTAGGGATGAACGGAAACGGGTGTGCTGGATCAACAGCCAGCGGCGTCAACACCGGGAAGATAGTCGTCATGAACCGCTCTTCGAGCCAGTCTGCCTCCTCCGGTATGAGCTCATCCGGCTCCACCACGTGAATATCACCCGCACGCAGATCTTCGATCAGCCCGAGCCATGACTTTTGCTGCGCCGCCATTAGAGCACCCGCGCGGACATTTATTGCGGCCAGCTGTTCGCCTGGGGTCAGCCCTTCTTGACTGACGCTGGTGATCCCGGCGTCAACTTGTCCTTTAAGACCCGCCACACGCACCATATAGAACTCGTCCAGATTTGACGCGGAGATCGACAGAAAACGCAAGCGTTCAAGCAACGGATGGTTTTGATTTTCCGCCTCTTCAAGAACCCGTTCGTTGAACGCGAGCCAGGAGAGTTCACGGTTTATGAATCGATCGGGCGACCCGAGACTGATGCCGGGGACGGGCTCAGGCAATATTTGAGTTTCTTGTACGACCACGGAAACCATTTTTTGAATTATTACAGGCGCATAATCGCCAGTTGAAGCAAGAATCTAGCGAAATCCTACCGTGCCCGCAAATTGTGCCATGGCACTTAGTATGCTGTTTCAGGCTATACCGTCGAGAATCTCGCGGGCAAGCGGTACCGTAATTTCACGATGACACTCCAAGGCTGCAGCATCGATCGCCGCCACAATATCAGCCACCGCGGCAAAAGATCTCTCCATACGCGCAAGTAGATAAAATACGACATCCTCACCAACCCGGAGCTGGCGATCGTGAAATTGTTTCATCATCAACGCCACGAGAAGATCGTCATCCGGCGCAGAGATTCCCACCCCCGTCAAAGCCTTCATGCGGGAGGCCAGATCAGCCAGCTGCATCGGCCAACGCGCTGGCGCCTCGGTCGCAACAAATAGCAGCGCACCATTCGTTTCGAGAACGTAATTATAAAGATGCAGGAGGGCTTCCTCACCGTCCCGGTCGCCCGTGAGGCGGTCCACATCATCAACACACAAGAACTCTTTGCGGGCACGCAGCTTCGGCGCGTCGACCCTTAGAACATCCTCGGGCTTGATGAGGACACCTCCGCTAAGTTCACACCAAACATGCGCGAGATGAGTCTTTCCGGACGCCGCGGGGCCCCATATGGCAAACGCGCTCGCCGGCCATTTAGGCCACCGATCGATCCACTCTACGGCTTCCGAGTTGCTATGCGACACCAGAAAGTCAGCGCGACCCCGCGCGGTTCGATGCCCAAGATCTAGGACTAGCTGGCGGCTCAACGGTCGCACTGCCTAGGACCCGGCAAGACGCACAACATGTGTGGGTGCCACAAATACTTGGTTAGACTCGGCATCCTCAAGAATGAGGTCAAACCGCTCGAACGACCGCGTCAACCGGATAAGGCCGCCGCGATGTTCAATCTCGACCTCCGCAGTCGTGGCCGTAAGCGCCACGACCTGCACGTCGGTGACTGCGGGCACGCGCGAGATTCGTCCCCGAATATCGACCCAATTCTCAAGCCCCGTGATTGGCACGGCTGCCCGAAACCGGCTGACGTCGGAAGACGCAATAGCGTTGGCAGCCTTCCAATCATCCTCAACTACATCGCGCAACTCTCCGACCGCGCGCGCAAAGATAGCGGGTTCCTCTTCACCCTCCTGTCCAGTTACACTGATGGCGAACGAACCCATCTCGGACAACCCGACCGGCACGGCGACGATGTCCGTGCGCAGGATATCCGGCTCACTTTCGAAAACGTTGGCGATGGCAACCAGAACGCCACGTGCGTCGTATCGAGCGGCAAAGTTCGAAAGGGTTTCCGAATCACCACTAATAGCCTGATCGACTGAAAGCCGCGCCAAGTCGGCTAGGTCGCCGATCGGTGCCAAAATGGGCACAAGACCGTTTCCTTCGGGATGGTTTCGCCAAGCATCGCGCCACGGGTTAGGGTCACTCCACAGAACATATCGATCAACGCGCGCAAGAACCGGTATAATGGTCAACGGGCGGCTCCGCAGCTCCGCGAAGGGCACGCCTGAAAAGCGGAACAAATTGCGCACAGCGTCCGGCTTAAAAGTAACCGTCAGGTTTGCAAGATAGCGCACATTCGAGGTCTTCTCATCGTCGATCTGAATAGCATCAACCAGAAAGCGCAGCGTGTCAGGGTCTACCCTGTTTGCAAGCCCCCGATGTACGCTTCGCGTCAGCCGTTCCTCGAGACGCCTGAATGCTTCGCGTTGACCTTTCGAGAGCGCAAGGGTCCGAGCTAAAGCCGCCGTTTCGGCGCGTTCGTCCAAAGCCACGGACCGGACAACAAAAATGTCCTCAAGCGCAGATTTCTGTGCCTCGGTCGCAGAGAGCCCTACACCCATAGCAGCCAAGAGAGTAAACACCAGGAGCGCAAATTTAAGAACTGATTTTTGCAGCGGACAACACATTGCAAATGACTTTCAAACACCTATTCTGACGTTCTTTCGGGGCGTAGCTCGTAGTCTACCAAAACACCACGCCGCGAATGTGACAATGCCATAGTACGAATAATGCGCAGCGCGCGCGAGGGAGACGAAAACTGGGCCTTTCCTATAAAGACGCCGGGGTCGATATAGCCGCTGGCAACGCCCTAGTCGAAACCATCAAGCCCCTTGCCGCGGCAACACAACGTGCCGGCTCGATAGACGGGCTAGGCGGCTTCGGGGCTCTTTTCGACCTCAAGGCAGCCGGTTTCAAGGACCCCGTCCTCGTCGCCGCGACCGACGGCGTAGGAACCAAGCTAAAGCTTGCCTTCGAGGCCAGGCAGTTCGATACGCTCGGCATCGACCTCGTCGCCATGTGCGTTAATGACCTAGTTGTACAAGGCGCAGAACCGCTCTTCTTTCTCGACTACTTCGCGACCGCCGATCTCGATCAGGAGGTTGCCGCCGCGGTAGTAAAGGGCATCGCAGAGGGTTGCAAACAGGCCGGTTCCGCCTTAATCGGCGGCGAAACGGCTGAGATGCCCGGGCTCTATGCAAGTGGCGAGTTCGATCTCGCGGGCTTTTCCGTTGGTGCTATCGAGCGCGGCAAAGGGCTGCCGAACCCAGACCGACAGATTGCCTCGGGTGATACAGTAATCGGACTCGCGTCCAGCGGCGTGCACTCAAACGGCTACTCCCTGGTACGGAAGATCGTCGAGTACACCGGCAGCGACCTCGCCGCCGCCGCGCCATTTGATGCAAGCTTAACGCTCGGTGCGTCTCTACTCACCCCTACGAAGATCTACGTGAGGGCTTGCCTAGAAGCCGCGAAGCACCCAGCACTCAAGGGCTTCGCGCACATTACTGGCGGCGGACTTCTAGAGAACATCCCGCGTGTACTGCCCAATGGCCTCGGCGCGTCGCTGGATGGTACATGCTGGACAGCCCCACCAGTGTTCGGCTGGATGCGCCAAGCGGGAGGCATCGACGAGCCGGAGATGGCTCGTACATTTAACTGTGGCATCGGTATGATTGCCGTCACAGCGGCGGAAGACGCCGAGTCACTCATAGGAGTATTTGCAAGGGCAGGCGAAAATGCGAGGGTCATCGGAACTATCACGGAATCACTTGATAGCGAAATCGAGCTCGCAAACCTAGACACGGCCCTTGGCGAGGTGTCATGGACCGACTGAAAATAGGCGTCCTGATCTCAGGGCGGGGCTCAAATCTGAGAGCTCTGATTGACGCCTGTGCCGCTGAAGACTTCCCTGCTGAAATCAATCTTGTCCTGTCAAACAAACTGGACGCCCGCGGGCTCGCCCATGCAGAGGCGACGGGGATCGACACGGTTGTCATAGAACATGACAAATTTCCAGACCGAGAAAGCTTCGACCGCGCGATCGACGCTGTACTGAAGGCAGCGAACGTAGAACTCGTCTGCCTCGCCGGGTTCATGCGCCTACTTTCGACCTGGTTTGTCGAGACATGGCGTGACCGGGTCGTGAACATCCATCCCTCGTTGTTGCCAGCCTTTAAAGGCATTGATGCGCATGCCCAAGCAATCGCGGCTGGCGTTCGTCTAAGCGGTTGCACAGTGCATATCGTACGCCCAGAGATGGATGCGGGCCCGGTTCTGGTCCAGGCGGCAGTCCCCGTGATGCCCGATGACGACGAAGACACCCTCGCCGCACGGATCCTCGCGGCTGAGCATCGCTGCTACCCTTACGCCATTCGATTGCTGGCGGAGGGCCGCGTGAAGATAGTCGGCGAGCGAGCTGAGGACCAGGCGCCAGGGTCCACCGCTGCTACTCTAATCCATCCCGCAATAGAATAGCCGAAAACTATAAGGACCAAATTTTTTGACGCTCCCGATGCTCGTGTTTAAAACTAAACAGTAAGACTTAACTGGAAAGATGCGAGTGATCATGTCCAACGAAATCATGAATCTCGAAAGCCGCTGGAAAACATGGGGGGGCTTCTTAAAGCTGATGTCCTATGGGGGCATCGCCGTTGCGGCCGCCTTGCTCATCATGTGGTGGACGCTCGTATAGCAACCCGCCAACGGCGCATAATCGAAGTGCGGATGAAAGAACTTTAGTCAGCCGACGATTTCATTTTCATCAAAGAAAAACGCTATCTCCTCGGCCGCGGTCTCCAGCGCATCAGAACCATGAACCGAGTTAGCCTCAATAGATTCTGCAAACTCCTTGCGGATCGTGCCGTCCTCAGCCTCAGCCGGGTTCGTGGCACCCATAATCTCGCGGTTCCGTGCGATGGCATTCTCACCTTCCAGCACTTGAACCACTACCGGTCCCGATGTCATGAAGGCCACCAGATCGTTGAAGAAGGGGCGCTCGCGGTGAACGCCGTAGAAGGACTCCGCCTGCTCGCGCGAGAGTTGAATTCGGCGCTGGGCTACCACACGCAGTCCGGATTCCTCGAACTTAGCAATGATCCTGCCGGTGATATTCCGTTTCGTCGCGTCGGGTTTGATGATCGAGAACGTGCGCTCGATGGCCATGGGTCTTCTCCGGTATGCAATGGAAATGTTGGCGCCTTATATCCAGCACGGACAGCTCCGACAAGAGGCTCTTCGGAACCCCGGTTACCCAAATTGGGCTTCCGTTAACCCGACAACTTCTGATCCCAGCCTCCACGCTCTGTCTGCTGCCAGTAGGTCAGGTCGTGTCCTGCATCCTTGTAGGCCAGCCAGCGCTCTCGCGCTTTAATCACTGCAGCCTCGTCACGGCCATCAAATAATTCACAGACCAGATCAAAAGCCCCGGGATCCGCAGTAGGCGCACCGTCGGCTAGGAACAACACCCTTGCATCGTTCGGGTTTTCATCCTTGCTGGTAAGCCAAATAGGCTGCAGTGGAGCGTGCCCATCAGCCTTGCTGCCATGGGGAAGAAAAACGCGGTCGTTGTAAGTCCAAAGGTGAGCGTTCAAATCCTCTACCTGCTCCGGAGAACCCGCGATCACCAAAGCGCGGCGCCCGTCACGAATGACCGTCCGCTCCAGCATAACAGGCAACACCTCTCCGAGCGTGCGGCGTGTCAGGTGGTAGAAGCGAATTTCGGTCACGATACGCTCAGGCTATTTCTCGTAATGATTGCGAACAAACTGATCAAGTGTGCGAACGGCGAAGCCCGTCGCGCCAGACGCCATCAGCGGCTGCTCTTTATCAGACCAGGCAACGCCAGCGATATCCACATGCGCCCAAGGGATGTCGTTTGTGTAACGCTGTAGGAATTGTGCAGCGGTGATGCTGCCGCCCCAGCGCGGGCCAACATTTTTCATATCCGCGCGTGGACTGTTAATCTGACGGTCATAGGCACCGTCGAGCGGCATGCGCCAGACCTTCTCACCTGCCTCTTCGCTCGACGCGACAAAATTCTTCGCCAGACGCTCATCGTTGGCATACAGGCCTGCATACTCTCGACCAAGCGCCACCATAATCGCTCCGGTTAGGGTCGCAAAGTCGATCATCGCATCCGGCTTAAAGCGCTTCTGAGTGTACCAAAGCGCATCAGCCAGAACGAGACGCCCCTCGGCATCGGTGTTGATGACCTCAATCGTCTGGCCGGACATCGAGGTGACTATGTCACCGGGTCGCTGAGCGTTACCATCGGGCATGTTTTCGACGAGCCCTACTACGCCGATAACATTCGCCTTAGCTTTGCGACCGGCGATGGCGCGCATAGCGCCGATCACGCTGCCCGCGCCGCCCATGTCCCAGATCATGTCCTCCATACCGCCGGCCGGCTTGATCGAGATGCCGCCTGTGTCGAAAGTTACACCCTTGCCAATGAATGACACGGTCTTCGCATCTTTCCCGCCACCATTCCAGCGCATAACCACGAGCTGGGATTCCCGAGCACTGCCTTGGCCTACGGCCAACAGAGCATTCATTCCGAGCTTTCGCATCTGCGCCTCGCCTAGGACCTCCACCTTCACGCCAAGGTTGGCCAGCTTACGGCACTGCGCCGCCATCCATTTTGGCGACTTAATGTTCGACGGCTCCGACACTAGGTCACGTGCCATGTCCACGCCGTCAGCCAGCGCGCCAAGCGAACCGTAGCGCTGCCGTGCGCCTGTGGTCCCCTTTACCATGATTTGAAGGCGGGACGGGCCGCCGGAACCCCTTCGACCACCAGCCTTCGTAAGGTACTTATCATACTTGTAGGAGCGCAAACGCCCGCCCAGGGCCAGGTTCGCCGCCAACTCGCCGGCGCGCAAGTTCGCGCCAATTATTTCCGCAATCACCGTCGCCGCTGAGGCACCAGCCTCACTGACCACCTTGTAGGCCTGTGCGCCGATCTCCTGCGCACGAAGCGTACTTAGTTCATTTGCCTGTCCCACGCCGACCAAAAAAACGGTCAACTTCTCCCGCCCCTGCGGCGCTATAACCGACAGACTTTCGCCTTTTTTTCCAGAGAAACTCGCAGCATTGAGTGCACGAGAAAGTGCCCCCTTCGTTGCCCTGTCTACGGCCTTTGCGATACCCGCCAACCGCACGTCTGCATCAATAAGAAAGACAACAACTCCACTCGTGGGTATTTTTGGTTCGGCAAACGAAATTTTCATGACCTTATATTCCATAAAAGTGCGGGAGAACGGTTACGATGTGCCGTCGAGAACTCTCCGAGATTTAGAGTACGAACGCTGCGCGCGCAAGGCGACAGCTCAAAACACGGCGGGTGTTTTTCCACGCCGATCGATCTGTTACAAACTAACTGTAAAGTAGATGTTTGTTTTACGAATCAGCAACTTGGGAGACGTTTCAGTGAAAACGTCACACCGGGAGCATCCATGGCGTCGATCAGCGGATATATATTCCGACAACTCGCATTAGCGGCCCTATTCGTCGCAGGCGCATTAACCCTTCTGATTTCCCTGTTCGGATCGGTTCGGCTGATCGATTTCATCGTGAACCGCGGCCTACCCATTTCCGTCCTATTTGAAATGAGCGCGCTCAACCTACCGAAGTTCATGGCGGTGGTGCTACCGATCGCGATCTTCGCTGCCGTACTTGTGGTCTACAACAAGCTCACAAACGACAGTGAGCTCGTCGCCATGCGGGCCGCGGGGATTGGCCAAATGTCGTTGGCAAGACCAGGCCTTCTGCTGGGCGCGCTTGGCGTCCTTATCAGCTATGCGCTGCACCTCTATCTCGTGCCAGCAGCCACCCACGCCTTCAAATTGCAACAATTCAACTATCGGAACAGCTACGGCAGTATCCTCCTCCAGGAACAGCGCTTCAACGCGCCGGTAGACGGGCTAACAATCTATGTACGCGAACGGTCGGGCGAAGGTGAGTTGCGTGGCATTTTTGCCCATGATTCGCGCGTGCCTGAGCGCCCGGTGACCTATACAGCCGAGCGCGGGATCGCCAGCCAGAATGCACAGGGAACTCGGGTGGTACTGTTTAATGGCAGCCAGCAGGAGGTTGATCGCGAATCCGGCCGTTTGACTTTGTTCAACTTTGACCAGTACTCCTTGGATCTAAGTCTGATCAGCCAAGACATCTCGACACGCTGGCGCGAACCCGAAGAGCGCTTTCTCAGCACACTTTTGTGGCCCGGCGATGGGCTGCATGATCGTACATATTCGGGGCAACTCATCGCCGAGGGACATCGAAGGCTGACCAGTCCGCTACAAATACTTGCGTTTGCTGCGGTTGCCGTCGCGGTGCTGTTATCAGGCGATTTGAACCGCCGGGGTCAGACGAACAGAATATTGCTCGCAATCACACTGATTTTCGCGATCCAAGTCGCGGCGCTTGGCCTGTCCAATATCTCGCGCAGATTTCTGGCAATCATACCGTTTAGCTACGGACTTCCGATCAGCGCCATCCTTTTGTCTATATATTGGCTGGTACGCAATCCGCGCCAACGCAATCCGGCAATCTCCTCTTCAAATGCCTAGGCTACCGTTCAAGTGATCAACTCGCGGACCATATCTCTCTATATTCTTCGCCAGTTCCTGGTTTGGTTTGCTATCATGTTCATGACGATCGTGGCCGTAATTGTCCTGATCGATGCCGTCGAACTTCTGCGCCGCGGCAGCGGACGCAGCGAAGCAACGTTCAGCATCATCACCAGCATGGCGCTATTGCGCACACCCTTTCTTGCCCAGGAAGCCATGCCGTTTGCCGTCATGTTTGGTGGTATTTTCACGTTCCTGCGCCTTACCCGGAATCACGAGCTTGTGGTGCTGCGTGCCGCCGGAGTATCTGTCTGGCAGTTCCTAACACCCGCGATAATCGCGGCAATCACCATTGGCATAATCAACATTTCGGTAATCAATCCGCTCTCGGCGGTACTCCTATCGCAGTTTGAAGAACTAGAGGGACGCTATTTTACAGGCCGTTCATCTCTGCTTGCCGTTTCGACCGAGGGAATCTGGTTGCGACAGAACAGCGCGAATGGAGATGGACAAACAGTAATTCACGCCGCGCGCGTGCAACCCGACGAGCTTCGCCTCGAGCAAGTCATCGTTTTTGAATTTTCTGAGGGCGACAAGTTCATTGCACGCATAGATGCCAAGGCTGCGCTTCTTCAGGATGGTCGCTGGCAGCTCTCAGATGCATGGCTCACCCGCCCGGGACGCGCCGGCGTATTCGTCGAAACACAAGACCTAGCGACCGATCTGACACCCGACAAAATACAAGAGAGCTTTGCTAGCCCCGACACGGTGGCGTTATGGAATCTGCCGCGCTTCATCCGGGTTCTGGAGGAAACCGGGTTTTCGCCGGTGGCACACCAGTTGCAACTGCACACACTTCTTGCCGAGCCTGTTCTGCTCGCTGCAATGGTACTGATTGCCGCAACCTTCTCGTTGCGTCTGACGCGACGCGGCGGGACTGTCCTGCTAGTCGGCGCGGGCGTACTTGTCAGTTTTTTTCTGTTCCTCCTTACCAACGTAATCCAAGCTCTCGGGCTCGGCGTTAGCGTGCCGGTGCTACTCGCCGCGTGGACACCCGCTGGGGTCAGTCTACTCGCCGGCATCACTTCTCTGCTCCACCTTGAGGACGGGTAACAGTGCTCCGCAGGCTAACATTCTCGCTCGGCTTGACGGCGGCTTTGATGCTCGTGGTGTCCGCAACCGCGCAGGAAATAGATTCCAACCAGCCGGTTCTAATGACCGCAGACAATCTTTCATTCGACGAGGATCTCGGCACAGCGACCGCCCGCGGCAACGTGGAGATTATCAAGGGCGAACGGATTCTGAATGCGGATACCGTGACCTACAATCAACGCGACGACATCGTCACGGCATCGGGCAACGTCGTGTTGCTCGAACCGACAGGCGAAGTGCTCTTCGCCGAATTCGCGGAACTTACCGCTGATATGCGCGAAGGGTTCCTCCGCGGCTTCCGGATGCTGCTCGATGACGACTCCCGGCTCGCTGCAGCCAGCGCGCACCGGCGCGGCGGCATCGAAACAGAACTCAGCCGAGCCGTGTACTCGCCCTGCCGCACCTGCCTGGGCTCCGACAAAGAGCCACTCTGGCAAATCAAGGCACGCCGTGCAGTGCACGACGCAGATGCACAAGAGATTATCTACCGCGATGCCTCTCTCGAGGTTCTCGGTGTCCCGGTCGCTTACACCCCATTCCTAAGCCACCCCGACCCTTCGGTAGAGCGCAAGTCCGGTATCCTAACACCCAACTTCGGCGCGTCGAGCCTTCTCGGGTCGTCCATTCAGGTGCCCTACTTCTGGGCTATCTCTGACGATCGGGACCTTACATTCGATCCAATTATCTCAACCGATCAATTTCCGGTCGTCACGGGCGAATACCGGCACCGTTTTAGCGCCGGCGAGAACAGGACGAGGCTATCTTTCACACAAGACGATGCACAAGGCGGAGAAGACCGGATACGCGGGCATATCGACTCGAAAACACGGTTCTCTATCGACGAACTCTGGCGATGGGGAGCAGACATTCAGCTGGCCAGCGATGACACGTATATGGGTCGGTATGGCTTCAAAAGCGGGCATACTCTCACCAATCATCTCTATGTCGAAGGCTTCGGCGCGAGATCGCATGCGGTCGCGGAGGGGCTCTATTTCCAGGGGTTACGCAACAGCGACATCCAAGAAGAGACGCCGGTAGTCCTTCCGAACCTTGAGTACAGCTATATAAGTCCACCCGGAAGCTTCGGCGGCATGACTACTCTTGATGCGGACCTACGCGCGCTTACCCGCGAAAAAGGCGCAACGAGCCAACGCATCAGCCTCACCCCAGGTTGGCAAATATCCAACACGGACAGCCTCGGCTCAATCACCAGCTTCCGTACGTCCGTGCAAGGCGACCTTTACAACGTTAATGATGTCTCGACTCCGAATGGCCTCAAAGATGCCGTGGTCGGCCGCATCTTCCCCCAAGCGATCGTTAGTTGGCGGTATCCCTGGATCCGACGCTCAGGGCCTAATAGCCAGTTGTTGGAGCCTCTGTTGGCACTCGTGCTAGCACCCAACGGCGGAAACCCAGATAAAATACCCGACGAAGACAGTCAGAGCATCGCTTTCGATGAAACCAATCTGTTCGCCGCAAACCGTTTTTCCGGTACCGATCGCGTCGAGGGTGGACAGCGGATTGTTTATGGTATGCGGACAGGCGTTTTCGGCGAACTTGGTGGCAATTCAACTCTCACGGTCGGACAATCCTTCCGCTTTCGCAAATCCAATCCATTCCCGCTAGGCACAGGGCTTGAAGATCAGCTCTCCGACATCGTGGCCAATTTACAAATAAAGCCCAACCGGTTTACGAGCCTGCTCTACAAGACGCGCTTCGATCATGATTCGCTGCGAGCGCGCCGGACCGAGATATCGTCCGCCGTAGGTCCACCGGCCCTCAATCTCAACCTCAACTATGTTTTCTTTGACCGGACCAGCGGCTTTGCCGATCGCGAAGAGGTTACCGCAGCCGTAAAGTCAAAACTCACAAACCAATGGTCCGCCCAAATCCAAACACAACGCGATCTTACAACTGAAGGCGGAACCCTTTCCTATGGTGGATCACTGGTCTACGAGTGCGATTGCATGAACTTCGAGCTAGTATATGCACGAACATTCACAACGGACCGCGACATTCCGCGAGTTGAATCGCTAACGCTCCGGGTTACCTTCAAGAGCCTTGGTCAGATTGGGTCTTCGATCTTCTAAATGATACACGCACCCGAACATATGCCAAATAGAACGGCTTCGAACCGGGCAGCCAAAAAGCGCGGCCTAGCCTACATCCCCGTTGTGATCGCCCTGGTTTTGTTGGCATTTTCAGTGCCATCTCCGGCACAGGATGTGCAACGCATAGCCGCCGTCGTAAACGAGAAGGTCATTTCCATATTCGATGTGCAGCAGCGTATGCAACTCCTCATCACATCCGCCAGACTGCCAGACAATGCTGAAACGCAGCGACGTATTGCCCCGCAGGTGTTACGCGAACTGATAGACGAAGCCCTGCAGACCCAGGAAGCCGAGCGCCTTAACATCCGGATCACGGAGCGCGAGATCGGGGACGCGATGCAACAAATCGAGCGAGCAAACAACCTACCCGCGGGCGGCTTCGAAGCCTTCGTTGAGCGACAGGGGGTTTCATTTGATACCGCGCAAGACCAAATAACATCCAACCTATCATGGCAGAAACTCCTTGCCCGAAAAGTGGTTCCAACGATCGATATAGGCGACGAAGAGATTGACGATGTAATCGCGCGAATTCAGGCGACCAGGGGTGTGACGGAATACCGCGTTGGCGAAATTTTTCTACCAATCGATAACCCAGCCGACGCCCAAGACATCCAAACTCTCGCGAAGAGACTGGTAAAACAGCTGCGAGACGGCGCCAACTTCCGAGCCGTCGCGAGGCAATTCTCGAAAAGTGCTACCGCGGCCACGGGTGGTGACATCGGCTGGGTTCAACCCGGAGAGCTCGATGCCGCCGTGGACAGGGTCATAACCAGCCTGGACCGCTTAGAAATATCAAATCCAATCAACGTTCCGGAAGGCGTCCAAATCGTTATCCTGATCGATCAGCGGACTAACGCGCCACCTGACCCCAACGAACGAACGGTTTCCGTGCGCCAAATGTTGTTGCAGGTAGCCGCCGATTCCTCTCCGGACACCATTGACGCACACATTCAAACTGCCCAAGCGATAGTGTCGAGCGTCGACGGGTGCGATGACTTCGCAGCGGCCGCAATCAATGCCGGAGTTCCTCAGCCCCCTAAACCCGCCCGCTTCCAGCTCAAGGAGTTAAACCCCGAGCTGCGCTTGTTGGCGGCGCAGCTTGCTGTTGGCAAGGCCAGCGAACCAATCCGCCTTCCTAACGGGGTTCAGGTGCTTATGATCTGCGAACGACAGGAGAATATAGGTCCGAGCCGCGACGAAATTCGTCGCACCATAGAGCGCGAACGTGTGGACATGCTTTCGCGGCGTTACCTCCGCGACCTCCGCCGTGCTGCGTTCATAGACCTACGTGTTTGACGCCGACGCACTCCCGCCCCTGCGCGAAACTGTCGAGCGGTTCGATATCACCGCCCAGAAATCCCTCGGACAGCATTTCCTTTTCGACCTCAACTTAACCCGCCGAATTGTCTCGGTTGCCGGCAACCTCACGGGCGTTAACGTCATAGAAATCGGTGCCGGCCCCGGCGGATTGACCCGCGCCCTACTCGAATCTGATGCCAAGCATGTTTACGCCGTGGAGCGTGATTCCAGAGCGGTCGCCGCCCTACAAGAGCTCGCAGACCATGCAGGCGGGCGGTTGACTGTAATCGCTGCCGATGCGCTTGAGGCCGACCTACCTTCACTAACCCCGCATCCGCGCCGAGTTGTCGCTAATCTACCGTACAATGTGGGAACCCAGCTACTGATCAACTGGTTGGCGCAAAGCGAAGACTTTGTCGGGTTCACGCTAATGTACCAGAAAGAAGTCGCTGCGCGGATCGCGGCAACACCCGGCAGAAAATCGTACGGCCGCCTGTCCGTGCTCGCACGCTGGCTCACTGAACCACGATTGATGTTCGATGTACCTGCTTCCGCCTTTGTACCACCGCCTAATGTCACATCAAGCGTCGTAAACCTCGAAATGCGTCCGTCACCGCTTGCCCCTGCGCGACGGGAAGACCTGGAGATCGTGACCCGTGCGGCCTTTGGCCAACGGCGCAAGATGCTGCGCCGTTCCCTTTCGTCCATCGGTGGCGCAGATATACTCGCCGCAGCAGAAGTGCCCGAGGACGCGAGGGCCGAAGAACTTAATATCGAACAATTCTGCGCTATCGCACGAATTCTGCACGATCATCGACTTAAGCATTAAGCCGTACGCTGGTTCTGTATACGGATGCAGTGATTCCTCTAGCGCGATGCCGCACCCTATTGCCAAACACAGCCAACGGGGCCGACGCGCAGGCCTTTGATTTTGTGACCAAGTCCCCGGCCCCGAATACGGGCGACCGAGCCAACCGTTTTGCCGGTAGCATCTGCTCTCGAAGACCAAAGTGTTACCAAATAAAGAAGCACCGCTTCGTAGTACGGATCAAACGGACCAATTCACTGTCCTTGCCGCAGCAGGCGGACGAGGTCCGACATCCCCTCCTGGCGTGCCCGGCGAAGACGCTCGGCATCCAGAATCGCCATTACCTTGGCCACGCTATCCTCGAATCTCTCATTGACCACTACGTAGTCATATTCAGACCAATGGGTAATCTCGTCGGCCGCTTTAGCCATGCGATCCGCAATGATCTCATGGCTGTCCTGAGCCCGGCTTTGGAGCCTACGTTCAAGTTCGGACGTCGACGGGGGAAGAATAAATACGCTCACCAGGTCATCGCGGGCGCTTTCACCCACCTGCTGCGTTCCCTGCCAGTCGATATCGAAGAGCACATCCCGACCCCCGCTGAGCGCGGCCTCTACCGGTGCACACGGCGTACCATAGTAATGGTCGAAGACTTTCGCATATTCGAGTAGTTCCTTCCGGTTCACCATTAGGTCGAACTCGGTACGATCGAGAAAAATATAGTGCTCTCCATCTACTTCGCCGGGCCGGCGCGGCCGCGTGGTCACCGATATCGACAAAGAAATCGCATCATCCCGATCCAGAACTGCGCGTGAGATCGATGTTTTGCCCGCTCCGGACGGCGAGGACAGGACGAGCATCAAGCCGCGCCGTTTGATCTGCAATCCACTTGTTTGGTCATCGACCATAACGAGTTCTACTCCACATTCTGAACTTGCTCTCGGAATTTCTCGATTGTCGCTTTAATAGATAATCCGATCTGGGTTAGCTCCACATCAGCAGATTTCGAACATAGAGTGTTGGCTTCCCGGTTCAGCTCCTGACAAAGGAAATCCAGACGACGCCCAACCCCACGTTGCTCGACCAATAGGTCGCGTGCACCCTGAACATGCACATCGAGACGGTCCAACTCCTCACGAATATCCGCCTTCCCCACCAATATGGCAGCCTCCTGAGAAAGCCGGTCCTCGGGAAGCTTTGCATCCACACCCAACAATTCATCCACCAGACTCGCCAAACGGGTCCGGATCGCCTCGGGCTGTGCAGCAGCAGATGTTCTCGCCGCCGCCGTCAGGTTCGCGAGTCCTTCGAGATGCTCGGCCATGATACCATTGAGTCTGCGCCCTTCGTCCGCGCGTGCGTTCGACAACGCGGCCAACATCGTATGACCATCATCAATCATTGCCGTCTCACGGGCGGCGCGGGCATCGGCATCCCCGCAATCCTCCACAGCCTCCAGCATACCCCTGATCGACAGAAGGCCTTCAAGCGTGAGTGGAGAATCGGAAACTCCCTCGCCCAGCTCGTCGCGAAGCGCCTGGACTTGCGCCAGCAGATCCCGATTGATCCGAAACTGCGTCCGCGCTTCGTTTAGGCTCTCAAGTGATAACCCTAATGTCACACTGCCGCGTTGGAACTGCTTCTCGGCTAACCCCCGAATAGCCTGCTCAACTGCCTCGTAACCGTTGGGGACGCGGCACCGGATGTCGAGGCCACGCGCATTCACGCTGCGTCCTTCCCATGCCCAAGAAAATGCATCATCTCGCCCGGCCGTACGGGAGAAACCAGTCATGCTTTGCAGTGTCATAGCGCCAAGTTTTCGCCGAGGAGACCGAAAGTTACGGGACGCCCAAGTGCTGTTATCATGGCGAGCCTTATAGCTTGGCACCAGACCACCAACAACCCGGTACGCAACTATAGGACAGCACGTGTCGTTTCTTAAAACACCTAGTCATATCATGATAACCGGTGCTTCCAGCGGGACAGGAGCCGCTTTGGCGCGCGCCTATGCGACACCGGGGAGACAGCTAAGCCTGAGCGGCCGCAACGGGGTGCGCTGCATAACGCATCGTTAAAGGCTTGGCGAACGGGCGGGCACTTATCGCGTTCCCATGGCCACTCTACCTAGGCATTCGTATGCTCACATTCTTCTAAACAGGAGACCTGTTATGGATCAGAAACTTTCGGGAAAAACGGCACTCGTCACCGGAGCCAGCAGCGGCCAGGGCGCCGCCGAAGCGAGATTGTTCGCCCAGTCGGGGGCACGGGTAGTACTTGCCGACATCGCAGACGATGCAGGTGAGGAGCTGGCCAAAGCTATTCGCGATGCCGGCGGTGACGCCAGATTCCAGCATCTAGATGTCGCCGACGAAGACAATTGGCGCTCAGTGATAGCGCAGATTGGTAGCGAATTCGGCGGCTTGAACATCCTAGTCAACAACGCAGGCATCCCGTTGCGAGGAGGCAACATAACAAATACCAGCCTAGCCGACTGGAACCGGCTTATGTCAGTTAATCTCACTGGCGCATTCTTGGGTATCCGTGAGGCATCCCCCCTGATTCGCGACAGCAACGGCGGCGCGATCGTTAACACCGGATCCATTGCCGGACTGACGGGCCATTTCGCGACGGCTTACAGCGCCAGCAAATGGGGACTGCGTGGGATCACTAAAAGCGCGGCTATGGAGCTTATCGACTGGAAAATTCGTGTAAATGCGGTACATCCGGGTCTCGTACACACGCCACTCGTCGAAGAATCGGTTGATTTCGTAAAAGCCCTGGCGGACCAAACGCCGATGGAACGCGGCGCGACATCAGAGGAAGTCGCCCGAGTGGTCCTTTTTCTCGCCTGTGACGAATCCAGCTATATCACCGGTCACGACATCGCCGTTGATGGTGGTTTCACGGATATCGGCGGTTACTGGCGCGTGCTGAAGCAGGTCATGGCGCAGCCGGACCAGCGCATCTAGGCGTGTCTAACGCGCACGTTGTTGGCGCTGGATCCTGCGCCAGCGCGCAACGTTACGATTGTGCTCCGCGAGCGTCCGCGCGAATGCATGCCCACCCGTGCCGTCGGCCACGAAATAAAGTTCATCGGTTTCGGTCGGATCAAGCGCCGCGGCAATGCTGGCAACTCCGGGACTTGCGATCGGTCCCGGCGGGAGCCCACGGTGCAGATAGGTGTTGTACGGGTGGTCTACCTCAAGGTCACGGCGAATCAGGGGTCGATCAAGCTGGGTGCCAGCGGGACCCAGCCCGTATGCCACAGTCGAATCTGACTGCAGGGGCATCCCTAGATTGAGACGATTGATAAACACGGCAGCGACCCGAGCACGCTCTTCAGCGACGGCTGTCTCCCGCTCGACTATAGATGCCAAAATAAGTGCCTCGTAAGGCGTTTTTAGGGGTAGATTCACCTTGCGGTGTGCCCACAGGCGGGCGAGAGCCGCATCGCGCGCTACTGCCATCCGCGAGATCAGGCCTTCCCTATGATCACCCAAGCTGAAGTGATAGGTTTCGGGCAACAACGCACCTTCCGGTACAACCGCAGCATTGGGTACAGAACCCGACAGCCCATCCACCGACGCAACCAATCGCAGAATTTCCCGTGTGTTCAGCCCTTCGGGCACCGTCACACGGCGTACGACGGTTTGTCCCGACTGCAGCACCGCAATCACTTCGCGCAGGCTGACACCCTTGGAAAACGCATATTCGCCAGCCCGCAGTGGCAGTTTCGGTACGAAGAACCTTACCGCGAGCAAAAACAAACGATAGTCCGCCGCGACCCCGGAATCTTCGAGGATGACCCCAATCGCCCTGCCAGTGGCACCAGGGGGCACAACCACCGATACATCCGTGACGAGGGGCCCAGGGCCCGAATAGGCCCGATACAGTGTTACCGCGCTACCCGCTGACACGGTGGCCCCAGCGATTAAGATAATAGCCAGAGCCATTACTAACTTGCCTAAACGGCGGCGACCGGACACTAAAAGCACGGGGCTCCGAAGGTCGGGAGGTTCCCGCCGGTCGCCTGAGTTCGGGCTGGTTGGAAATTGATCAACCATTTCTTCTACATGATAACCGTGGCGGCGGGAGTCGTACGGAAACGATTACCTGCGCCACCCGCGCAGGTCCGGACGATCAAACTTCGGAGAAAATCAGGCTGGCGTTGGTCCCACCAAATCCAAACGAATTGCTGAGCGCGCAGCTAACCGGCCTTTCCTTAGCTGCATGCGGTACCAAGTCGATGTCGCAGGCATCCGAGGGATCGTCAAGATTGATCGTCGGTGGAACCACATTATTGTTGATCGCCATGACCGAGTATATCGCCTCGACGGCACCGGCCGCTCCCAGAAGGTGACCGATCGCCGACTTAGTCGATGACATTGAAAGGCTATAGGCGTGATCACCGAACAACCGCTTCACCGCGCCCAGTTCTATCTCGTCCCCTAGCGGCGTCGAGGTGCCGTGCGCATTTACGTAATCAATGTCTTCCAATTTGATTCCAGCCCGCTTGACGGCCGCCTGCATCGAACGGAACCCCCCGCTGCCGTCAGCCGCTGGCGCAGTGATGTGGTGCGCATCCCCGGACATGCCGTAGCCAATGATCTCAGCATAGATTTTCGCACCACGCGCCTTGGCATGCTCATACTCTTCGAGCACAACGACGCCCGCCCCCTCGCCCATTACGAAACCATCACGACCCTTGTCATACGGCCGCGAAGCCGCCTCGGGCGTGTCGTTGAAACCTGTAGAAAGCGCGCGGCAAGCAGCAAATCCGGCAATACCAATCCTACAAATCGCAGCCTCCGCGCCGCCCGCCACCATGACATCGGCATCGTCCCACATGATCAGGCGTGCTGCGTCACCGATCGCGTGCGCGCCAGTCGAACAAGCCGTTACGACGGCGTGATTCGGCCCCTTGAAGCCATATCGGATGGACATCTGACCGGAGGCGAGATTAATCAATGCAGAGGGAATGAAGAAGGGCCCGACCTTGCGAGGACTTTCCGCATTAAGAAGCGTCGATCCCTCATATATCGTCTGTAGGCCGCCGATGCCCGACCCAATCATGACGCCAGTGCGTTCCTGACCCTCTTCGGTCCCCGGCTTCCAGTTAGAGTCTTCAACCGCCTCGACCGCAGCAGCAATACCGTAGACGATAAACTCATCTATCCGGCGCTGTTCCTTAACCGAAACATAATCGTCAGCATTAAAAGTGCCATTTGCACCGTCCCCGCGCGGTACCTGCGCAGCGACCTTCGCCGGCAGGTCGGAAACATCAAACTTGTCAATTACAGCGGCTCCCGAATCCCCATTGGTCAATCGGCGCCAATTATGGTCTAGGCCGACGCCCAAGGGCGTCACCAGTCCCATACCAGTAATGACGACACGTCTCATTGGATTCCGATGCGCTGTTGCTCGGTCAATCAAAGCTTACTAGACCACCGCCGCTAAAACATGCGACGAGATCAGCTAGCGGATTAGTCGGAGGCTTGTTCGAGAAATTTTACTGCGTCGCCGACCGTGAGAATCTTTTCGGCCGCGTCATCTGGAATTTCACACCCAAATTCTTCTTCGAAAGCCATCACTAACTCAACTGTATCTAGGCTATCGGCCCCCAAATCGTCGATAAAGCTTGCACCCTCGGAAACTTTCCCCTCGTCGACGCCCAAATGTTCAACAACAATTTTCTGCACCCGGTCAGCGATATCGCTCATGTCTGCCTGCCCTTAGTTACTTTGGTTTCGCGCGACCGTTGCCGGGTCGCTTGGTTCAGTATTTATTTAAGACGATTCGGTATCCGAGCGCCCTCGAAAATCAATTAACCATCCCTATCACAGCGCCGCGCATCCCGCCATAGCGACCAAGCCCACGCAACATTGGAGCGGCGTTTACCGGCGTTCGCGCGTAACGTCAAGCACGGCTCCCGCACAACGCCACCGATGCCAGCTCATAGCATTGCCATGCCCCCATTAACATGCAGCGTCTGGCCCGTGACGTAGCCAGCTTCCTCGCTCGCCAGATAGGCAACACTAGAAGCAATATCTTTCTTTTGGTGACCCCAGACGTCCAGTCGGAATGCGTTCCAGCATTGAGGTTTTCTGATCATCGGTTAGTACAGCAGTCATCGGGGTCTCAATAAAGCCAGGGGCAATGCAATTAACAGTAACTCCTCGGCTCGCAACCTCCTGCGCGAGGGCCTTGCTCATGCCCGTTAACCCGGCCTTAGAAGCGGCATAGTTTGCTTGGCCCGGATTACCCGTAGAACCGACAACCGAAGTGATCGTAACGATACGACCCCATCGCGCCTTCATCATGCCACGCAGGACCGCGCGGCTAAGCCGAAAGGATGCCGACAGGTTCACGTCGATCACTCGTTGCCATTCGTCGTCCTTCATGCGCATTGCCAGGTTGTCCCGGGTCAGGCCCGCGTTGTTGACGAGGATATCGACCCCGCCGGCGGCTTCCACCGCAGTCGCGACCAATCTGTCCGCGGCACCATCTTCCAAAAGGTTGGCAGCCGCGACGTAGCAATTCTCGCCCAGATCAGAGGCCAGTGCCTCCAAGCGTTCCCCCCGTGTGCCACTGATCACTACTTTTGCGCCGAGCTCATGCAGAGTGCGAGTGATCGCGTCACCGATGCCACCCGTAGCACCAGTCACCAGTGCGGCCTTATCGTTCAGGTTAAACATAACGCCCTCTTAACACGCGCTGAGAAAATCTTCGATGTCTTCAGGCGAACCAATAGCGCGGCTCGTCATCTCGCGGTCGATCCGCCGGGTCAATCCCGACAGGACCTTGCCCGCGCCGAGTTCGCAGAGCTCCTCAACCCCGAGCGCCCGCATCGCCAGAACACTCTCACGCCAACGTACACGGCTAGTGACCTGCTCGATCAGCAGGCTACGGATTTCATCCGGGTCTGTCACCGGTGCCGCAGTCACGTTAGCAACGACGGACGGGTTGGGCACAGATATTTCGGCGCTAGCGAGGGCATAGGTCATGACGTCGGCTGCCGGGCCCAAGAGGGAGCAATGAAACGGAGCGCTGACCGGCAAAAGAACCGCGCGGCGCGCTCCGCGTTCCTTTGCAATCTCAACAGCGCGCTCCACCGCCCCGGCACTACCACTAACCACCACCTGACCCTCGGAATTGTCGTTTGCTACATCGCAGACCTGCTCCTCGGCCGCGTCGGCAGCAATCACCTCGACCTCATCCAGGCTCGGCCCTAGGATCGCCGCCATGGCGCCAACGCCAACAGGCACCGCTGCTTGCATCGCCTCTCCGCGCGTCCGCAACAGGCGCGCCGTGTCAGCCACGCTCAGGGAGCCAGCCGCCGCCAGCGCCGAGTATTCGCCCAAGCTGTGGCCGGCCACATGAGATGCCACATCCGCGACCTTGAGCCCGCCCTCTCCTTCGAGAACGCGCACAACGGCCATGCTGACCGCCATCAATGCCGGTTGGGCATTTCGCGTAAGCGTAAGTTCTTCCTGTGGCCCATCAAAAATAATCCGACTTAGGTGGCTATCGAGTGCGTCGTCGACCTCCTCAAAAACAAGCCGAGCGTCCGGGAAAGCCGATGCTAGTGCCTGCCCCATGCCAACTTCCTGGCTTCCCTGTCCGGGAAAGACGAATGCGCGTGTCATCTCTCAAAATTTCCTTGTCTACCGTGACGACGTCAATACGTCATAACCTTCTTATCGTCGCCGTCGCCAAGCCGCAAGCAACGCACGTCGACATCGCTAAGAATCATGATCAGGTAGCCCTTGCGCCGCTTGAATGCTTGTGCTGTATTCCCGCGCCTTAAACGGGGCCGGGAGACATCCGGCGTCAACTCCTTGCCGGACCGTACCGACGGACCGGCTATGACAATGCGGACGCGGCCCAAAAGGGGCGATCGTCGGTTGTCAATTAACAGCCAAGGGGAGTCGCAGAATATGCCACTCTATGAGCATGTATTTATTGCACGTCAGGATATTTCTGGCACGCAGGTCGACCAGATGGTCGAAGCCTTTGCCGGTGTCGTTGAGACAGGAGGCGGGAAGGTCGTAGGCACCGAGTCCTGGGGTCTTCGCAATCTCGCCTACCGGATCAAGAAAAACCGAAAGGGCCACTATGTCATGATGAATCTTGACGCGCCGCCAGACGCTATCCTCGAGCTAGAGCGCCAACAGCGTATCCATGACGACATTCTTCGTTACCTAACACTGCGGGTCGACGAACATGAAGAAGGCCCCTCAATCATGATGCAAGGCCGCAAAGACCGCGGCCCACGACGTGACGATGAAGATGGCGACAGAGATAAGCCAACTACGCCGATAGAGGCCGCCCCGGAAACCGAAACCCCGGACGGCGACGCACCTGCCGAGGCCGCCCCGGAAACCGAAACCCCGGACGGCGAAACATCAGCGGCGACTCACAAAGGGGAGACTGAATAATGTCTATGGGACCTCGCGGTGGCGGAAACGGCGGCGGAAACGGCGGCGGACGGCGTCCGTTTTTCCGTCGTCGTAAGACATGTCCTTTCTCCGGCGCGAACGCGCCACAGATCGACTATAAGGACACAAAATTGCTGTCTCGATACATCTCCGAGCGTGGCAAAATCGTACCGAGCCGGATTACCGCAGTCTCGGCCAAGAAGCAGCGCGAGCTGTCGCGAGCGATCAAGCGCGCCCGGTTCATGGCCCTGCTACCCTACGTCGTCGACTGACGGCCCCGGCACGTGGATACGCCGGTGCGACATGAAACTATGATGAACCCGGTCAAATCATATGCCTTTACGCTCAGCGCAGATGCGCTGTTGGAACTGTTCTTTGCGGTTCCGTTCGCGTTCGGCATCGGTGCGGCCACGCACCTGCACCAGACCGGCATCCCGCTGATAGCGACCGGATTATTGCGATCCGGCCAGGAGGTATGAAATGGACGTAATTCTTCTCGAACGTATCGAAAAACTAGGACAGATGGGAGACGTAGTCACAGTCAAGTCGGGCTATGCGCGCAATTTTCTGTTGCCACAGAAAAAGGCACTTCGCGCGACCGACGACAACCGAACGCATTTCGAATCCCAGCGGACGCAGCTTGAGGCCGAAAACCTTAAGCGACGCGAGGAAGCCGAAGCGGTAGCTGGCAAGATTGAAGACCTCGATGTCGTGCTGATCCGCCAGGCCGGCGATGGCGGCCAGCTATACGGTTCTGTCAGCGCACGGGACATTTCCGACTCCGTCGCGGAACGCGGGGTCTCCGTTGGCCGTGGCCAAGTGCTGTTGGACCGGGCAATCAAGGAGTTGGGCCTACATCCGATACGGATTTCGCTACACCCTGAGGTATCAGTCGAGCTAACTATCAATGTCGCGCGCACCGATGACGAAGCGGTGACCCAGCGAGAGCATGGCCAGTCAATCACCCAGATTGCCGAAGAGGCCGAAGCAGCGGAAAATGCAATTGCTTTGGCTGACGAAGCACTCGCTGTAGCAGATGATAAGACTGCCGAGGTCGAAGCGATCGAAGGCATGGTCGAGGAAGAAGTTGCCGAGCGCGTCGCCAATGAAGCCGAAGACACTGCAGACGCCAGTGATACCGATGTCCCGATTTCCGAGGCATCGGACACATCCAAGGACGCCGAGACCGGGAAAAACTGAATGCGATTCCGTGTTTTGCCCGTTCGCGCTAGTTTTGCTAACTTTGCCGTGGCGTCGTGAACATTAATTAGACACGGGGGATACGATGCTTCTTGCTCGATTTCTCGATAGAATCATCGACGAGGGCAACTTCGTCCTGATCGATGCTGGTGGAAAGACACACCGTTTCGGCAACGGTGAACCCCCGCACGTCGCAGTCCGGATTCACGATCGCGCCACGGAACAACGTTTACTTCTAAATCCTAGACTGGCCCTAGGCGAAGCGTATATGGATGGGACACTGACGATCGAGGAGGGTGCACTCTTCGACCTGATAGACCTTGTAGGACGCAACATCGAATCCTTCGAGGGTCACTGGTTCTCCGATCTTACAGCAAACCTCAGCCACCTCTTCCGCCGAATCCAACAATATAATCCGGTCGGCAAGGCGCAGAAGAATGTTGCTCATCATTATGACTTGTCGGACGATCTATACGATCTATTCCTAGACCCTGACCGACAATATTCCTGCGCCTATTTCGACGGCAGCCATAACGATCTTGATCGGGCCCAGGACAACAAGAAGCGCCACATTGCGGCCAAGCTGCTTCTTGATGAACCGGGAAAGAAAGTCCTCGACATAGGTTCGGGTTGGGGCGGCCTAGCGCTTTACCTCGCAAAGACAACGGGTGCCGACGTCACCGGCGTGACCCTTTCGAAAGAGCAGCATAAGGTGAGCCAGCAGCGCGCAGCTAACGAAGGCCTATCCGATCAAGTTCGGTTCAAACTGCAGGATTATCGTGACGAGCCGGAAATTTTCGATCGCATCGTCTCGGTGGGAATGTTTGAACACGTTGGCACGGGCCACCATCTCGAATATTTCCGCAAGGCAAAGCAGCTCCTGGCCGAAGACGGTATTTTTCTTTTGCACTCGATCGGACGCATGGAGCCACCCGGAACAACCAATCAGTGGCTGCGTAAATATATTTTCCCGGGTGGCTACACCCCCGCCCTTTCCGAGACCCTTTCGGCGATCGAAAAAGCCGGCCTATGGGTCACGGACATCGAAATTCTGCGCCTGCACTACGCCGAAACACTACATCACTGGTATGAACGCTTCATGGCCCAGCGCGAAAAGGCAGTTGAACTGTACGACGAACGGTTCTGCCGTATGTGGGAGTTCTATCTCATCGGCTGCGAAATTTCTTTCCGCTACATGGGTCAGATGGTCTTCCAGATTCAGATTGCGAAGCGGCAGGATGCCGTGCCCCTCACACGCGACTACATTACGGACTGGGAGCGCCGGCTATCCCAGGTGGAGAAGAAAGCGGCGGAGTGAGCCCGCGCGCGTCAGCAAAATCGATGCTCGAAATCTACGTTGACGCAGACGCCTGCCCCGTGAAGGACGAGATCGTCCGGGTCGCAGAACGCCACCAAATTTCAGTCCAACTCGTGTCAAACAGCGGCATGTTCGGATTTAGCAGGCACCCGCTCGTTACCCAAACAGTCGTAGCTTGCGGCTCAGACATCGCAGACGACTGGATCGCCGAGCGCATCGGACCGGGCGATATCGTGGTAACTCAAGATATCCCGCTAGCCGACCGTTGTATCAAGAAAAATGCCCGAGCCCTTAGGCCCAACGGCAAGCAACTGGATCAGGCCTCTATCGGTATGGCACTGGCGACCCGCAACTTGATGACCGACCTCCGATCAACCGGCGAAATTACCGGTGGCCCGCCCACATTTACCAAAAGTGACCGGTCAAAATTTCTGCAGGCGCTTGAGACGATCATCCAAGCGATCAAGAACACCTAGTCAATCGTCACAACTACACCGCCGACCTGGCGGCCCCCCTCAACCATCTCATGGGCTGCAGCAATTTCGGCCAGCGGAAACTCGGTAGCAACGCTGCTGGCAAGCTTCCCTTCGGCCATCCATCGTGAAATATCCGCCACACTCTGGGCCTTAAAGGCATCCGGCATGGTAAAACAACCGATAATGCGCAGGGTTGGGGACTTCATAAGGAATCCGTAGAAAGAGAAAGGTACAACCGGCTGGGCCATCGATGCGTAGGCTGCAATGACACCGCCAGTCTTTAGAATCTTGACCGTCGTCTCGATGTTGCCGCCGAGTTCCACCTCAATAACCCGGTCCACACCCTTGCCGCCGGTCAGTTCCTTCACCCGGGCCGCAACGTCCTCGGTTTTGTAGTTGATAGCGTGCTTGGCGCCGGCCTCGATCGCCAGCAGGGCCTTCTCCTCGGAGCTAACGGTGCCGATTACGGTAGCGCCGCCGTTTCGCGCCATCTGAACGGCATAGTTGCCCACAGCACCCGCCGCGCCAGTCACCAGTACCGTCTGGCCGTCAACCGCACCATCAGTAAAGACCAGCGGATGCGCCGTCATCGCCGGTATACCCAAGCAGGCCCCCTCGGAGAAACTCTGATCATCCGGCAGCGGGTTTGCGCGGGATTCAGGCAAACTGACATACTCCGCCGCCGTGCCGTCGCCGCGCATCCAATGCCCTTCAAAGACCCATACCCGTTCGCCGATCCGGGCTGAATCCACACCGGTACCAACTGCTACAATCACTCCCGCCCCATCAAAATGCGGAACCATTCGGTTTCCTACCATGGGACCGCGTTCGCCCGCGCGACGCTTCACATCAAGCGGGTTTATCCCCGAAGCATGGATCCGCACCAGAACTTCGCCATCGCCGGCGGTCGGTGTGTTCTGCTCACCGACCTCAAAAACATCCTTTGCGGATCCGAATTCCGCATACCAGGCTGCACGCATTGATATCTCCTTGATGAATTACCGAACAAAAATATAGGCCTAAATGGTCCACGGACTAACCGCGAAAACGTTCGCTATGACCAGATCACGGTTCACTGCAAGCGAAAATACAGTCACCACGAATCAGCTTATCCTCATGTTTCACTGAACTCACCGCAGATGAATGCACCGCAAGGACGCAAGCATCATTAGGGTGCAGGACTATGACTACGAGCGACATGACTGACCCAATGACCGACGAAGCCGTCAATATCACGCCCCTCCACGGCGAGGAAGGTAGCATTGGATTCCGGTCTCCGCCCCATAATTTCGAGGCGGAGATGGGACTTTTGGGAGCAATTCTCGTAAATAATCGTTCATTCGAGCGGGTGCAGGAGTTCCTCTTGGCCGAGCATTTCGCAGACCCGGCTCATGCCAGCGTCTACGCCGCCTGCGCCCATCTGATAGAGCATGGACAAATCGCTGACCCCGTCACGCTGAAAAATTACTTCAAGGACGATGCCGACTTAAATGCGATCGGTGGCCAAGCCTACATAGCCGAGCTCGCTAACGCCGTCACCACCGTCCAGAACGCATTCGACCTGGGGCGCGAGGTCTATGACTGCTTTCTGCGACGCGAGCTGATTGACATTGGCAGCCAAGTCGTCAATAGCGCCTACGAGTATGAACTGGAAACCCCGGCGCCGGAGCAGATCGAGCACGCCGAGGAGCTGCTGTTCCAGCTCGCCGAGGAAGGCTCGACCGAAACCGGCTTTCGCGATTTCAAGAGCGCGGTGACAGGCGCTATTAATATGGCCGCCGCCGCCTACAAGCGCGATGGGCAGTTGGTCGGCGTGCCGACCGGTTTCACCGACCTAGACAAACTCCTCGGCGGCCTGCACGAATCCGACCTCGTGATCGTGGCAGCCCGCCCCTCCATGGGTAAGACGGCGCTGGCGACCAACATTGCCTATCACGCAGCCTCGTCCAAGCAGGTGCAGGACGGGCCTGACGACACCGACATCGAGGAAACTGAGAGTGTCGCCTTCTTCTCCCTCGAGATGTCGGCGGAACAACTCGCCACCCGCATCATTTCCGAGCAAGCTCACGTACGATCGGACTCGATCCGCCGCGGCGACGTGCGTGAGGAAGAGTATAATCGGGTTTTTGCAGTGTCTCAGGCCCTACATGGCCTAAAAATATTTATCGACGACACACCGGCACTGACAATGGCACAGATTCGCACCCGTTCGCGACGTCTCAAGCGTCAGCATGGCCTGAGCTTGATTATCGTAGACTATCTGCAACTCATAAATCCGCCGACTAACAGCCGTGGCGATAACCGCGTCCAGGAGGTCTCACAAATCACACGCGGACTGAAGGCGCTCGCGAAAGAGCTTAACGTGCCCGTGATTGCACTCAGTCAGCTCTCACGCGCGGTCGAACAACGGGAGGACAAGCGCCCGCAGCTATCGGATCTACGTGAATCAGGCTCGATCGAGCAGGATGCCGATGTCGTAACATTCATTTTTCGCGAGGAATATTATCGTGAGCGCGAGAAGCCAACCCCGCGCGATAGCGAAAAACAGGAAACCTACCTCGAGCGCGAGCAGCGCTACATGGAACTCATGGAAAAATGCCGGGGCAAAGCAGAGGGAATTGTCGCCAAACAACGGCATGGGCCGATCGGAACAGTGGTTCTCCAGTTCAACGGTAACTACACCCAGTTCGCCAACCTGTCGCCCGACGACTATCTACCCGAGGACCGGTACTAGAGCCTTGGCGGCGCGCGATATCGTCATCCCAGCCGATGCCGGCGCGCTTCTGATCGTCGACCTAGATGCTATCGCAGAGAATTTTCGCCGTATTAAAAGCGTTTGTACCGACACATGCGTGGGCGCCGCAGTCAAGGCAAATGCCTATGGACTCGGCGCCGGCGCGGTAACCAGGACGCTGGCCGCTGCAGGATGCGATACGTTCTTCGTAGCTACCATTTGCGAGGGTATCCAACTACGGAAGACCAACGGACAGGCCAAGATCATCGTACTCAATGGGCCCGAAGTCAGGAGTCTGGACACGATGCGCAACGCACGCCTGACCCCCACACTCAACAGTCTCGCCCAGATTGATATTCTAAGCAAAAACGGAGGCAATGAGCCTGCCCGCGCTTGGTTGCATTTGGACACTGGCATGAACAGACTCGGTCTTAACGCCCACGATGTGGACGCCCTCTGCGCAGATCCTGCGCGCATGGACGGCATTGACGTAATGGCAATACTCAGCCATCTCGCCTGTGCAGATACTCCCAATCATCCGATGAACGAGCTGCAGCGCGCCACGTTTGATACTCTGCGGGCGCGCATGGCACCGCTGACGGGCGCGGTGAGTGCAAGCTTGGCGAATTCCCCAGGCATATTTCTTGGACCAAGTTTTCACTACGATATGGTGCGGCCCGGCGCCGCATTATACGGGGTTCGGCCATCAGCTCAGGGCCCGAATCCGATGGTTCAAGTCATTGATATTTATACGAAAATACTACAAGTCCGTGACGTTGACACCCCAATGACCGTTGGATACGGTGCCATTCATCGGGTCGGTGGTCCGCGCCGGATCGCAACACTCGCCGCAGGTTACGCCGACGGCTATCCACGAGCCGCAGGAGAGACCACCGGCTACATGGAGAGTAGCAGCATGTGCGCCTATATCAATGGAAAGGCGGCGCCCTTGGTCGGCCGGGTATCCATGGACCTAATCACCATCGACGTGACCGACATCCCGACAGAGTATTGCCAGCCCGGCCAAACGGTCGAGCTTCTGGGCCCTAATGTCAACGCCGACTCACTCGCCGAGGCTTCGGGGACCATCGCGTATGAGGTCTTGAGCCGTCTAGGGCCGCGCCTGCGGGTCGAATATCGCGGCGGGGCTGTCTGAGTATGGGCTTCCTGGCATCCATCGGGCGCGGTACGATAAGCATCTTCGCAACGATAGGATACATTACCGCCTTCGCAGCAATCAGCCTGTCCCACTGTGTTCGTCCGCCCTTCTACCCACGCCTGATTCTTCACCAGATTATAGAGATTGGCTACTACTCGTTACCCGTCGTCGGTCTCACAGCGATCTTCACCGGCGCGGTGCTGGCCCTACAGAGCTTCAGCGGCTTCGGATTTGCAGGCGAAGCCACGATTGCCAACGTCGTAGTCTGGGGCATTACCCGCGAACTCGGACCCGTTCTGGCCGGCCTTATGGTAGCCGGTCGCATAGGCGCAGCGATGGCCGCAGAGATCGGTACCATGCGGGTTACCGAGCAGATCGATGCCCTGACCACGCTGTCAACCAACCCGTACAAGTATCTCATCGCGCCGCGCCTAATCGCCGCTATCGCCACGTTGCCGCTCCTGGTGCTAATCGCCGACGTGATCGGCGTGCTAGGGGGTTTCCTAGTATCAATCTACGACTTCGGATTTAACCCGACGACGTACCTGAAGAGCACCTGGGACAGTATTGACGCCCCCGGCTTTATCTCAGGGCTCGTGAAAGCGGCCGTGTTCGGATTCGTCGTCGCACTAATGGGTACCTATCACGGATACCATTCCAAGGGTGGGGCCCAAGGCGTTGGCCAAGCGACAACCAATGCTGTCGTGTCAGCTTCAATCCTGCTGCTGCTGTTCAATTTCATTATCACCGCCATGTTCTTCGCCACATGAGCAGCCTCGGCGATACCCCGAAAATTGTGATCCGGGAGCTGCATAAGGCCTTCGGCGAGAACCGTGTACTGCGCGGAATCGATCTCGATCTACCCGCCGGAAAATCGCTTGCCGTAATTGGAGGCTCGGGAACAGGTAAATCCGTTCTTATAAAGAGCATCATCGGCTTACTAGAACCGAATTCAGGATCCATCCGCGTGGATGGGGACGAAACGGTCGGTATGTCACCAGACAGACGCGAACGGATTACGCGAAAGTTCGGTATGCTGTTCCAAGGCGCTGCTCTTTTCGATAGTCTGCCAGTCTGGGAAAATGTCGCCTTCGGCTTAACACAGGCCCGAAATATGGTACGCAGCGATGCCCGCGATGCAGCGTTAGACGCGATGAACATCGTCGGTCTCGATGACGATATTGCCGACCGTGCACCGGCTGAATTATCAGGCGGTATGCAGAAACGTGTGGGCCTCGCCCGGGCCATCGCGACCCGGCCCGAAATCTTGTTCTTCGATGAGCCGACAACGGGCCTCGACCCGATAATGGGTAGCGTCATCGACAACTTAATCTTGAAATCCGTACATGAACTTGGAGCCACGGCGCTGACCATTACACACGACATGGCAAGTGCACGCCGAATCGCCGACAATGTTGCCTTGATCCACCAAGGTCGGATCGTATGGCACGGTCCGGTTGGCGATATCGATCACTCCGGAAACGACATGGTCGACCAATTCATCAATGGACGTTCCATCGGGCCAATCCAGTTGCAGGGCGCAACCTAGCGATGGCGCGCGTTACAAATCAGTTCGTCTGCAAGACCTGTGCCACCGTGCACCGCAAGTGGAGCGGTAAATGCGACAGCTGCGGCGAGTGGAACACGATCGCAGAGGAGTCGGACGATATAATCGTCCCCAAGGGCGTTAGCAAAGCGGGGGGCAAGCCCGTCGCGTTTACCTCCCTAGACGGTGCACCAGAAGAACGGCCCCGGCGCATGACGGGCTTGGCCGAGTTCGACCGTGTATGTGGCGGCGGCCTAGTCACCGGCTCGGCGCTTCTCGTTGGTGGTGATCCAGGTATTGGCAAGTCAACGCTCCTGCTGCAAGCCGCCGCAATGCTAGCCTGCGCTGGAGTTTCCGTAGCTTATATTTCCGGCGAGGAGGCCGTCGACCAGATTCGCCTACGCGCCTCCCGGCTAAAACTTGCTAACACGCCGGTCAACCTAGCCTCAGCAACAAATATTCGCGACATTCTCGCTACCCTCGACAAGGTCGGTGGCGCCGAGGTCGCCATCATCGATTCCATCCAGACGATGTATGCTGACAATCTCGATTCAGCACCGGGTACCGTCGCCCAGGTACGAACCTGTGCCCAAGAACTTATTCGGGTAGCGAAGCGCCGCGGCGTAACGATAATCTTGGTCGGTCATGTCACCAAGGAAGGAGCAATAGCCGGCCCCCGCGTACTCGAGCACATGGTCGATACAGTTCTATATTTTGAGGGTGAACGGGCGAACCAATTCCGCCTGCTTCGCGCAGTCAAGAATCGCTTCGGTGCCACCGACGAGATAGGCGTCTTTGAAATGACTGATGCCGGGCTGACCGAGGTTGAAAATCCCTCGGGACTGTTTATCTCCGGCCACAACGACACGACGAGTGGCTCGGCAGTGTTCGCCGGCATCGAGGGAACTCGTCCGCTACTGGTAGAAATCCAGGCGTTGGTGGCCCCGGCACCAGCCGGATCCCCGCGGCGCGCAGTTGTGGGGTGGGATTCAAGCCGGCTAGCGATGATAATAGCGGTTCTCCAGACTCGCTGCAGCATGACCCTGGGTTCCCACGACGTCTATCTAAACGTGGCTGGCGGCCTGCGCGTCGGCGAACCAGCCGCAGATCTCGCCGTAGCTGCGGCCCTAGTGTCCGCCCATTTGGAACGACCCCTGCCGCCGCGCACAGTAGTTTTCGGCGAAATTGGCCTTGGCGGCGAGATCCGTAGCGTAGGGCAGGCCGATGCCCGCCTTCGCGAAGCAGAGAAGTTAGGCTTCAAATGCGCCCTCACGCCGCCATTGAGCACCGGGCGCCAACAGAGCCGCAAAAGGGCCATAACTAGCCTTAAAATCACCGAGGTCCAAAAGCTGCGCGAGGTGTTCGACGGGTTCGAAACGACGCCGCAGCGTGGCGATATGGTGAGCGCCTGACCCATGGAGTTCGGCGGCTTCAGCTTTTTCGATATCGTGGTCCTGACGATCATCTCTCTAGGTGGGCTCTTCGGACTCGTTACGGGCTTCGTGCGAGGCGGACTTTTTGTCGCCTCGTGGGTCGGCGCCGGCCTGACAACGATCTACGCGCTAGTCTATGTGTCGCCAATTTCCAGTAATTATATTCAGCCGGAATGGCTCGCCGAACTCGCAGCAGGTGCTGCTCTTTTCATCGTCTCACTGATCGTGCTTCACCTGTTCAGCCATATACTCAGTGGCTGGGTGCGGGCCGGCCGCCTCAATGCTCTCGACCGCTCGCTCGGCCTACTCGCGGGGCTGGCAACCGCAAGTGCCGTTATCTCCGTCGCGTTCTTGTTCCTGAGCGACATCTTTCTGGATGACCCGCCGCCCTGGGTGGAGGCGGCACGGACGCGCCCAGCAGTGGAACGGGGCGCGCTTCTGGTGAAGGAAATCCTGCCGGCTGACGTCATCGGCGAGACGGGCGCCACACTTAAGAGCGCAAAGGACCGGGCCATCAATCTTGATGCCGCAAGTAAAGCCCTAGAGCGACTATCGCGCCCGCCCGAAAAGTCTGCGCCACGCACCCAGGAAGGGTATAACGAGCGCGAGCGTGACAGCCTCGAAGATTTGATACGGCAGAACCAGTGACTCATACACACACCACGAACCCGTTTAAGGATAACCCAGACAAGTTTCATGAGGAATGCGGTGTCTTCGGCGTGTTAGGCACTGAAGACGCGGCCGCTTTCACGGCACTCGGTCTGCACGCGCTGCAACATCGCCGCCAAGAAGCTGCCGATATCGTTTTTTATGACGGCAAGCGGGTGATTCTAGTTAACGATAGCGTCGTGCGCGGTACCACCTCGCAGAAGATCATAGAAATGGTCCGCAATGCCGGCGCTGCAGAGGTGCATGTTCGCATCGCCAGCCCACCGACCAAAAGCCCTTGCTTCTACGGTATAGACACCCCGCTAGCCTCGGAGCTTCCCGCTGCCAAAAATGACGTCGATGGAATCCAAAAACTGATTGGTGCTGACAGCCTGGCCGATGCCTCCATGGACGGCCTTTACCGCGCCATGGGCGGACAGACCCGCGACGCGGACATGCCGCAATATTGCGATGCCTGCTTCAGCGGTGAATACCCAATCACGCTCACCAACAACACTTCGCAAATGTCGCTCCTAGCTGAACTGGCCTAACCAAGCGATGTCGAACAAAGGTACGCTCGCCGGACGTGTCGCGTTAATCACTGGTGCCTCGCGCGGTATCGGTGCAGCCGTGGCCAAGAGGTTCGCCACAGAGGGCGCTCATGTAGTCCTGTTAGCCCGCACGGTCGGCGGGCTCGAAGAGGTCGACGACGCAATCAAGGCAGCAGGTGGACAGTCTACTCTGGTGCCCTGCGACCTAACGGAGTTCGAGCGGATTGACACCCTTGGACCAGCACTTCTAGAACGTTTCGACAAACTAGACATACTGGTGGGAAATGCTGGTGCTCTTGGAGACATAACCCCGCTAACCCACTATGACGCCACGGCTTGGCATCATGTCTTCGACGTCAACGTGCATGCGAACTGGCGACTGATTCGAACTCTAGATCCAGTTCTGCGCCGGTCTGACACGGGTCGCGCTATTATGGTGACCAGCGGTGCCGCCACAAACCCGCGTGCCTTCTGGGGAGCGTATGCAGTGACGAAGGCTGCTCTCGAGACCATCGTGCATGTCTGGTCGGCCGAACTGGCCGAGACCAACGTGCGGGTCAATCTTGTAAACCCAGGACCAACACGTACGGGAATGCGGGCCGCAGCATTCCCAGGTGAGGATCCGGAAACCCTCAAAGCTCCGGACGACATCACCGGCACTTTTGTTGGGCTTGCATCAGCGAACTGCACACGTCACGGTGAAGTGATCGACCTCGCCTGAACGGCTAGGCTGCCGATCCCTATTTTTTGTCGTGATACGGGTTGTCGCCCTTGCGGGTTAGCATCCGAATGGGAGTACCAGACAATCGGAAACGGTCCCGGAAGCTGTTCTCTAAGTAACGCAGGTAGCTGGTCGGGAGATCCTCGGGGCGGTTGCCAAATAACACCACAGTCGGTGGCCGGGCCTTGGACTGGGTCGCATACCTCAGACGGATCGGACGCTTGTTCGTGGCAAGTGGCGGTGGGTGGCGCTCGATGGCATCCTTCAGCCACTCATTGAGTTCGGCGGTCGGCACGCGACGGTTCCAGTCGGCATAGCCCTCAAGGGCGGCGGGCATCAGAGTGTCCAGCCCACGACCAGTCTCAGCTGATAGGGTGACGATGGGTGTTCCGTTAGCCTGTGGCAGAGACACCTGAATGCGGTCACACAATATCTTGAGTGCCGTCTTGTGATCGGTAATCAGATCCCATTTGTTGACGACAATCACGAAGGCACGACCTTCGTCGATCACGTGCCGGGCGATTGATAAATCCTGGCGTTCCAGCATCTGTTTACTGTCGAGCACCAATGCAACGACATGAGCATACTGGATCGCATGCAATGAGTTTCCAACCGACATCTTTTCGAGCTTTTGATCGATCCGCGCCTTACGGCGCATGCCAGCAGTATCGACAAGCGCAATGCGTCGATCCTCGAACATCCATTCTACCGTTATCGCATCACGCGTGATACCAGCTTCCGGCCCGGTAAGGAGCCGGTCCTGTTCTAATAGCGCGTTAATCAGCGTCGATTTTCCCACATTTGGGCGACCGACAATAGCGAGGCGCAGGACACGGTCGTCCTCCTCGGAGCCTCCTCTGCTCTGATTACTCTCCCATGCATCGTCCCGGGACGGGGCAACGGCGGCGATCGGCTCGAAAAGCAGGTGTATACCCTCCCCATGTTCCGCGGAAATCGCGATCGGCTCGCCGAGACCGAGTGCATACGATTCAAGTACCCCGCTTTCACCCGCGCGCCCTTCGCATTTGTTGGCAACCAGGAACACATTCGTACCGCGGCTGCGCAGCCAGTTGGCGAACTGTTCATCCAACGGCGTAATCCCGGCACGCCCATCAAACACCATAAAGACAACCTCCGCCTCATCGAGCGCTTGTTCGGTTTGGCGGCGCATCCGGGCAGGCAAGCTGTCATCGAACGTTTCTTCGAGCCCCGCCGTATCGACGATACGGAACTCGAGATCGCCGAGGACACCGTCACCCTCTCGGCGATCACGCGTCACGCCGGGACTGTCGTCGACTAGCGCCTCACGGCGGCCGACCAAGCGGTTGAAAAGGGTCGACTTTCCAACATTCGGACGCCCGACGATCACTACGGTCGGCTTCATGGAAAAACTCCCAAGACCTAGCGATACGCTATCAAGCGCGCGCCGTCGGTCTGGAAATACAAGGTTTCATTAGCGAGGATCGGCGGCACAGAAACGTCACCGGGCATATTGATTTCTCCGAGAATATCCCCCGTATAGGGTGACAACGCCACCGCAACACCGTGGCTACCCGCGACGATCAGGCGATCGCTGGCTAGTACCGGACCAGACCAGTTGATCAACCCTTCCCGATCCTCAGGATCCTCATAACGCCCCAGCGACGTCACCCAACGCACCAGACCATTTTCGGCCACCAGCGCAACCACATCACCCTCTGTGCTGACCACAAACAGGAAGTTGCCTGCGATCCACGGCTGATTGACACCGCCGACCTCAGTTTCCCACACCCTGCGACCACTCACTTGGTCTATGGCAACCATGCGGCCGGAGTGGCTAATAGCATAAACTCTTCCCCGATCGGCGACCGGACGCCCGCGGATATCGGCTAATGCAGAAACGGCGTCAACTCGACGAATGGCGGCGAGATTGTCACTCCATAACTGACGGCCATTCTCAGCCCGCAGAGCGAAAATCTCACCCGAGGAATAGGGAACGATGACGACATCTCCATCCACCGCGGCGCTCGCCGAACCGATCAGGCCTGCGCCTTCCTCAATACCCGTATGGGTCCAGTCCACGACCCCGCGTTCGGCATCTATAGCGAACAGCTGATTGTCCTTAGTAATGGCATAGACCTTCCTGTCGAAAGCCGTCGGTGCCGAACGCATCGGCCCGGAAACGGAAGTACGCCAGAGCTCGGACCCGGTCGCGGAGTCAAGGGCAACGACCTGTGCAAAACCTGTACCGGCATAGATGCGGCCGGAGCTATAGGCGAGGCCGCCTCCCCAATTGCCGTCATCCTCGTCTTTGGGTGCAATATCTGCGGTCCAGACAGTTACGCCGTCCGATGCACGCCTCGCAGACACCACGGCCTCTGAATCCATGGTGAAAACGAAACCATTAGCGACAACCGGCCCAGACAGAATAGGCTCATCATCATCACCGCCCGAACCGAGGTTCTTCGACCAGACCTCTTGCGGTGCGTCCGCTAGCGAAAGGTGATGCATAGCGTGATTGGCGAAACCACCCTGCTGCGGCCAATCCTCATTCACCTGCGGACGAGGCAATTGTATCGATAGATTCTGAACTTGGGCCGAGGGTGCGATCCTGTTCTGTCCTTGGAGTATCGATATCCTTTCGCCCGGCAATGGCACGTCACCGCTGCCACCGAGAAACTCGAACGTATCGCAAGAAGCTAGGGCCACCAGGGCAACCGACAGGAACCAGACCCTGGGGATTGATACGAACTGACGCACAGTCATCTTCAGCGCCCGATCGCAGTCAGAATTTCGGAGGCCCGAGCACGCGAGGCGACCGGCGCCGATGCGTCAGACAGATTAGCTCGCAATAGCTCTTCCGCGCGCGCATTATCCCCGACCTGCATCGCAGCTAACGCCAGAAACTCGCGCGCAGTAACGCAAAACGGATTGTCTGGGGAATTTAACGAACCAATACGTTCTTCAACTTCATTCTGCGACAACACATCCAAGCCGTTTGCAACGGCCAACAACCTTGCTAGGTCACGATAGGTGTCGCCAAGACCGGAATCTGCCGAGATTGAATCAAATATAACCAGGGCCTGAGCCCTGTCACCTTGGTCGGCTAACAGGCGACCTTCGCGCAGCTTCGCCAAGAACCGATAAGCCACCGTGCCCTCGTTCCCCAGCTCGCGCAGTTCAAGCAGTGCCGAATCAGCTGCCGTACTTTCCTGAACGACGGCATTCAGGAATCGGGCGCTGTCGGCGTCACGCGCGCTTTTCTGAGCGTCCTGCCAAAGCACGAACGCAACCGTGCCAACAACAATTGCTACCGCTGCAATCGCCGCATATATGCCGTAACGCTTCCAGAGGTTCTGGAGGCGGTCCTGGCGTACTTCTTCGTCCACTTCGCGGAACAGTTGGTCCGACACGAAAACAATTCCTTTTCAAGAACTTCGCGTGAGCATAGCACGTTGCTATATCGCCGTCCGGGGCACCGAAATCAACCGTTTAAAGGCGTTTTGATCTAAGCGAATAAGGGGCCACACCATTTTTTAGCCCGGCGAAGACACAATCACGAAAGATTCACGGCAAATCCAGCTATGCACACGTGCATCAAAACCATTTTTGCGACTGTACTGCTCTACGAAAGCCGTTCCACAGACATCCCCTCGCATGAACCGCGCGGTACCAGTGCCATGACGGTGACCGAACCGAAAAACTTGTTAGTCCAGACGACATCAAGTGCCACCGGCAACAAATATCGCTTATGTCATTACGTTCTCCGTGCGGCCTCTTGTTAGCCAACAACTCCCTGAGGATAACGCAGACCAGTCACACATTGTCTATTGTCACTCGAGCGCCTAGGTGACCCGCTGCAAAGCCCCCACCAGTCTGAAACCGAGATCCCTGCACAAACGACCGGGCCACGCTGGACACACCTCCTAAAATCGGGAAAACTCTTTGCGATGGACCAACTATCATAGATGAGTACTCTTCTCATGAGTTCTAATCAGACCCGGCACAAGTCGAAGAGCAAGGCAGGTAAGGTCACATTCAACCGCAACGAACTCCGAATACTTCTCAACGAATACAGCCGACGCGTCGCAACCGGCGAATGGCGAGACTACGCGATGGACTTCACGCGCGACCGCGCCGTCTTCTCAGTTTTCCGACATACCGCCGAACATGCACTCTATGCCATCGAGAAATTTCCTAGCAAGAGCGGACGCCCCGAGGTATTTGCCGTTTCACGCGGACCGCAGTGCCTGAAACAGAGTGAAAACCTCAACACCGTTCTGGCGGCCATTAAAAGCCGCCCGCGCTTACGCAGTATTGGTTAACATGCTGGCTAATACGAATTAGCCGTGCAAGTCACGAAAAATACAGGCCACATTCAGCGGAAACGGGCTTCACACTTAAAAATCCGAAAACGCGATCCGATCCCTAAGTAGACTAAGTACTGCGGGTTTTCTTGGGATATAATAACTTGCATTCCTACACGATCGGACAAGTTACCGCATTGGTTAAGTATGTGGACTGAGAAAATCTCTCCCGCCGTTATACGGCATCCGGCCCGCTGCTAGGCTACGGTAATGACCGAGGCTGAAGAAAGTGCTGTAACGGAAACGCGTGCCTTGTCCGGGATCGACCGCTTCATCGCTGACGAGCCAATGATTCGCCGCTTAGCAGGCACGCAAATCGGCATGCTGACCAACCACGCGGCGACAACCATTGAACAGGTACCAGCCAGCCTCGCAGTGCAACGCAACCTCGATACATGTGGCGGAAAACTTTTGCGCTTGTTCACACCCGAACATGGGATTCGGTTAGCGGAAAAGGCTGGCGCGGTCGTCAAGGACACCGAAGACCAGCTGACCGGGCTTTCGGTCTTGAGCTTGTACCAAGGTTCCCAAGGCTATGCGGCCAATATTCCTGAGGATCTGGACACACTGATCATCGATCTCCGTGATGTCGGCGTTCGCTGTTACACATACGCCGCAACTGCGGCGAAGCTCGCCACCGCAGCAATCGAACGTGATATCGAAGTGATCGTCTGTGACCGTGCCAACCCATTGGGGCCCACTACGGCAGGTCCCCGACCACAACCCGAACGCCAGTCTCTGCTTGCCTATTTCGACGTGCCCTTCGTGCATGGCCTAACCATCGGTGATCTTATTACCCTAGATGTTGCCGAATTGGCCAAGCAAGCGCGCTTCACGGTATATCCCGCCGATGTATCACTTAAGCCCCCTTTGGGCTGGACACCACCATCACCAGCGCTTCCGCATCCGGATGCGGTAACTGCGTACGCGGGCCTAGTGCTTCTCGAAGCAACGAATGTAAGCGAGTGCCGTGGCACATCCTTTTCCTTCCGCGCAGTCGCCGTACCGGGGCTAAAAAACGAGCTACTCTCGAAGCACATCAATCAATGGATGACAGGGTTCGGCGCCGCGCCGAAAGATATCTTTTTCACCCGCCCGCCATACGCAGGAAAAAGCCTTCCCGGAGTCGTGATCTGGACCTCCAAGGGATTACCTCAGAAGCCGCTGGCATTCGGGATACACCTGCTGGCCTGGCTGATAGCACATTACCCCGATTTTAAATGGCTGCCATCTAGCGAAGGCGGGTTCGCAATCGACAATCTGTTCGGCCATTCCGATTTGAGGACACAGCTCGATGCCGGCGCATCAGGCGACGACATACTGGGTAGCTGGCGAGACTAAGTTAAGCGCAGACGGGCTGACCCTCGACAAAAACCTCGACCAACCTGTGTTCCGGATCCAGAACAACAAAGTCGGCCCAGGCGCCAGGCTGGATACGACCGCGATCATCTAGCCCTATAAAGTCAGCCGGATAAACGGACAATCGGTCGCTCGCCTCAGCTAGCGACAATCCCATCGCCATCAAGTTTGCCAGCGCCCGGTCCATTGTCAGTGTGCTACCAGCGATGGTCTCGTCATCAAGGACAACCCTGTCGCCCCGCTTAGTAACCATATGGTCACCGAGTGGGTACTCGCCGTCGTCCATGCCCGCCGCCGCCGTCGCATCCGTTACACAGAATAGCTTCGGGATCGCCCGCAACGCCACATTCATCGCACCGGGTGCCACATGAATTCCATCGGGTATCATGGCAGCATACTCCGCGTGTGCAAGAGCGGCGCCAACAACACCAGGCGCACGGTGATGAAGCTCCGACATTGCATTGAATAGATGCGTAAAGCCACGCGCACCCGCTTTAAGAGCTGCATTAGCCGTCTCATAGTCGGCGTCCGAATGACCTATCTGGACTACGATGCCTGCCGCCGTCATCTGTCGAACCATATCAAGCCCACCTTCAATCTCGGGGGCCAAGGTGACGAGTTTTACGACGCCGTCGCCGATAACTGCCGCAAGGAAACTTGGATCCGGCTTGCGAGCAAATGGTGGCTGCGCACCGAGCCGCGCTGCATTGATATACGGCCCCTCCATATGAGCCCCGAGGACCCGCGCTTCGCCGAGCCGCCGATCCGTTTGTACCTTGCCAATATTGGTGAGTGCGACGACGAGTTCTTGCTCGGGCGCAGTGACCGTGGCCGGAAGGAATGACGTTGTGCCATGTCTAGCGTGGAGGCGGGCAGTTGTGCGCACAGCATCAGCCCCCTGCATCACATCGGCACCACCGCCACCGGGCACGTGTAGATCGACAAAACCGGGAATGATGTAGGACGTATCCCGCTTAGGTTCGTCCTCAACAATGGCAAGGACATGACTGTCAAATTCTATTCGCCCTTCGACCCAGCCATCGGGGGTTAAAATGCAACCATTGCGATCGGATTGGGTCATCGGTTCTGCAACATGATTGTTTCATCCGGCGCACGCCCCCTGGCCAGCATCAGAGCGCCGCTTATCGGATCCTCCTGCGGCATTCGAATCCAACTTCGCAAGCGGTCCGGCAGGAATGCGTCCAGCGGCGCGGCAAGCCCACCGGAAAGTGCCAAGGGTATACGCCGACTCGAGTCCAGCGCGTCAGCAAGAGCATCAATCTCCCGTCCGGCCTCGCTAACAATCTCGAGTGCGGCCGTATCGCCCCGCCCAGCATGCTCGACGACAAGTGGCGCCAGCTCAGCGAAACGTGCTGGCGGAGCCGCGAGCAGCCAGTCGAGCAAAACGTCGCGCGAATTGCCCGTTACGGCCATAACCGCACGGTGCATATCCGTGACCCGCTTACGAAAACGGGTGTCAACAATCTGCGCGATCTGCGCCACCGCACGCCGCCCGATCCAGGCGCCGCTACCTTCGTCTCCAATGGGGAATCCCCAACCGCCGACTATCCGGCAACGACCCGCTGCCTCAATCCGGTAACCAACGCTGCCGGTCCCAATGATGATTACCGCGCCAGGACTACCGCCATGGGCGGCAAGCGCTGCAATATACGCATCCGTCGACACCCGTAGCGCACAGTTATCTGGTGCTGCGTCCAGAAATTTTTGACGCTGCGCACCATTGTTGGCCCCAGCCAGACCGATGCCGAAGTGGGTCCTAGATAGATACGCAGCGTCAAGCGCGACCGCCCGAGAGAGATTTTCCAAGGCGGCAAGAATTTCTATCCATGCGTCAGTACCGCGCACGGTGAGGCTCGTTGGTCCCGTCACGGTCAAGCCAAGTCGGTGACCTGCTTCATCAAACAATGCCACCCGCGTGTTACTGGCACCGCCGTCAACGCAACAATACAAACGCTCACTCATAGCCTACCGCTGTTGTTCGTTCCCGCGTCGTTCCACCGCCAGCCCCTATTCTACATTAGCTATCAAGCTCCATGTTTAGGAAATAGCGACGCGGTCGCATATGCTATGGAGGATTCGTGATCTCAGGCAAAGTGACAGATGCGTAAAACTGAAGAATTCGCAGAGATATATCGCGATCTCGAGATCCGAAGTGACACCGAGATAGCCACGCTAATCCTCAATGCTCAGGACGATGGCCTTGCTGCCGTCCGCGCTGCGTTACCTTGTCTGACTGCTGCCGCACAGGCCTCCGCCGCACGTCTACAGAAAAACTCGGACGGACGAATTATCTACGCTGGTGCGGGTACGTCAATCCGCCTCGGAGTACAGGACGGAGTGGAACTCGTTCCTACATTCGGCTGGACACATGCTCGCCTAGGCTACCTTATCGCCGGCGGCGCGAATGCCCTTACCCAAACGATGGAAGGTGCAGAGGACGACGCTGCACAGGCGGGACGCGACGCCAAGGCGATCAAGATCGGATCGGCAGACATTTGCATTTCTCTGTCTGCAAGCGGCAGCACACCCTATGCGCTTGGCGCTTGCGAGGCCGCCCGAACGGCCGGCGCGATATGCATCGGGATTGCCAATAATCCCGATGCGCCTCTGCTAGCAGCGGCCGAATACCCAATCCTTCTCGATTCCGGGCCGGAACCGATCCGCGGATCGACCCGCATGACGGCGGGCACTGCGCAGAAAGTAACGCTCAACCTGCTATCAACCCTGATCATGATCCGCCTCAACCGGATTTATCGCGGGATGATGGTCGATGTTATTGCTTCGAGCCAAAAACTTCACGACCGAGCTGCGCGGATCGTCATGGCGGCTTCTGGCGTCGATGAAGCCGCCGCCCGAGCTGCTCTCAACGCAAGCGGTAACGCCGTCAAGCCCGCGATTCTTGTCGCACACGGTCAAAAAATGACTGATGCCGTTGCGCTGCTGGAAGCACACGATGGCAATCTACGAACCGCGCTGGCAACCCTGTCCAATAGTCGAAGAGAGGAAGAGAATACAAAACAAGTTTGAGGAAGATGATGGAGGGATCAGGCTGCGGCACAACGGTCTTCAGAAACGAAGCTCACCGCCGTGCGGACCAGCGCAACGCCCTCTCCTGGCGTTCCCTCGAAGCCCGGTGCATTCTCTGACAGATAGCGACGAAACGCACGAGCGCCAGGTACACCATTGAACAGACCAAGAATATGCCGAGTCATCGCCGTCAGCTGGGTTCCAGCAGCGATTTCGCGTTCGATATACGCACAATAGGCTCTGATGACCTCGTGCCGGGTCGTTACAGGCGTGTCCGATCCGAATACCAGCCGGTCCGCAGCCGCCAGAACATACGGGTTATGATATGCTGCACGGCCGAGCATCACCCCGTCCACATGCTTGAGATGCACCATCGCATCATCCAAAGTCTCTATCCCGCCGTTAATGGTAATGTGCAGACTGGGGCATTCAGCTCTCAGGCGATGGACAAGGTCATAGTGCAGCGGCGGCACCTCCCGGTTTTCTTTGGGACTCAACCCCTGAAGCAGCGCTTTACGGGCGTGCACGATGAAGTGCTCACAACCCGCGTCCGCAACCCGGTCAACGAACCCAATCAACGTCTCCCATTCCGGCATATCGTCAATTGCGATCCGGTGCTTAACGGTCACAGGTATATCGACTGCGGCACGCATCGCCGTAACGCCGTCAGCCACCAAGTCTGGCTCAGCCATCAGGCACGCACCAAACTGGCCCGACTGCACCCGATCGGAGGGGCAACCAACGTTAAGATTGATCTCGTCAAATCCGAAATCGGCCCCAATCCGGGCACATTCGGCTAGGTCCGCGGGTTCTGATCCACCGAGTTGTAGTGCTACTGGGTGCTCAGCCGAATCATTCGCCAGCAGCCGATCGCGCCGGCCATGTAGGATCGCACCCGTTGTAACCATCTCTGTATAGAGCCGTACATGTGCGCTGATCTGGCGCAGAAAGAACCGCTCGTGACGGTCTGTCCAGTCCATCATAGGGGCGACAGACAAACGCCTGTATATGGGATCCTCTGACATCTTGTACTAACTCATACGTCAATCTGGCTGGAATTTTAAGTGCCCCAAAGATCCTCGGTTCGGACCTAGGCGAAGTCTGGTTCACCGTCCCAGTCGAGGCCTCGGGGCATTCGTTGACGGATAGCGGTACCAAATTCAGGGTTACGCCCTTCCTTGAAAGCGTTCACACCTTCGCGCCCATCAGCCTGACTGAGATCAAACATCGTTCGCGTTTCGACTTTGTGCGCCTCCATCGGATGGGTCGCACCCGCCATACGCCAGAGTAGTTGCCGGTTAACTGCCACAGACACCGGAGACGTTGCGGCAGTAAATCGTTGCGCGACACTGCGCGCAGCCTGCAGAAGTTCGCCGCCTGATACTACCGCACGCGCTAAACCTGCGGCGTGCGCCGCCTGGGCCTCTATAATTTCGGCGGATAGCGTCCAATCAAGAGCTGTTTCAATTCCTACGAGCCGCGGCAGAAACCAGCTCGCACAGGATTCCAAGGAAATTCCAATCTTAGAGAACACAAAACCGATTTTTGCCTCGTTGGATAAAATACGGGCATCCATCGCCAGCGTCATTGTTGCCCCAACACCTACCGCTACTCCGTTGATTGCCGCAATCACCGGCTTGTTCATGCGATAAATGCGCAGCACAACCTCACCACCCGTATCGCGAATTCTTTGCGCATCCGGCCCGTACGGGTCGACATTCTCGTCTAGGCCGAAGACATTTCCTTCCCCTGACAGGTCCATCCCAGCGCAGAACGCTCGCCCGGCGCCAGTTACGATAACCGCACGCACAGCGTCATCGGCATCTAGCTCATCAAACGCCACTATAAGCTCGCGCGCCATTTGCACGGTGAACGCATTCAGGCAATCAGGCCGATTTAGGGTTAGGGTCACGATTGCGCCATCGCGCGAAATTTTCAAGGTTTCGTAGTTCATGCCATCATCTCCGCGTTTCGAATGCTCGAATCTAAAATGCTATGATCCGGCGGCCAGCCCCACCTGCAATAGTCCATCCAACAATCACGAATTCAACAAAGCATCCCTTCGTATCCGTCCTACTATCGGACAAATAGTATTCGGCGTTTATCGATGCGGTCCTGAACCTCGCTAAAGTGTTCCACGAGACGCGGACTAAAACGCCCATGCCGTCGGATGCCGTAATTCCAGCTCACGGGCCTCTACCAAATCGCGTGCGCCGAGCTGGCGCAGAGCCTCACGCAGCTCCTCGATAAAAAAGTCAGCAACGAAATCCGGCCCCTCGTCGCCCAAAGCCGCCAGTCCGTACATAAAGGCCCGACCAATCAGGTTGAAGCGAGCTCCCAGTGCGCTAGTGCGCACCAAGTCTGCTCCACTGCGGATCCCACCATCGAATAAGACATTCGTCTGCGCCCCGGTCGCAGCAACAATCGCTGGCAGCATGTCCACCGAGGCTGGCGCAGCCTCAAACTGCCGACCTCCATGATTAGAGACTACGATGCCGTCCGCCCCCAGAGCCACCGCCCGCTCGGCATCACCCGGATGCAGAATGCCCTTTACAATCAGCGGGCCTTTCCAGACGTCACGGAAACGTGCGATCTCGTCCCAAGCGAAAGAACCACCGCCCTCACCGCGCGCAAATTCTGCAGCTTCAGCCGGCGTCGGGTTGTCCGACACATATTTCTGCATATTCGCGAAAAGTTGCTGGCCGTGGCGAAAATAGGCACGTAACCAAGCTGGCCGAGTCACGACGTCGGCGATCGTGCGCGGGCCGATCCGATAGGGCAGCACCAACCGGTTCCGCAGCTCGCGCGGGCGCTTGGTGCGCGCCGGTACGTCGACGGTCACCACGAGCGCGGCCACTTCCGCAACTGTGGCTCGGGCGATCCAGTCCATATTAATGGCGAGATCGTCGCGCGGCATTCGGTACATTTGGAACCAAACGAACCCCTCGGCGAGAGCCGCAACATCCTCGATCGTAGCCATCGCCGAGGTGCCCAGTGTGAACGGTATCTCGTTGGCCGCGGCGGCGCGGGCAAAAACCTTTTCGCCCCCGGGCAGAACGAGCCCTGGCAATCCCATAGGCGCGATAGCAAAAGGAGCTGCGTAACACTTTCCAAACAGATTGACCGAGGTGTCGGCGCGATAGTTCTCGACCCCATAGCGCGGAAGCATCTCGATACCGTCTAGTGCCGCAGCGTTGCCCCTGCGGTTCGGCTCCGCCTC
>PBMH01000040.1 GCA_002722515.1 Alphaproteobacteria bacterium | reverse complement strand
GTGTTCATCTTTTTCATGTTCATCGTGGCCATGTTTGGCGTGTTCATCTTTTTCATGTTCATCGTGGCCATGTTTGGCGTGTTCATCTTCACTATGCTGGTCATGGCCGTGTCCCTCGAAGGGACCGCCTTCACGGAACATCACGTGAGAAAGGCCGTGAGCTTCAATAAGAGCAATGACACGCGCGTTCTTACCTAAAGAACCGATTGGCTTTGTGAGGAACGCCTCTAGTTTTGGGCCAACCCAGAAGATGACGTCCGCGTCCTGAAGCGTTCGTGCCTCCGACGGGCGGAGGCTATAAGTGTGAGGTGAGCCTCCACCTTTGATAATCAGCGATGGTGCACCTACTCCTTGCATGATGTTGGAGACAAGCGAATGAATCGGTTTTATAGACGTGACAACGGACGGCGGCTCCGCATTAGCGGGTGTTCCCAGGAGTGCCAGCGAGGCAGCAAAAAGGTATGTACGATTCAGTTTCATTTATCTCGTCCTTTGGACATGTTTACTGGGTTACCAAACACGGTTCCGTATTTTCGAAATGTAATAACATTTCAGGTTTGCTGCGTCATAGAATTATCAAAATTGTTATAACGTAACCTTCTTGCGTGGTTGTACAACGTGTGCGATCACCCGCTTTCAATAAACTTTCCAAATTGCGGTAAGGCATGTTCGACCCCACAACATCGTTGCTTACCTTGAAAAATGTCGGTTTAAACCGTGGCGGACGTTGGTTAGTGCGTGGGGTTGACCTGTCGGTGCATCGGGGTGAATCGGTTACCCTTATTGGCCCCAACGGCGCCGGGAAGTCCACGACAGCCAAGATTGCGCTCGGCCTTCTCGCCCCCGATGAGGGCCAAGCGGCGCAGGCGCCGGGGCTTAAGGTCGGCTATGTGCCGCAGGAACTTTCTATCGATTGGACCCTGCCGTTGACAGTGCGGCGCTTTATGTCCCTGACCAACCGGTTGAGCGATGCGGACTTGCGCGATGCGCTAAATATGGTTGGTATCGGGGAATTATGCGATGTCGAGGTGCGCTATCTGTCGGGTGGCGAGTTTCAACGGGCCCTGCTTGCGCGAGCAATTGCCCGTAATCCTGATGTTCTGGTCCTCGACGAGCCGGTACAGGGCGTTGATTTTTCGGGTGAGATTGCACTCTATGAATTAATTGGTGAGATTCGCCGGACACTCGGTTGTGGTATCCTGATGATATCCCACGACCTACACGTGGTGATGGCCGACACCGATTGCGTGGTTTGCATGAATGGTCATGTTTGCTGTCAAGGGCCGCCGCGAATTGTCGCCGAGAATCCTGAGTATCTGGCGTTGTTTGGCGCCCGGGCAGCGGGGGCGCTCGCTGTCTACGAGCATGCCCATGATCACACCCATCTGCCAGACGGTACGGTACGACCTGCCGAGGGCACCCTGACCGAGTCCTGCCGAACGGACAACGGGCATCACGGTCATGATCAAAATAATGACCTGGCTGGCCATGCTCGATGATTTCTTCGTTCGAGCGCTCGTCGCCGGTATCGGTGTGGCCGTGGTCGCGGGCCCGCTTGGTTGTTTGATTGTGTGGCGCCGGCTCGCTTACTTCGGCGACACGCTCTCGCACTCGGCGCTGTTGGGTGTGGCGTTGGCGCTGCTGCTCCAGGTGAATATTACCGCTGCCGTGTTTGTTGTCTCCGCCCTTGTCGCTCTGTCGTTGCTCCTGTTGCAGCAGCGGGCGAGCTTGTCATCGGATTCCCTGCTTGGCCTGCTAGCGCATTCGTCTCTCGCACTTGGGCTCGTCGCGCTGGCGTTCCTGCCCACGGTGCGGGTGGATCTTATGGGTTTTCTGTTCGGCGACATTCTTGCGGTCTCGTTGATCGATATTGTCGTGATCTATATCGGCGGCGCGGCGGTCTTGCTCGTGCTGGTGTTCGTCTGGCGGTCACTCTTCGCCGCGACGGTAAACTACGAGGTTGCCGAAGCGGAGGGTATGAAACCCGCTCGCGCGAATATGGTCTTTATGTTTCTCATGGCGACTGTCATTGCGATTTCCATGAAGGTCGTCGGGGTCTTGCTGATTACTGCGTTGCTAATAATTCCGGCCGCCACGGCCCGCCGGGTGGCTTCGGGCCCGGAGGCCATGGCCCTTACCGCGATTATGCTGGGTATCATTGCCGTGGTGGCGGGTTTGTTTGGGTCCTTGGAATGGGATACGCCATCCGGTCCCTCTATCGTCGTTGCGGCCCTGATATTGTTCCTATTGGCGTTGTTGCCGGTGGCAGTCATAATCCGGAGACGCAAGCCCAGCGAGGGAATTTGACATCATGAATGCCGACGCCGCACCACACGGCAACCCTGACCTCACGCGCAATCAGGCGCTGGTATTCTCGGCTCTTGAGGGGGCAGATGGGCCGCTGAGCGCATACACGATTCTTGATCAGCTCCGCGACGACGGTCTGCGGGCGCCGCTTCAGATCTACCGGGCACTTGACAAGCTGGTTGCGTATGGTCTGGTGCATCGGGTTGAGAGCTTGAACGCTTTCGTTGCCTGCAACCATCCTACTGGCGCGGATGTTGGTGATACTCATGGTGCAGCGGCTTTTGCGATCTGCGAGAGATGCGACAGCGTAGCCGAGTTTACTGAGCGGGATGTGGCTGATCAGTTGCGCAGCAGGGCTAAGGCCGAAGGGTTTGAGCCCCATAGTACGGTGATAGAGTTGCGCGGTTTGTGTGAGTCCTGCCGCACGGCGTAACCTGACCCTCCGTGCCGGGAGACGTTTTACCAAGTAGGGCTTGACGGCGCGTGTCCCGTTTGGGACACCCCATTTTCCAATTTCACAAAAGTAAAAATCGAAGGAGCCAGCTATGGCCGGCAATGTTGCGAATATTGATCCCTATGGTTCCAGCGCAGGTCGGGAGCATCCGGGCCATTACAAGCGTCCCGATACGCTCATCGTCGATATTCACGGCCACATCATGACCGAGGGGGTAGACGAGGAGGTGCGCAAGCATGTGCCCGCCATGTCTCTCGACGCGGTGAAGTATGCGAGTCCGCTTACTCGCGAACTGAACAAGAAGCAGAATGAGGACCGCCACGAGGAGCTAGTTGGCGTGACCAAGCGCCTGGCGGACATGGACAAGATGTGCGTTGACGTGATGGCTATCTCGCCCCAGCCGGGGCAGATGCACTATGACGCGCCCGACGCGCTGGGCCAGGAGACTGCGCAGAAGGTCAACGACAACATCGCGCGCTCCGTATCCGAAGCGCCCGACCGTCTGGTTGGCCTCGGTACTGTGCCGCTGCAGAATACGAACATGGCGCTTGAGGAGCTTGGCCGGCTAATCAATGAGCTCGGATTCAAGGGCATCCAGATCGGCGCCCAGATCGGCCAAGACGAGCTGTCCGCAGAACGCCTTGAGCCCTTTTGGTCGAAGTGCGAGGAGTTGGATATTCCTATCCTGCTGCACCCGACGTCCTTTGCCAGTGAGCGTTTTGGGGCGCATTACTTGACCAACATCATCGGCAATCCGCTCGATACAACGGTGGCGATCCACTATCTGATCTTCGACGGCGTGCTGGCGCGATACCCAGGCCTGAAAATTGTAGCTGTCCATGGCGGCGCCTTCGTCGCGGCCTATTCTGCGCGCATGGATCATGCTTGGGGTCAGCGTGAAGATTGCTGCCTAAATATCGACCAGCCGCCGACGAGCTATCTAAAGAATCTGTATTTCGACACGACGGTATTTTCGACTGACCAGCTTGATTACCTAGCTAGGCAATATGGTACAGACCGGATCGTTCTCGGAACGGACTATCCGTTCGACATGGCCGACTACGACCCAACCGAACACATCATGGGTCTCGATGGTTACTCGGCGGCCGATAAGGAATCCATGTGCGGCCTCAACTCCGCCGGTTTGCTCAAGATCGACGTCAATAACTTCGCCCGCGCCAAGCCTCAAGAAAACTGGAGCTAGTGCGCTGTTTTCATATAATCGAACATAAAAAATAGAAGCTGCCGAGGGTTCCGGCAGCTTCAGCTGCAAACAATTACGTTACCACCCTGCTATGGGAACAGCACGTTGGGCAGAAATGTCGCGATCTCTGGAAAGCGAACAATCAGAGCCATGGCGACGAGCATAATGATCCAGTAGGGAATTGAGCTCATGAAGATGGTCATCACGTTCATCTCGGGATCGATGTCCTGGATAGCCGATTTAACTGTGTAGACTAGCAATCCAAAGGGCGGCGTCAGCAGCCCGGCCTCGATCGCGATGATGGCGATGATGGCAAAGGCGATTGGGTCGAAGCCCAACTGGATAGCGATGGGCGAGAAGATTGCTGCGGTTAGCAGCATGATCGAAATTGAATCGATGATCATGCCGAGTGCGAACCAGATCAGCACCATTACTGCGATGATCATCCAGGGCTCCATCCCAGAGCCGATGAATAGGCTCTCGATGGCGTTCGCCATGCCGGTCATGGCCAGAGTTCGCGAATAGAGTGAGGCGGCGACGAGTAACAACAGGATCGGCGCCGAGGTTTTGCCCACCGACAGGACCGCGTCGATAAATTCCCGGAACCTCATGCCCTTGACGAGTGCCAGCACTAGGCCAATGAAGGCACCTGCGCCCGCGCCCTCGGTCGGCGAGAAGACACCGAACCAGATGCCACCTAGTACGGCCACAATTACGGCTACGATGCCGAACAGGCTGATGAGGAACTGAGTGGTCGAGACTTCTTCCTCTTCATCGTCCGGTTCCGCAGGAGTCTCTGCGCTAGAATTCGGGACGACTCCGACACCGACGACGGATGGTTTTACAAGCGCCATGGCGAACACATACATAATGAACATGCTAGTCAGCATCAGGCCTGGAAGGACGCCGCCCGCAAAGAGCTGACCAATCGACTGCTCTGTCAGGATTCCCCACACGATCATAAGCACGCTGGGTGGAATCAGCATGCCTAGGCAACTCGAGCCGGCGACTGTACCGAGCGCGAAGCCTGGGTGGTAGCCGAAGCGCTTCATCTCCGGATAGGCAATCCGAGAGAAGGTGGCGGCTGATGCGATGCTGACGCCTGTAACGAAGGAAAACAGTGCGTTACCAATCACCGTTGCGATGCCGAGCCGACCGGGTAGCCGGTGCAACATACGGTTTACGCCGCGGTAGACGTCGGTAACGGTTCCCGATTTACTTATGAACTCGCCCATTAATAGAAACAGGGGTATGACCGCGAACACAAACTCGCGAATGGCCTCGTAGGCGGTGGCTGCCAGCATGCGTTGGACGGTACCAAATGCGTAAACATCCGCGCCGGTCACGAGAAAAATGCCTAGCGCGCTGGTCATACCTAGGGCGATGGCGATGTGCACCCCGATGGCCACTAATGCGATCAGACATACGATCAGCAGGATGGCGGTATTGGCTTCGAACACAGCGGTGTTTCCTTCTTCGTCGCGCGGCTAGTGCTGCGGCGGTGTGTCCGGATTCACTTCGGAATCCAGCAGCTCGGGCTTGAAAATGTCAATATATGCCATCACGAGATAGTTCAGCATGGCTAGCGCACTGCCACCAATGACGGTCCAGCGAGCCGGCCAGGATGGGACACGGAGAGCGCCTTCGCCCTCATATTCACCCTCGACGAAGGAGGCGATGCTCTCCTGCCAGCCGCCGGTGATAATCATCAGGAAGAAAGCGGCGCCGAGAAGATAACCGACGGCGGCGAGGGTGCGTTGCACCTTCGGCGACATGTGCACGACGAGGAAATCCGCGCGCAACATTGAGCGGCTGCGGATGGCGTAGCCAGCCTGCAGGAAAACGATAATTACGATTGATGCGGTGACAAGTTCTGTTGTGCCGTTGATGGGTGCATCGAAAGCGCCACGTCCCGTGACGTCTGCGAGAATCATGAAGGTCAGTGCAAAAGCCCACAGCGCGGCCACGATCATCAGAAACTTCGAGATGCGATCACTGAAGGTAATGAGATTCATTTTGTCTTCCTCAATTGCACGGCCGCGCGATCATCCGGAAGCTGCGGGTGTCAGATGAAAGACCGGCTGGCGTTCGCGTGGAAACGCCAGCCGATTATTCATTCCTGCTGGGCTAACCCGGCATTGGTGCATTTGCTACTTGACGACGTAGCGCACCGGCCACTTGTAGCCCTGTTTTTCAGCAGCGGCGAGGTAGTCATTTAGAATAGCCTTGGCCGGGAAGCCCTTGCCTTCCAGTTCGTTGGCATGCTTCTGCGGCCAGTGAGCCAAACCCTCGGCCCATCCCTGACGCACATCGGCGGGAAGGTCGGTAACGGTGATGTTTTTGCGCAGCCACTTCATGTCCTTCTCGTAGCCGGCCTTGTTGCCCGTTCCGGTCAGAGCCTGGAAGCGCCCCGCCACTTCTTGAATGACCGGCTTGGCATCGGCTGGGAGGCGGTCCCAGAAACGGTTGTTAACCGTAAGGCCATGCCAGGTAATCGAACCAAAGCCTATGGTCGTGTAGTACTGGCCGACCTCATGCAATTTGAAGACCGGACCCCAAGCGCTGGGGAACATAATCCCACCCTCGGCAACGCCCGTCTTGATCTTCTGGTACCAGCCCGGGAGGCCGTCGGTGACCGGGATTATCCCAATGCCGGCCTGTTCCATCCAATTCAGGTTTAGGCCCGCGCCAAGTATCTTGTGGCCCTTGAGATCTTCAAGCTTCTTCCAAGGGAAGTTCGTGCCGAGGTTATAGCCGCCATCGCCGATGATGGCGATCAGGGTCTGGTCAAAATCCTGGAAGCGTTTTGATAGGCTCGGGTACTTCTCATAGATTTCGGCGGCTGCGGCGACACTCTTCACCGGGTCCATGGTGCCAAATGGCAGCATGATCTGGAACGCGTGCATCGGCAGCTTGGAAGCCTCGAAGCAGTAGCAAAACCCGCCTATGTCGACAACGCCATTCTGGACACCTTCGAAGGTGTCGAACACCTTAACGATCGAGCCGCTGTAGCCCTCAATGAAATTGACTTTGTGGTCAGTTTTGGCCTCGATGGCCTTCTTAAGTTCAGGCTGGAAAAAATTCTTCATCAGGCCCGCATAGACGACGGTCGGCGGGTGGCCGGATGCAATACGTATGTTGATTGTATCCGCAACCGACGGAGCGCTTGCAGCGACCATCGAGCCAGCGATAGTGCCAGCGGCGAGCGCCATTTTCATGTTCTTCAGATATTTCATCGCAGTATCTCCCAAGTTTGTACAACACATGAAGGGGCATAACTCTATTGCAACGCCCATCACGCTTTGGCGCTGCATTAGTCTTTGCTTTATATAAGACTATCGCAACCAGCCTTGCTGAGCGAATCACTTCACCCGCAATATCTTGTCCGTCTAGGAACAACTGCAGTTAATAGTCTGCTACAATATTGCAATCGTTGGCATATCGGACCCTGGTTTTTGCCAGTATCCATTCCACTATTGGATAAATTTGGTTGGAGAAATTGCATGGCCAAGGTACCAGAATCATTCCGTGGCTCGTTCGACGTGGTCGAGGCTACAATCGACGATCTCCACGCCGCTATTCGCGAGCAACGCACGACCTTGGTCGAGGTGGTGCAACAATATATTGATCGCGCAAGAGCGTATAATGGTGCAGCGAGCATGCTCGTTACTAAGGACGGGAAACCTGTGCCTGCGGTCGATGGGGTGGTGCGCGCTGGCGCGCCGATTACCTTCCCAACGGACACAGTCAAGGCGGCGGATGTTCTGCCGGATCTCGATAAATATAAGGGCCCACCTCTCGAATTCGGACGAATGGAGTCGACGGCGTCCGATTCCGAAGTTGCACAGCAGTTTGGCATGCTGCGCGGTATCCCAAAGAGTGGCCAGGTCAACGCACTGCAGACCTTGAACATCCGCGGCGAACGCTCTGTCACTTGCAAGGGAGATTTTGATCGGCACCCCTCGGAAGGCCCGTTGCCTCCGGGTGCTCCGCCGGTTTGCGAAATGTTTCGCCAGATGCCGGACGCGCTGGAGAGGGCCGCGGAACTCGACGCCGAATATGGCGCAAATCCGGACCTTGAGGCGCTGCCTATGTATGGCGTGGTGTTTTCTTTCAAGGACCCGTTCGACACCAAGGATATGCGCTCGACTGGCGGAGCAGATGCCGCCTATGACATCGATTTCCCAGCGCGCGATCATACGCTGGTGGAGCAGTTGCGCAAGAAGGGTGCCATCATTTTCGCTAAGGCGGTGCTGACTGAATATAATGGACGGGCCGGTGATCCCGGAGGGGTCTATAAACCGGAGAAAGTTCTGCCGTCGACTCTTGGATACCAGCGTTCGACCTGGGCTGGTAACCCGGCCAATCCGTATGATACTTCGCGGGCAGCATCGCTCGGTTCGTCCTCTGGTTCTGGCGTGTCCGTATCGGCTAACCTCGTCATGGCGAGCTTGGGCGAGGAGACGCGGGCCTCGACCCGCGGTCCTGCAAATCACAATTCCGTCGCGCTGATCCTCCCCCACAAGGCAATGATCTCGTTCCATGGCAATGCTATTGGCGCCGACATCCAGTGTGACCGCACGGGCATCCTGTGTCGTCGGGTCGAGGATTCAGCCAAGGTACTCGACGCGCTGAAGAATTCGGAAGACGGCTATTACGACCCGCGCGACCCGTGGACAGCGGTGCCGCGTTCAAGTGTTCTGGACGGCTACACCAAGCACATATCCGATGGAGGCACCGGCTCGCTGTCTGGCATGCGAATTGGCGTGATCCGAGAATCCATGATAGCTGTGCCTGGATCGAAGTCCGAGGGTCCGATTACCTCTGCGGCCGCTACTGAACTCAAGATGGTGCTGGCAGAAAAGCTGGGAGCGACCCTTGTTGAATCTCGGCATGACCTTTGGGACCCCGATCCCGATTGTGAACAAATGACGGTGGATTTCCGCACTGCGCTGTGCCGTATGGTTGGCATCTTTATGCCCAACCTGATGTTCCGTCTGACATCAGATGGCAAACCACTCTATCCCGAGTTTGCAGCGGCGATTGAACCCACCGCATTCGCGCCTAACAAGATTTTTGGGTCGGGCGACATGACCCCCATGGAATATTTCGTCGGGTTGGCGGAGGGCCAGATTGAGCCGCCCGCAGCGCTCGACATTCGAAGCATACAGCCCCAGGCGCTGGCCCACACATTCCAGTTCCATATTGCTCAGTATCTTATGCGCCGTAGCACCGACTGGGCGGCAATGGGCTTTGAGGAGACGCTCGCCACTTGGTCGGACCTGAACGCGCGCTCAAAATTCTGGGGCGATGACCATCGGGCTGGGTTCAAAAACTGGGAAGATACGGCGGACCCACGAAATGTTCTGGGCGAACGCCAAGGCGTCGACGAGCGAATTATGCTGCGCGAGCTGCTGCGCCGGATTGATATGATGGTGATTCTTGAGAACCAGCTGGACTGCCTTGTGCGCCTGCACACACCTTGGGCGCCAGGTGTGATCGGTGGTGCTCACCAGCCTGGGGGCGGGCCAAACAACCTGGCATTGGAATCGCTCTATGGCCCGAATGCTGGCCTTACTGAGATTTTGATCCCGGCAGGCTTTGTAACGACCGTCTATGATCCAGTATTTAGATTGTCGGCGGACGGGGCCTATTACGAGAGCCACCATTCCGATGTCCCGACAGAACTGCCGGAACCGGGGCTACCCTTCTCGCTGGTTTTCCGGGCCGAGCCGGGCATGGAAGACGTATCACTGCGGGTCGCTTCGGCCTATGAGGCCGCTTCGAATCGTCGCGTGCCGCCACCAGACTTTGGCGCCTTATAATATCGTTTTGATCTTTTCCAGCGGGTAACTGTTTTGGTGCCTCCCCCGCAGCGGATTGGAATGTGCCCGCCATGACCGATAAAGGCCGAATGCATCTTGCGGCATTCATGCGCCCGATAAGTATCCATACCGGTGCATGGCGCTATCCGGGCGGAACACCTGATGCCAATTTTAATTTTCCCGCGATCGTGAAATTCGCCCAGCGCCTAGAAGAGGCCAAGTTCGACGCTTTCTTCATGGCTGACCACTTGGCGATGCTCAATATGCCCATGAACGCGTTGAAACGCAGCGCTACGGCGACATCGTTCGAGCCCTTCACCCTGCTGTCGGCTCTGTCCATGGCGACAGAGAATCTCGGTCTGATCGCCACGGGGTCGACTTCCTTCGACCAGCCGTTCCACGTAGCGCGTCGCTTTGCCTCGCTTGATCACATCAGCGGCGGCCGCGCGGGCTGGAACATTGTCACTACCTCGAACCCCGACGCGGCAAAAAACTTCGGGTTTGAGGAGCATCTTGACCATGGTGAGCGTTATCGTCGCGCGCGCGAGTTCTATGACGTGGTGACTGGGCTATGGGACAGTTGGGCCGACGATGCCTTCATTCGCGACGTAGAGTCCGGTGTGTTCTTCGACCCTAATAAACTCCACACGCTCGATCACAAGGGCGAGTTCTTCTCGGTGCATGGTCCCTTGCATGTGGCACGTCCGATACAGGGTTGGCCGCTCATCGTCCAGGCCGGCGGGTCCGAGGCGGGCCGGCAACTTGCCGCGGAGACGGCGGAAGTCATCTTTGCGGCCCAGCGAACTATTTCGGACGGGCGTGAATTCTACGCCGATGTGAAGGGCAGGATGACCCAAATCGGGAGGAAACCAGACCATCTCAAGATTCTACCGGCCTGCCTCGTAATTGTTGGCGATAGCGTTGAGGAGGCCCACGAGAAGCGCGAGGTTCTTGACTCGAAGGTGCATCTCGATAGTGCGATCGCGTCCCTCTCGATCCAGCTCGGAACCGATGCCTCGACATTTGATCTCGATGGTCCCCTACCCGATATTCCTGAGAGTAATGCTTCCAAGAGCGGTCGCGAACGAGCGATTCTAATGGCAGCGCAGGAGAATCTCACGGTGCGCCAGCTAGCCCTGCGGATAGGCGGCTATTCCGGCCTCGCTATTGTAGGGACGGCGGAGAGCATTGCGGATGAGATGGAGGAATGGATAGAAAGTAGCGCGAGTGACGGTTTCACAATCATGTTCCCTTTCCTTCCCGAGGGCCTCAACTTGTTCGTCGACCGGGTCGTACCTGAATTGCAGCGGCGTGAACTGTTCCGAGCAGAGTATGCTGGAAAAACGCTGCGCGAGAATCTGAGGCTTCCTCGGCCTGAGAACCGGTTTTTTGCAGGTTCTGGTGAGGTTTCCGCACAATAGGCGTGCGTCCCAAGCTAAGCCGCATTCCTATACGATTGGCAATGCGTTGTCGTTGGCATGGTGCAGAAACCGGCTCGGACCAGACAAGAAAGACCTATGGGACTTTTTCCATGCGGCCGCGATATTCGGCGAAAGCCATAAGGGCACGAACGATCCCAAGGCCTGCGCATACTCTAATTTAGGTAGCCGCCGCCAAAGTATACAAGTGGTTTGGCATCCGGGTCTCCGCCGATCGCCGCGACAGTGCCAAGGGCGATAATTGTGTCATGGCGTTCGAGGGTTTCCTGGAGTCTACAGTCCATAACCCCTACGGCGCCCTGGAATACGGGTGCTCCTGTCGCTAGCACGCCCCATTTCCCGGTTTCGAATCGGTCGGGTCCCTTCACGTCGGCCTTGCCTGAAAACAGATCAACCACCTCGTTTGCGCCAAGCGGTAAATAGTTGATTGCAAAATGTTCAGATTCTTGGATGGCCCGGAGGGCCGAGGTGCGCGCGTCGATGGACACGAGCATCGTCGGTGGGTTGGCGCAGACATGTGTTGCCGACAGGCCGAGAAAGCCGGCGGGCCCGGCACTCCCGCAGGCGGAGACCACCGTCGCTGCGACGGCACGTTTGCCGATGGCCTGCCAGAAGGCGCCAATGTCAATGTCGGCGTTGCAGGCGCCGGTTCCGTCACTACCCATTGTGTGTACTCCCGAGATTGCATTGTTATGCCACGTGATGGCGGTGTTTAAGTTGGTCGTTAATTAAGTTGGAATTGATATCGACCACTAGGCAAGTGGTTTGGACCGGCACGTAGAATTCCATTTTGGAGGAAAACTCAAAAAGGGACCGCAAGGATTTTATTGAGGCGTTGGGCAAGAATACAATATGCCTGCGCTTAACCGAGCTCGATTCCGGCCTTTTGCATACAATTTTTGGTGGCAAGGCGATTGGTGGTTAGGAGGCCTCAGATTGAGTAACGCTGGGTCTCAGGCGTTTGTGTCCGGCGTGGTTTTCTAGTCCTGCCCGTCTGAAATGCCCCGCTGTGTAAGGCTTTCGCGGCGGGCAATGTACGTTGCACTCGCAACGATGATACCACCGCCTATCCAAGTCCAGATTTCCGGCTGTTCCCCGAATAGGGTCAGTCCGAGCATGGTGGCCCACAACAGCTGCAGGAATTGGATTGGCTGGGTTACCGTGATGTCGGCGGACCGAAGGGCTTGAGTTAGTGTGACATGTCCCGCGGTAGCGCAGACTGCGGTTGCGAACAGCCAACCCAGTTCAATCAGAGTAGGTGTGCGCCAGACCATTAGTGCTGGTGGCAAAAGTGTGAGGGTAACAAAAATTGAGAGGTAGGCAACGATGGCCGGGCTAGATTCGGTCCGGGTCAGCCGTTTGGCGATCAGGAAGGAACAGGCGAACAGGGGCGCAGCGACCAGTTGCGCGACCGAACCAATATTAATGACCTGGAAGCCAGGCTGGAGGACGATCAACGCCCCGCCAAACCCTATAAGGACGGCGCCGACCCGGTGCAGATGCAGTTTTTCGCCCAAGAAAAGCGCTGCCCCTAAGGTGGTGAAGATTGGTGCGGTGAAGCCTAGGGCCGTAACCTCAGCAATAGGTATTTTCGCCATTGCAAAAAACCAGAGCATTACACCCATTCCGTGAATGAGGCCGCGTGCCGCGTGCATACCCATAATTTTGCGATCACGAATGAAGCGCCCGACTTTAAAAAACACCGGCGCCAGGAGAATGAGGCCGAACACATAGCGGATGAAGGCGGCTTGGACAGCACTCATATCCGTACCCAAGTGGCGAACGATCCCGGTAACGGCTACGAACAGAATGCCTGTCACCACCATCCAGAAGATGCCACGAAGATTCCCGTTGATGCGTGAACCCGAACCGCCGGAACGCATGGGACGGGTCAGTTAGAACGGGATGCGTAACCGATAGTCAGGAACGCCTGGAGAATCAGTAGTAGCGACAGGATGAAAACCGGTCCGTCCGGCAGGTTCGTGGTGCCACCGACGAACGCGTTTGCCGCTAGTCCGATCACACCGATGATGAGTGCGGCCAGTGCGGCACGCCGCAACTGCTGCACTTGGTGCGGAGTCGGGCGAATAAGTTGTCGACATGTGACAATTGTGGCGCCGATCACTAGCGCGGCCGCGGTGGCGCGAGCGGCGCGCCATGCGGTAAGGCCGACATCGCCGGTTACGCTCAAATAAATCGTGTAGAGGGCGCCTATCCCTGTCAGGGACGCGATGATTAGGAGTGCTGCTCGGTTCATATCCGCGTCATAGCACAAACCGAAGTGATGGTCGGAGAAAAGAAAAGGCCAGTCAGAGGTCTTCGATACATCCATGCGTTCACGCGGGTGCGGACAATTGGTACGATGACACCAGGTTCTATATTTTAGGGGGAGAGAAATAATGTCGGATGCCGAAACCAAGACCGACGGCGCCTATAAGGCGGGTGACGGTGACTATGTATTTGATGTTGATAAGCTGGAGGGCCTTGCGGCAGGCCCTGGCTATGCTGAGACCTTCGGCCCGGTGGTCGAGGGTGAATTAACCCAAGTTGGCATCATGACCCTGCCCAGCGGCCAGACCTCGGCGCCCCATACCCATCCCAACGAGCAGTGGATATACATCCTCAAAGGAAACCTGCACGCTACCGTAGATGGACAAGAATCTGACGTAGGCCCCGGCCAGCTAATCTACATTCCGGCGAACACCGTGCATTCCGTAACAATCTCGCCAGATGAGGATTGCCACTTCTTTACCTGCAAGGATTTGCGCAGCGGCATCGCTGGCACGCCTGTTAGCGGTTGACAGGCCTGCTCGGCAGTGCGTCGACCATTAGCACCGGACCGTGGGAGCTGGTGTGGCGAAATTCGCGCTAGTGCTTTTAGTCAGGATCAACGTAAAACGCCTAGACGTGCCTTGGTCGGTAAACTCGACTGGGACGATAATCCTGCATGGTGCATAATTTGGTGTTTGGATGAGCTTGCACCCGACCCGCGGCTAGCCAGTCCATAGACAGGCCTCGATCCTAGACGGGGCAGCAATAATAAATGCTGCCGTGACATAGCTGGTTATGGTTTTCTCTGCCTCAGAAACTTTGTGTTGCGGCATAGTATTTGTCGTCAACCCGTTATCTCAATGAAACCTGCGCTAGTATTCGGCGCAACGCAGGTCGTTCCGGTCGGAGGAAGATATGAGCCAGTCCAACGTCTCGACGGTCGCCATTATCGGCGCTGGAACTATCGGATCCTCTTGGGCTGTCTACTTCCTTGCCCATGGTCTCGATGTCCGCTGCTGGGACCCGCAGGACGGCTATGCGGAAAAAGTGGTCGCGTTTGTTGCCCGTGCTTGGCCGATCATGGAGGAGCTGGGCCTGGTGGAGGATGCTCGGCAGGATAGGCTGTCCTGTTTTGGCAGCATAGGAGAAGCGCTCGACGGTGTAGGGTTCGTTCAGGAGAGCGGACCCGAGGACCCAGATGTCAAGGCGCGCCTGATGGTGGAGATAGAACATCATATCCCCGAGGATGTAGTAATTTCGTCCAGTTCAACCGCGTTGCCGGTCTCGGAATTCCAGCACCTGGCAGCGCATCCGGGTCGGATCGTCCTCGGTCATCCGTTCAACCCACCCCACCTTATGCCGGTTGTGGAGGTTGGCGGCGGTAAGCAGAGTGAGAGCTCCGCGGTTGACCGGGCGATGGCGTTCTACGAGGCGATCGGCAAGACCCCCATCCGGTTGCGCGCGGAAATCCCAGGCCATCTTGTCAACCGGCTGCAGGCGGCGCTTTATCGCGAGGCTGTGTATCTGGTCGCGGAGGGCTATGCATCGGTTGAGGATATTGATAAAGCCGTTAGCGGCGGTCCCGGGCTCCGTTGGGCCTTTATGGGGCCGCATATGACCTATCATCTCGGCGGCGGCGATGGCGGCATTCGGCGCTACCTCGATATTCTGGGCCCTAGCCAGGAACGGCGCTGGGCTGCGCTCGGAAGCCCTGAACTTGATGATGCCGCGAAGACGAGAATTATCGAAGGTGTTGAGGCGGAGGTTGGCGGCCGCTCAATGGGGGAGTTGGTCCGCGAGCGTGATGTAACTCTTCTGAATCTTCTAAAGGTGCTGGGCAGATCTGGTAGTTAGCCTGTATTCGCTGTGATTGATGTTCCTAGGAGAATTTCATGTCCCCATCTGACGATTTTTCGGCTTTGCTCTTCTCGCCGTTGGATATTCGCGGCGTTCGGTTCCGTAACCGGACGGTAATCTCGCCCATGTGCACTTACTCGGCGACAGATGGACTAGCGAATGACTGGCACCTCGTGCATCTAGGAAAGTTCGCGCTGGGCGGGGCAGCAGCGGTGTTTACCGAAGCGGCAGCGGTTGAGCCCCGTGGCAAGATTACCCATGGCGACCTAGGAATCTGGTCATCGGACCACGCCGCAGCCCTGAAGCCCGTCACGAACTTCATACGTCGCAATGGCGCGCTGCCTTCGATCCAGATCGCGCATGCCGGCCGCAAAGCGAGCATGCAAAGGCCTTGGCAGGGTAATGGTCCGCTTGACGATACTGACAGGGCCCGTGGTGAGGATATATGGGACATTGTCGCGGCCAGTGCGGAGCCTGTGAAGTCTGGTTGGCTCATGCCCGCTGAGTTGTCGGTGTCGGCGATCTCTGACATCCAGAAAAATTTCGCGTCAGCGGCCGGGCATGCAGCGGACGCTGGGTTTGAGGTTCTCGAAATTCACTCGGCGCATGGCTATCTTGCGCACTCCTTCCTTTCGCCTCTGTCTAACCACCGTAACGATGCTTATGGTGGCGACCTCGCCGGTCGCATGCGTTTCACCCTGGAAACAGCGGAGAAAGTCCGTGCGGTCTGGCCTAACGATAAGCCTTTGTTCGTCCGGATTTCATCGGTCGACGTTGATGGCGCCGATGAGGGCTGGGGGCTGGCGGACTCCGTTGCACTGGCGGGCGAACTTAAGGCCCGGGGTGTTGATGTAGTAGATTGCTCGTCGGGTGGCATTGCAGGCCTTGCGACGTCGTCGCAAGGCCCGCGTGAGCAGGGGTTTCGAGGTCCCTATGGAGCACGCATTCGGAGCGAGACGGGCGTTGCGACAATGGTTGTTGGCTTGGTCCTGGACGCGCGTGTTGCCGAAGACCTGCTCGTGTCTGGTGCAGCCGACCTCGTGGCTGTTGGCCGGGAAGCCCTATATAATCCTAATTGGCCGCACCATATGGCTCGTGACCTCGGTGTGGATGCGGACTATGCGGAGTGGCCCGAGCAATATGGTTGGTGGCTCGTGCGCCGTGAACCGTTGTTTAAGGAAGCGAGCGACGACTGAGCAGCGTCGACCATATGACCGAAACCCGTTACCAGAACCAATCGGCAGAGCGTACCTTCGCGATCCTTGAATGCGTCGACAGCGCGGAGGATCCTATTCCTCTGGCCGCAATAGCCCGTCAGACCGGCATAAACAGGGGAACTGCATACCGCCTACTAGCCGTCCTGACGCGGATGGGCTGGATTCACAAGGACGCCACCGACAGCACCTACGTGCTCGGTTATAAGGTATTTGCGCTCGGTCGCCGGCAGAAACAACTCCAGACTATCACCCGTCATGCGGCACCTTTTATTCACCAGCTCGCCTGGGACCTCGGCGAGACCGTGCACCTGGCTGCACTTGAGGGTCCACAGGTTGTCTATTGTGACAAGGTCGAGCCATCGGGGGTGAGTCCGGTGGCCACCGCGATAGGCATGCGGTTTGATGCCCACGCTACGGGCGTTGGTAAAGCTTTACTCGCCTGGCTTGAGCCGGACGAGGTGCGCCGACTGTATCGCCACTATCCACCCAATGCGCATACGGCTCGCACCATAACTAATGTCGAAGTGTTTCTGGAGGCCTTGGCGGCTATCCGATTGCAAGGGTATGCCGTTGATGAGGGCGAAATGGTCTCTGGTCTGACCTGTATCGCCGCGCCGGTAATGAGCTCCTCTGGTCGCGCCGCGATCGCCGTCTCTGCATCTGGTCTGGCGTCCCGTCTGGATGCGGACCAGCTCAGTCACCTGACTGGACGCGTCGTCGAAACCGCGAAAGAGATTTCAGAGTATATTATCGATTGTGATTCTCAAGACGGCGCGTTTGGTAGTTGAAGCATTCGTGATTCGTCATTCTTTAGAGGAAAAAATGCCAGCCCCTATCAAGTTCTACTTCGATTTCGTATCGGCCTACTCCTATGTCGCCATGAACCGCATCGACGAACTAGGTGCGCGCTGGGGACGGAAGGTTGAGTGGCACTGCGTACCCCTTCCTGAAATACTAGCCTATCACGAGGCAACGTCGCCGCGGGACCAGCCCGCCAAGTTTGCCCACAACTCGAACGACTTTCCACGTCTGTGTGAGATGAATGAACTCCCGGTTTCCTTCCCACCCGAGGTGCCGCCTTATGGTGCAAATCTGCACCGCCTGGTTTTCTGGCGTTTCAACCGGAAGACACCCGAGTTGGCTAAGCAGTTCGCCCGTGCCGTAGATCATCAGTATTTTGGTACCGGCAAGGAGGTTCGTACGGCGCAGCAGCTGGCACGGGCTTGCAAGGTGCGCGACGTGGATATCTCACTGAAGCAAATTCAGGCTGCATCGGATGATATGCGCGCGGTTAAGGATCTCCGCAGCGCCTATAAGCGCGCCCTCAGGGACGGAATGTTTGGTGCGCCTTTTACGGTGCTCGACGGGGAGACCTTCTGGGGCGCCGACCGTTTAGACCATTTGGAGTATCGTCTCGAAAAGGCGATCAGGACGCCCCGCGGGTTCGAGATATTCGAGTTTACCAGCCCGTTCACGACGCGTAACGGGCCGCTATTCGTCAAGTTTAGTAAGACTAAGGCTGTCTTTGGGTTCCGCGCTGACCACCGGCATCTCAATCCGCGTGATGTCGTCCATGGTGGCTGGATGACCAGCTTCGTTGATGTAGCGATGGCACAGTCGGCCATGTATGAACTTGGGTTGGTTGGGTTAACGCCTACGATTCATCTCGAGGCCGATTTCCTGGCACCTATCTACCCAGGCCAGTGGGTGGAATGCGATGCGCGGCTGGTTAAAAGCACGCGGACCATGAACTTTGTTGAAGGGACCGTCCGGGCAGATGGTTTGCCAGTGCTGCGCTGCTCGGCGATTTATCGCAAGCCGCATGTGATGAAACCACGAGTGGACAATATCATGTCACCGACTGATCCGATCTATAGCTGATCTGGCTCATGTCGAGATGAATAGGGAGCCGATGCTGGCGGTCACCTCGACTTAATGGTCCGCTTGCCTCCGGGCTTTTGGCGAATATGACAACGCCGGCTATCGATTTGAGCGGCCACGCCATGTCGTTCGTGATGTTCTGGTTAGATGGCCTCGATGCCAGCGCGTCGGGTCAAGTCGTTGAACTGGACTTGATTGTGTACGCCGGCGAGGTCTGCCGGCGCCTCGCGTGCCAACCAGGCCAACACCTTGGCCGGACGCTCTGGCGGCTGTCCCTGGTCGGGGGTCAGTGCGGCGGCGCGGAAAACCGGGTTGGCGTAGATATCATTGACCATGTCGGTCTGGGTGAAGCCGGGGGAGAGGGCGAAGATTTTCACATTGCTGTCCTGAAGGTCGTAGTGCAGACATTGGGTCATCGATAGTAGCGCCGCCTTTGATGAGCAGTAGGCGGCGTAGAAGCGGTCGGGAATGAACGCTCGCGCGCTGGTGATGTTGATGATGATCCCGTCGTTGCGTTCGGTCATTGAAGGGAGGACTGCCGAAATCAAGTTGTATGGCCCCATTACGTTGATCTTGAGGACGTCGAGATAGGCGTCCGGGGTAACGTCCGCAACCGATCCCATAAGACCAGTGCCGGCGTTGTTGATTAGGATGTCGATTCGGCCGTGTTCCGAGAGGACGCCGTTGACGAAGGATTTTGCCGCATCGAAATCCGCGACTTCAAAGCCATGGGTCTCGACGGTCGCACCTAGCACCTCGACAGCAGCCTTTGTCTCTGCGCAAGCCTCCTCGCTCCGGGCGCACAACACTAGATGCGCGCGGTCGATTGCGAGTTCCCGCGCTGCCGCCGCCCCGATGCCGCGGCTGGCGCCGGTCAGAACGATCACCTTATCATTCAGGTTGGCCATAATTCTTTTCCCATTATTTATTCGTTGGGTGAAACTTAAGCTGCGGGCGCACAAAAGAAAACGCCCAGACTTGGGCGTAGGTGTTCTCTATTACCTATGAAAAAGAAAACGCCCAGGCTTGGGCCCGGGCGTTCTCTGTCACTTATAAAACAGTATTTTAGTCACGCTGGCCGAACAGGTGTAGCAGCATCATGAACAGGTTAATGAAGTCGAGATAGAGCCGCAGCGCCCCCATGATTGCCTTTTTTCCGGCGATCTCGGTACTATCGAGTTCGTTGTACATCTCCTTGATTTTCTGGGTGTCGTAGGCGGTGAGGCCAACAAACACGATGACGCCGAGAATGGAAATGACAAACTGCATCATCGTCGAACCGATAAAGATGTTGACCAAGCTGGCGAGGATTATCCCGATCAGGCCCATGAACAAAAAGTTACCTAGGCCTGATAGGTCGCGCTTCGTCGTGTATCCGTAGAGGCTCATAGCAGCGAAGGTCGCGGCTGTGATGAAAAAAACTCGCGCTATGCTTGCGCCGGTAAATTGCAGAAAAATATGGCTGAGCGACAGGCCCATCACTGCGGCGAAGAGCCAGAAGACAAGCTGTGCGGTTGAGGCTCGCATTCGATTGATGCCAAAAGACAGCACCAACACAAAGGCCAACGGCGAAAGCATCGCAATCCAGGCTAGCGGCGTCGATGCTACCTGTCCTTGGGGCCCGACCGAATAGAAGAGGCTCAGTACGGCTGGGGTGTTTGCGACCAGATAGGCGATGATGCCCGTCAGCGCGAGACCCGTTGTCATATAATTATAGACGCGGAGCATGTAGGACCGGAGGCCCTCGTCGATCTGCGTTGCGTCTGCTGCACGGCTCTTAATAACCGTCCCGTTCTCGAATTGGTTCGCCATCGTTCTGTTACCCTCCCAAGGGTTCCCTATCATGCGAAGTATTTAGTGAATATGGGGGTTTTGTTGGAGTAATTCAACCGTTCAACGGTTAGGTTCTCGGCGGTCTCGGTACATATAAGCTGTTGTTCTAAAACAATTACGATGGTCAGTTGTTGAGTCGATCGACTAGCGTGTAGCCCAAAAGACCGACCGCGACCGAGGTTGCGAGAAGGGCTAGCATCGTGACGGAGAGCTGAGGCACGTCGGGAATAATAGCGATGGCGAGTGCAAGGCGGACCAGAAGAGTTGCCCCGATCTGCCAGGTTTCGCGCTGTTGATTTTTCTGACCCGCGAGCATGGCTGCTTCGGCGAACCCAAGCGCCCCGGCTGCAATGATCCAGGGGCCAACCAGGCCCAGGCGCCAAACAAGAAGCGCCAGAGCCAACACCAGAAGTGTGCCTGCTAGGCCGCCGAGCCTCTCGCTAAATCCGCTGTTGGAACAGGTGATCCGCGCGAGCCATCCATCGATTGCTCCTAGCCCAGCCGCGACGATGCCCATTAGGGCTAACGACCAGAGAAGAGGTTCGGGTGGATTTCCGGCCGGCACCACCGCGAGTCCGCCAATCAAGCAAGTCATCGCAACCCGGGCGACGGTAAAGCGCGTGCCCGCAGTGGGGGGTGAATCAGAGGTGCTGGGGGTGATTGCCGCAAAGACGATCAGCAGTGCCAGGAGAGCGATACCGACTATTACTGGCGCGGAACCGAGCTCAAAGGCGAGCGCGAACAAACCGGAAATTGCGACAGTTACAAAGATGGTTAGTGGCAGGTGGCCCATACGCATAGTATGAACCCTAGGTGGATGAAGCGTGGCAGTAGTACCCTTTTGAAACGGCGCCTCGGGTGTGGTGATGGGTTCCGGGTCTGACTTGCTGGGTTCTTTGTTCACGCCTGATCCTGTCGTCTGGGGAGATAAGGTATTTGTTTTTCAGTTATGGCGCTGCCGACTGGCCGCCGGCATCTCATGTGAAGAGAAGAGCAGTCGCGATACTGGTGGAGCAGTCTTCTGGTACGCTGACGACCACCGCCAGTTACAAACATTTCCCAATATGCCGATAGGGGGCGGACGCATTTGCTTTTTACTCCTCGTCTCTTTTTCGCCGGTGCAAGCTATACTTGAGAGGTAAAGTGTCAACTCGGTAAAACCCAGCCGGGAGCCATAGATGAGCCTCAGCGACTTCGTTTCTGCCGCCGACTCGATCGTGATTTTGACGGGTGCCGGCATTTCTAAAGAATCTGGTCTCCAGACGTTTCGGGATCCGGACGGAATTTGGGCCAAACACCGCATCGAAGACGTGGCGACGCCTCAGGCGTTTGCACGTAATCCTGAGGTGGTGCTCGGATTCTACAATGTTCGACGTGCCCAGATGGAGGGCAGTAATATTCAGCCCAATGCGGCTCATGCAGCGCTAGGCAGGCTGGAAGGTTTCTGGCCCAGCGGCGTGTTGCTCGTTACCCAGAACATCGACAATCTTCACGCGCGCGGTGGTAGCCGGAATCTCATCCATATGCACGGCGAACTGGCGAAGACGCGCTGCAACGATTGTGGGCATCTGTTCGAAGGAATCGGAGATGTAGAGACGGATATGGTCTGCCTGTTCTGTGGAGTGACCGGTGCCTTGCGGCCTCATGTTGTCTGGTTCGGTGAGATGCCGCTAGATATGGACGCGATTGGCTCGGCTCTTGGCAGGTGCGGCCTGTTCGTTTCGATTGGCACGTCGGGAAATGTCTATCCGGCGGCCGGCTTTGTGCAGGAAGCACGCAATAATGGTGCCTATGCTGTCGAGCTCAATCTTGAGGAATCTCTCGGCGCTAATATTTTTCAGGAGGGGCGCTATGGTCCGGCGACAGAGGTCGTGCCTGAATTCGTTGACGAACTTCGTATCATTGCGGAGAGTTGAGGCGTCGCCTTGAAGGCGACTCGAGGTGTTCGGCCTTTAGTGTGAACTGGTCTCGATTTGCTTCATGTCGTCGTCGGTAAACCCGAAATGGTGTCCTATCTCGTGGATTAGAACATGGTGGACGAGATGGTATAGGTCTTCTTCTGTCTCGCACCAATAATCGAGGATCGGACGCCGGTAGAGGTAAATACGGTCCACATCACTCGGCGTCTCAGACAAGGACTTCTGGTCTAGGCTGACCCCAACATACAGGCCCAAAATATCGAATGGGCTCTCCAAATCCATTGTCGCCATGGTCTCGTCGTCAGGAAAATCTTCTACATGGATCGCGATGTTCGCGACATATCGCGACAGCGTTGTGGGAATCGCCAAGAAGACCTCGCTGGCGATAGCTTCCAAATCAGCGAGGGATGGCGCGTTCCAGTATTTTCCCGCAGCGGCCATACCATTGTCCTATAAAGGTTCTTTATTGTAACGCTAAGCGCCGTCAGTAGAGTCGTCGCAGAGATAGGAGGCAGGATTGGCGGAGAAACTCAAAGGCACGGCCCGCGAATCTGCGCTGGCATCACTGGTAGATTGGGCCCTGGTCGATAGTAGGGATGCGATCACGAAAACGTTTCAGTTCGAGAATTTCAACGCCGCCTTTGGCTTTATGGGCCGGGTGGCGCTCTTGGCCGAGGCGATGGACCATCACCCGGAATGGTTTAACGTCTGGAACCGGGTCGAGGTGACCTTATCGACACATGATGCTGGCGGGCTGACCAACCTCGACATTAAACTTGCGGCCTTTATGGATGCCATCGCGGGCTAGCGTGCGGCCATGCGTAACGCGCCGTCGAGACGGAAGACCGCACCATTGATTAGCACATTCTCGCACATGTGAATGACCAGCTGCGCATACTCGGCGGGGTAACCTAGGCGTTTAGGAAACTCAGGCTGCTCGGCTAGGCTCGCCCGCGCCTCGTCTGGTAGACCGGCCATCATCGGTGTGTCGATCAGTCCCGGCGCGATCGTGTTAACCCGGATACCGCGCGACGCGAATTCGCGTGCGGCTACTAGGTTCAGTGATACGATTCCTCCCTTCGACGAGGCATAGGCGGCTTGGCCGATCTGTCCCTCCGTGGCCGCGACCGAAGCGGTGCTGACGATCAGGCCGCGTTCGCCGTCTTCGAAACTATCGGCTTCGCCCAGTTCGGCAGCGAACAGACGCATCATGTTGAACGAGCCGACAAGGTTAACCTGGATAACGGCGTTGAACGCATCCAGTGGCAGGGGTCCATTGCGGCCGACGATTCGCCCCGGCGTGCCTATCCCCGCACAGTTGACCAGCAAGCGCCCGATTCCATTGGCGGCGCACGCCGCGGTGATTGCTGCTTCACCACTCTCGGCACTGGTGACATCGCATTCGATGGCGATGCCACCAATCTCTTCGGCGACTGCATTTGCGCCATTCATGTTTACGTCGAGGAGGGCGACCCTCATGCCCGCCTTGGCGCAGTGGCGGGCAACCTCTGCGCCGATGCCCGATCCGCCGCCGGTGATTACCGCAGCTAGTCCGTTAACGTCCATCTCTCATCCCCGTTGGTTAGTTTTAGCTTGTTGCTCGTTTTAGCGTGCGGCCCATTCGGTATCAAATTGTTGGCGTCAGCCTGTCCGCGGATGCAGCCGAGCTGGATCAAGGCCTAGGATACAGCCCTCGACATCGCGTAAAACTCGGTCTTGGGCGTCACCGGGTGGACGGTGACCGAAAATCACGTTGAGTATGCCAAATAGACCTACCGTCGGGTCGAATCGGTCTTCGCCGTCGGCGGTCGAATTAGCCGCGATCTGCATGCGGGGTTACTTCGCTGCCATCGCTGATTCGAATCTACCTGCGCCGGCCAGCGGGCCGACGCTCTTCTCGATAAGCGGGATGACTTCGTCGCCGAACCGGCGGATAGACCGCATGACGGCGCCATGGTCTGAGTCGCCGATGCTCATATAGAGCGCGATATGATCGGAGCCGACCTTCTGTATCTCTTCAACCAAGCGCTCCGCCACGGTTTCTGGGTCGCCGATGGGGTTCCACCGGAGAATATCTTCCGGTGTCATCTCGTCCGCAAACGCCACCTCTGGAAGCCATGGTGCTTCGAGTTCAGTTTGACCCTGCCTTAGGAAGGCTGAAAGGCGAACCTGGAACCGGGCATTCTCGGCATAGGCGAATGCTTCGGCCTTATGGTCCGTGACAAAGCAGTAGCGCAAGCTACCAAAGCGCATCAGGTTGGGGTCGTGCCCCGCCGCCCGCCAGGTATCATCCGCACCGGCGCGAATTTCCGCCAGTGTGTCTGCGTCGCGCCCGAAGCCGGTCGCAATCAGTGGATGGTTGCCCTTCAGGGCGCGAAGCTGAGAGCCCGGGCTGTTTCCAGCAATCCAAATTTGTGGGTGCGGCTTCTGCACCGTGTCGACGGTGAACCAGGTCTGCGGTAGGTCTATATACTTTCCCCGGAACTCGAAGCTTTCCTGTCCGAGCCCCTGCGACAGGAACTCGATCCATTCGTCCGTGATGGCGCTGGTTTCGGCTAGATCTATTCCAAAGCGGCGCAGCTCATAAGCCTGATATCCGCTCCCTAGACCAAGAATTAAACGGCCGTCGGCGAGGTTGTCTGCAAATGCGATATCGCCGAGCAACCGTGCCGGCTGATAAAGGGCCGGCAGTACGACGGCTGTTCCAAGCTTGATGTGTGTTGTCTGCGGCGCGGCATGGCCGACCATCATCAGGGGTGATGGTGCCATGGAATAGTTGGTGAAGTGATGTTCGGTGAACCAGGAGACACCGAAGCCGGCGGCCTCGGCGGCTTGGATGTGCTCCAAGGTCTCGGCGATGACCTGGGGCACCGTCTGGCTGCGGTGGCGTCGGTTCATCAGATTGAATATGCCGAAATTCATTTCGTTCTTCGTCCATGTGATTACGCAACATTAACCTGTTGCGGGCGGGCGGGAGTCAAGTCACTGAGGCGGTGGCGGGCTCGAGGTGGCTAGGTGGGTTGAGACGAGCGTCGCGCCGACGATTACCAAGGCGCCGAGGATAGTGAAGATATCGGGTATTTCGCCGAAGGCGAGGTAGGCGATAAAGGCTATCATCGGTAGGCGGATGTAATCGAATGGGGCGACGATTGACGCCTCAGCCAGATCAAATGCCCAGGCTACAAGGAATATAGCAGCGGTGCCGAGCCCGGCCATGGCGGCGGATCGCAAGGTCGCATCCAAGCTCGGCCATTGCCATTCTGGAAGCGCAATCAGGGTTAGCAGCAGCGCAGACCAAAGGGTCTGGTAGATTGTGGTTGTCGATTTGTCCTCGGAGCTTCCCAAGCGCTTCATAAGAATGAACCAGAACCCGTAAGCGATTGCGAAGCCGAGCGGCAGAATGGCTGCGGGTGTGACCGGCATTATCCCGGGGCGCAGGATAATTAACACCCCGGCGAAACCGATTATGATTGCGATCCAACGCCCTGCGTGTACTCGTTCCTTAAGAAGCAAAACGGCCATGACCGTGGCGAATAGTGGTGCAGCAAAGCTGAGTGAGGTAGCGAAGGCGAGAGGCAGGAGTGCGAGGCCGGAGAATAGAAACAAGGTTGATGCAAATGTAGTAAGGCCCGCTAAGAAGTGCAGCCCGTGACGCCTCGTGCGTAGCACACGGAACCTGCTGCGGATCAGCCAAGGCAACATCATGGGTAGTGCCCACAGGAATCGTAACGCGGAGGTCTCGATTGCCCCCACCTCGTCGGCCACGAAGCGAACGAGTGCATGATTGCCGGCTAAGCAAGCGGCTCCAGTGAGCATCGCAATGATCGCGACTGGCAGCCGTGGCAGGCCAAAAACATGGGTCGGGGCTTCGGTCATGTCGCGGTTATGTCGGTTGTGGGTTTCGATGCGATTGCCTCGCGGCGCGCGATATAAACAGCTGAACAGCCTATTATCGTCGCGCCGAGTATTGTCCAGCCATCTAGTATCTCAGCGAACCAGACAAAGCCGATCAATACCGCCATTGGGAGTCGGATGAACTCCAGCGGCACAATTGCGGAGGCTTCTGCCAGGCTCATAGCCTTAGTCAGCATCAGATGAGCGACGGTGGTGCTTACACCAACCGCAAATGTAACGGCCCACATTGCCGGGCTCGGCGATGCCCAGACCATGATTGCAGGGATGAAAGTAAAGACGATGATGGCAAGGTTGAAGGTTGTAACAATAGCACGGGTGCTGTCTTCCTGGGACATGACCCGAATCAGTAGTACATTTACAGCAATCGACAGCGCGCTACCCAGCGCGAGTATTGCACCGAGCTGGACTGTTTCTCCTCCTGGGCGCACAACAATAAGCACGCCGATGAATCCGATGACGGTGGCTACCCAGCGCCGCGCTCGGACGACTTCACCCAAGAAGAGGGCCGCCAGCACAGTAGCGAACAGCGGCGATGTGAAGTTGAGCGCGACTGCTTCGCCCAGCGGCATGATGGCGAGGGCGGTAAACCAAGCGAGGGTATTCACGGCTGACAGAGCGCCGCGGATTATGTGAAGCTTGGGGCGTTTCACACGAAGATCGGAAAACTCCCATCCCCGAAGGATTATGGGTAACAGGAAAATAAGTCCGAAGACGGAGCGTAGGAAACCAATCTGGAATGAATGTAGCTCGTCACTTGCAAAGCGAACTAGGCCGTGACCGGCGGAGAACAGAACCATCGCGCCTATCATAAGGGTGATCGCTATCACGGTCGGCGAAAAGGCGTCATGGCGGCTTAGCATGATGCACAGCTTAGAACATGCCCAGGCCACCTCGATAGTCGGCTGACGCTGGGCAGGGCTGCGCATTCATCATTGTGAAATACCGGTTGGACTATGAAGAGGCCGTCCCGTTGGGCATAATCGATTGATTATTAATTTGTTGGCAACGGGCAAAAGGCCCGGATCCGCAAAAACAAATCAGGGTGGAGAGATGAGCAAGAAGGTTTACGCGGACGCGAAGTCGGCACTCGATGGGCTTCTTCACGATGGCATGACAATCCTGGCAGGTGGTTTTGGGCTATGCGGCATTCCCGAACACATGATCCTCGCGGTTCGGGATTCCGGCGTGAAGGATCTCACCATCGCATCTAACAATGCTGGTGTTGATGATTTTGGCCTCGGCCTGTTATTGCAGACACGGCAGGTGAAGAAGATGATTTCCTCTTATGTGGGAGAAAACAAAACCTTCGAGGCGCAGTTCTTGGCGGGCGAACTCGAACTCGAGTTCAATCCGCAGGGCACTCTCGCCGAACGCTGCCGCGCAGGCGGTGCTGGAATTCCTGCCTTCTATACAAAGACCGGCGTCGGCGCGATTATTGCCGAGGGGAAGGAGACCAAGGAATTCGACGGGCAGACCTATGTCATGGAGCGCGGACTAACCGGTGACCTGGCAATTATCAAGGCCTGGAAGGGCGATAAAGCAGGCAATGTTGTCTTTCGTAAGACGGCCCGGAATTTCAATGCCCCAATGGCGACGGCCGGTAAAGTCTGTGTCGTAGAGGTTGAGGAGCTGGTCGAACCCGGAGAGCTGGAACCCGATGGGATCCATCTGCCCAGCATATATACTCACCGGATATTTCAGGGTCAGGATTTCGAGAAACGCATCGAGTTCCGGACTGTCAGTGAAGCCTGACTGGGACACGAAGGAAAGTGAAGGAGACGAAAAATGGCTTGGACACGAGATGAAATGTGTGCCCGCGCGGCCCAAGAGCTAGAAGACGGTTTCTATGTCAATCTCGGGATTGGGATGCCGACAAAGGTTGCTAACTTTATACCCGACGGCATGGATGTGAACTTCCAGTCGGAGAATGGCATGCTTGGAATGGGATCGTTCCCTACGGACAACGAAGTCGATGCCGATCTGATCAATGCCGGTAAGCAGACGATAACCGAGACCCCGAAGTCGGTTTATTTCGATAGTGCACAATCCTTTGCGATGATACGCGGCGGACATATTAACATGTCTATCCTTGGTGCGCTTCAGGTTGCCGAAAATGGCGATCTCGCTAACTGGATGATTCCCGGAAAGATGGTCAAGGGCATGGGCGGTGCGATGGACCTTGTGGCCGGAGTTAAACGCGTGGTTATCCTCATGGATCACAATGCAAAAGACGGTTCTGCTAAACTTCTCAAGGAATGCAACCTGCCCTTGACGGGTGCTGGAGTGGTGGATGACATCATCACCGAACTGGGGCTTTTCCGGATCGGTGAGGGCGGAGTCCATATCCAGGAGCTGGCACCGGATGTGAGTGTTGACGAGGTGCGCGAGCGCTCTGAGGCTACTATCGTGACGCAGTAGGAGTGCCTTACACCACAGGTTTGGAAGTTGGGTGATAGTGATGAAGCCCCATGCCGCATAATCAGCCGGGTGGGGGAATGACCATGAATCGTGAGGCGGCTCTCGGCGTGGGCGCAGGCTTCGCCGTTATGCTTCTATTCGCGGGGATGCTGGTTGTCTCGCGGTTTGGCGCGACCTCAACTCTTACTGTGTATGACATGGCTGGGCTCCGGTTCGGCGTTGCCGGCTTATGCACTCTGCCTATCATACTTCGAATGCGCTGGCCGCGTCTCAAACTCTGGAAGATGCTGGTCATCGCCATGACATCGGGTGCACCCTTTGCTCTCTTCCTTTTTGGGGGTATGTCCTTTGCGCCGGTGGCTCATGGGGGTATCGTCACCAACGGTGCCATGCCGGTCATCGCGGCCGGGATTGGCTGGTTCGTCTTTGGCAATCGTCTCGGTGGCTGGCGCGTTGTCGGAATCATTTTGATTGTGGGCGGCGTTCTGGCGACGGGTTGGGAGGCTTTGGCGAACGGCATACCAGGACAGTGGCGAGGACATCTTCTTTTCTTGGGGGCTGCGGCCTGTAACGCTACCTTTCTGACGATGGTGCGCGGCTGGGGAATCACGGCATTGCAGTCCCTCGTGATCGTGAATGGCGTAAACCTCGCGCTCTATGTTCCGCTCTGGTTGCTTGTTCTGCCGAGCAATCTTTCTGCTACCCCTTGGCCCGAGATAGCGCTTCAAGGTGCGTATCAGGGTATCGTCGCGGCGTTCTTCGCTTCGATTCTAATCGCCCATGCTGCCCGTATGCTCGGTGGCATGCGCCAAGCCGCAATCATGTCCGGTGCACCGGCGGTTGCTGTACTCATTGCGATCCCGGCACTCGATGAGGTTCCGTCCGCGATCAGCGTCGTGGGCGTGGTCGTCGTCACGGTAGGGATCCTGGTTGCGCTGGGCCCCGGGCTACTGGCGGGCTCTGCGTCCCCTCGAACAGCTAGGGCATAATGAAATCCGGATCATCGAGTTTTGCAGTTGGCCTTACATGTGGGCTGATTGTACCGTTCATTTGGGGCGGCTGGATTGTGGCGTCGCGTTTTGGAGTTTTACACGCGCTTACGCCGTTTGATGTTGCGGCCATTCGGGTAGGCGTCGCGGGGATTCTCGTTCTGCCACTGCTCTTCATCCGCGGATTTGCAGGGTTGCCGTTATGGAAAGGCGCGGTTCTGTCCTTTGGCGTGGGCGTTCCCTTCGCGTTGACATCATTTTGCGGAATGGCACTGGCGCCGGTATTGCATGCGGGTGTTCTTACCAACGGTGCGATGCCAATTTTTGCTGCGGTGATTGGCTATTACTGGCTGCATGAGTTGCCGGCACGTATGCAGATGGTCGGTATGGTTTTGATTGTTACTGGCGGTGCTATGGTTGGCGGCGACAGTTTCAGCCTGGATGCGCCACCGGGTCAGTGGCTTGGGGATCTTTTGCTGATCGGTGCGGCGGGTTGCTTCGCTCTTTATATGACGGCACTGCGGCGCTGGAATGTGACAATCCTTCAAGCATTGATTGCCGTTCCAATAATCAGCGCCGCGATATACATTCCTATCTGGGCCCTGTTTTTGCCATCGGGCCTGCTACCGTTGGACAATTTTCCACCTTGGCCGGAGATTATGCTGCAGGCGGTCTATCAAGGTATCATCGCTAGCTTCATCGTGGTCATCCTTGTAACCCGGGCAACCCGCTCAGTTTCCGCCACGACCATGGCGGTTTTTCTGACGGGTGCACCGAGCCTAGGCGTTCTGTTCGGGATTATTCTACTCGACGAGTTACCCGGCCCGCTTGCCTGGTTCGGCCTAGTGGTTACAACGCTGGGTATGATACTGGCAGTTGGCCGCCGGTCGAATCCACGCGAGCTCCTCTAGCACTTTGGATTTGAGGTATATTGGGGGCCCCATGACAGGTATTATTCGGCTCAGACTGGTCGCCTAAGCACCACACGGTTAATCGCATTCATCACCTGGTAGAACTGTTCAAACTGGCGCATGAAGGAGCCATAGTCGAGATCCGATCGCTTCTCGCGGATCGCCGCGTGTATGTCGGCAAGTGAACGGGTGCCGTCGCAAAGCGCGGCGATCGCGCGTGATAGGGCTGGAACTGTCATTTCTATCTTAAGGCCGTCGGCCGTGATGTTAATCTTTCCACCTGTTGGCAGTGATCCGGCGAGGTCTAGTGGATGCAGATTGACTAGGTGTGGGACGGTTCCCGGGTCATCCGTCCCCGGGACCGACACCGGGTTGCCTGCCTGGACAGCATAGAAAATGTGTTTGTGGAGATTGCCTGTGAGTAATTCGGCGAAGGCTGCACGCGCCATGGGGTCAAGGTTGCGCAGTCGTTTAGCGAGGCGGGGGGCGCGCAAGAACCAGTCCGGATCATAACGAAAGGGTTCGATGAAACCGGCAAGGCGCAACCCGGCCTGTTTGATGAAATTGTCAACGTCCGGCACTAGGAAGGCTCTGTCCCGCGAATGTAGGAACAAATCATAAAGTCCTGCATCGCCGCCGGAGACATGGTCCTGGATCAGTCCGTTACGCAGCAGCCATGCCGTTGCCGGCAGGCTGTTTGTTAGCCGTCTTGCTAGGTCGATACGCTCGTCATCCTCTAGCTCGTCGCCGGGCGCGATTTTTTGCAGCATATTCTGCATGTGGTAGACGCCAGTGCGGCCATACTCGCCATACACCATGACACCAATGCCCCCGTCGTCTGCGAGTTGGCCCGCAAGTTTCCTTAGCCCGGTTTCCGGATCCTCGAGATGGTGCAGTACGCCGCAGCAATCTATATAATCCCAAGGTCCTGGCGCCACTTTGGCGACGTCCAAAAGAGAGCCCTTCACGAAATGCATGTTCTCTAGACCGCGTGCGTCGGCACGAGCCTTGGCAATGGCCTGGCTTGGTTCGCTCAGGTCGAGATGGACCACCTCGCCGGGAATGCCATTATCGTTCATCTGTTGTGCAAGCATGATCGCGGCATCGCCGGTACCACCTCCCGCCGCGAGCACCCGCAGCGGTTTCGTCAAGTCGCGAGTGCCGCCAAAAACATAGTGATTTAATTCGTGCAGGTTGCTCGGAGAGCCCGTGATCAAACGTTCTTTCTCGTCGGCAGGGTCGCGTGCGGGATAGGGATAGGACTCGTATTGAGATTGAACGCGCCGGTCACGCCCGTCTGCCGCGGAATCTGTCATTACTTGCCCTGCCCCTGTGTCAAGATCTTGCGTCAGCTATCGATATCGATGACGAGTCGTCCAGCGGCCTTTCGGTCCTCAAGCATCGATAGCGCCCTGGGAACGTCGGCGAGCGGCAGGACCTGCGATATATGAGGGTTAAGTTTTCCGGCACTCCACCATTCGGCCAGTTCCGTGAAACCGGCTCGGAAGGTCTCGGGTTCCTGGGTTCGGTAGGCACCCCAATAGACGCCGACGATGGCAATGTTTTTGACTAGAAGATAGTTTCCTGGAAACTGCGGGACGTTGCCGCTGGCGAAGCCGATTACAAGGAATCTGCCGGACCATGCAATCGAGCGCATTGCGGATTGTGCTAGGTCACCCCCTACCGGGTCGTAAACGACATCGACGCCGTTACCGTCGGTGATGGTTCGTACTGCCTTTCGAAGGTCTACATTGGTGTAGTTGACCAGATGATCTGCGCCACGCTCTTGGGCCAGCAAGAGTTTCTCGGTCGAAGAGGCCGCCGCAATTACAGTTGCACCCATCGCCTTGGCACACTCGATCGCAGTCAGGCCGACGCCGCCGCCGGCACCGAGAACCAAAAGAGTATCACCGGCTTTCAGATTGCCGCGATGTGCGAGCGCCAGATGCGAGGTACCATAAGCAACGGGGAAGGCTGCAGCGGTAAGGTCATCCATGCCCTCGGGAATGGGCAGCACCGTCGTTGCGTCGCATACGGCCTGTTCCGCGAAGGCACCCGTCGAGAGGAGTGCCATCACCCGATCTCCCGGTACGAGATCGGTGACCCCGTCGCTGACTTCAATGATTTCGCCTGAACCCTCAAGGCCCGGCGCAAACGGCAGATCGGGCTTTTCTTGGTAGTTGCCGCGGACGAGGATTGAGTCCGCGAAGTTGACTCCGGCGGCGCGCATCCGGATGCGCACTTGGCCGGCGCCTAGCTCTGGTTCGGGCAGTTCGCCGAGTTCAAGGGATTCTGGATCGCCCCAGTCTCTGCAGATGATTGCGCGCATATTTTTAAAACTCCCACCTGATGACACTTCCCATGGAGCGGCAACTTGCCTTGGCCCCGATGAGCATGCAAGTAAGGTGCTATGAGTGAAGCGAAGCTGCGTGGTTATTTTGGGATTGGCGTTGAGGGTATCTCGAAGCAGATGAATGTCGGGGCGATCATGCGTACAGCGCATGCATTCGGTGCGAGCTTTGTGTTCACCATTGATGCGACTTACGCTAAACGTGAGGGCGGCCGGTCGGACACCTCAAATGCACCTGAGCACTTGCCGCTTCATGAATACGACTTGCTCGAGGATTTTAGCCTACCGCGTGGTTGCGCTCTGGTGGGGATTGAGCTCATCGAGGATTCTATTGACCTACCGAGCTTTCGCCATCCGCGGCAGGCTGCCTATGTGCTGGGGCCCGAGCGGGGCTCGCTCTCGCCGGCGCTCATAGCGCGCTGTGACCATGTGGTGAAGGTCCCGACGCGCTTCTGCGTGAATGTTGGACTGGCGGCAGCGATCGTCATGTATGACCGCCTTCTGACCCTTGGGCGTTATCCCGCTCGACCCCTGGTTCCTGGCGGACCCACCGGGTCATTGCCCGACCATGTGCATGGCGGTCCTGTGTTGCGGCGCCCACGGGGTGGACAAAAGGTCGAACAATAACAACGCGTTGATTGGTTTGATGCTTGGAAAGACTCGACAACTCTTGGTAATGGTAAAATCATGTTTGTTTTCTTTAGATACTCGTTGCGTGCACTTGCACTCGTTCTGGTTCCCCTGCTGCTGATCCCGTCGGTCGCCCAAGCGCAGGAGGCTAAGCGCATTGGCCGGTTTGGCGACTGGGATGCCTATATCCGCGGGGTTGGGAACAGCCAGTTTTGCTACATGGTCTCTAAGCCCAAGACCGCGAGCCTTCAGTCCCGGCGCGGCGAGATATTTTTCCTTGTATGGCACCGCCCGGGAATGGAGGAATTTGACGTAGTTCAGGTTGATATCGGATATCCATTTAAAGAGGAATCTGCAGTCGAAGTGCGTATCGGCGGCCAGGCTTGGTCGCTATTTACCGAGGGCGAGATCGCCTGGACCCGCAATAAAAAAGACGATAAGGCGCTCGCCGCCGCGATCCGAAAGGGTTCACGCATGACCGTCAAGGGTATGTCGAGTCGGAACAACCCTACCACCGATAGCTATTCTCTCAAGGGAACGACCGCGGCATATGTAGCCATTAACAAGGCCTGCGGGCGCTAGAGCTGTTGCGTTCTCTGGGCTGCCGGCCTATTTGAACCATCATGCCGATTTCGTCTGAACAATTCGCTGCCCCGGTCGCATGCGAAGGCCCTATCAACCTAATCGGGATGGGCCGCTCCGAACTTGCAGCAGCGGTTGAAGCCCTCGACGAGCCCAAGTTCCGAGCTAACCAGCTGTTTCAATGGATTTATGGCCGCGGGGTCAGCGATTTTGGTGAAATGACCAATCTATCGAAGGGGCTGCGTGTCAAGCTGAGCGAGAGATACGTAGTCGCCCGGCCCGAAATTTCACGCGACATGACTTCGAGCGACGGCACCCACAAATGGCTACTACGCCTCGATGATACCAATGAGGTTGAGTGCGTGCATATCCCGGAATCCGAACGGGGAACGCTCTGCGTGTCGAGCCAAGTCGGCTGCACGCTGAACTGCCGTTTTTGCCACACGGGGACTCAGCGGCTCGTCCGAAATCTCGGTCCGGCCGAGATTGTGGGCCAGATTATGTTGGCACGTGACCATCTGGGTGAATGGCCAACACCCGAACGCCCGTCCATATATGAACGCGAGCTCTCCAACATCGTCATGATGGGCATGGGTGAGCC
>PBMH01000039.1 GCA_002722515.1 Alphaproteobacteria bacterium | reverse complement strand
GACCGACAAGATCGTCCAGCAGGGCGATCTTATGATCGTCGACATCAACGCGGTGGGGCCTGGCGGCTATTATGTTGACTTCGTGCGGACCTTCAAATGTATGGGCAAGATGACTCAGCAAGAGATTGACCTATATAGGGAAACTTATGACTCCCTCTATGCAGGCATGGAAAATCTGCGGCCGGGTATGACAACGGCCGACGTTGTATCGAAGTTCCCCGAGTATGATGACGACAAGTTCGGCACTGTGACGCTCCAGCAGTTCGCTCACTCGATCGGAATTACCCTCTACGAGGGCATGTGGATGAGCCGAGCCTATTCCATGAAGTATCCGGCTGAGATCAAGGAAAATATGTACTTCGCGATTGAAACATTCGCCGGCCACCCGGGCTTGCCCCAGACCTGCCGTCTAGAAGAAAACGTGCTCGTCGGCCCGGATGGCCCAATCATCTTTACGAAGATGGAGCACATGGAAGAGGCAGTTGGCGACTACCGTGTCGGCGACTTCCACCATCCATCGCTCGCGGGCTACCCGACACACAAGTAAGTGTCGGAAGAACAACGACGCATGGAACGGAATCCACTTATCGTGGTTTCGTCGAGGATAGACACTGCCGCGCGCCAGGCGAACGCGCGCGGCGGCGTTACCTCTGATCACTCGAATATCGCTACGGCCCTTCGGCACGCAGAGGAAGCAGATATCGGCTGCGCGATCGTCGACTGCCATGACGACGCATCTGAAGCCGCCTCCCGTGAGGCGGGCGCCTATTGCGTTCGCACGGACCTCAGCGAACTTCCCCGGACCCACAACTACAAGCTGCCGTCAGGGCTCGCACGCGTCGCTCAGACTGTTGCGCGCTTCGATAGGTTCTGTAACCACGACCTGATTATCCACATGCCCGAGCATTTCGCAGACATCGATGCCCGCTACCTACGTGCGTTGATGTATCCCTTGGCGTCGAACGAGGTCGCGATGGCAACCCTCGCCGGCCCTTTGTCGCCAGACATGAACGACGATGCGGCGAAAGTCGCGGTCACGTGGAACGAGGATCGCAAGGTTTACGTGATGCCCGAAGCCAAAATCGGTACCATCGGACAATTTTCACGCGATTCCGCTAAGTTCAAGACTGGCGACGTGTGTGCCCACATTCCGGTCTATCTATATCGGCGTTCGGCACTTGACCGCATCGTTCGCGAACCGCCGTCAGACCGCGAGCTCGAGGAGAATATAGAGGCCATCCGTGTTCTCGACCTGGGTCTGCGCGTCGAAGCCCTGCACGTACCCGACGGTCCGAAGGGGCTGATACCCGATCCGACAGCCGCTTACGACTGAGCAAAGTCAATCATCGAAGTGCCAACTTAACAGTGTCCCGCTATTGTAGCTGCAGGCAACAACAATAATGCTTGCGAGGACACCCCGATGACAGACTTTCTAATTTACGAGCAGGACGGCGCGGTCGTCACCCTGACGATGAACCAGCCCGATGCGCGCAACCCGCTGTCGGGGGAGAGCCAGTATAAAGCCTTCCTCGAAGCCACCGACCGAATTTCCCGCGACGACGGCGTCCGATGCGTGATCCTTACCGGCGCAGGCAGCGCCTTTTCCGCAGGCGGCAACGTGAAAGACATGCGAGACCGCAAGGGATTGTCGGAAGGAGGACCCTATCAGATCCGTAACAACTACAAGCGCGACATCCACAATATCCCGCTTACCCTTTACAACCTTGAAGTGCCTACTATCGCTGCCGTGAACGGCGCAGCCGTGGGTGCGGGTTGCGACCTCGCTTGTATGTGTGACATCCGCGTCGCGTCCGAGAAGGCGCGCTTCGCCGAGAGTTTCGCCAAACTGGGCATCATCTCCGGCGACGGCGGAGCCTTCCTCCTGCCGAAGCTTGTCGGCATGTCCAAGGCCGCTGAGATGACCTTCACCGGGGATATGATCGGCGCCGATGAAGCGCTCGCCTGCGGCCTAGTCTCACAGGTGGTGCCGCATGATAAACTGATGGACGAGGCGCATATTCTGGCCGGCAAGATTGTTGCGAACCCAAGCCATTCCCTACGGATGTCCAAGAAGCTGTTGCGTGAGGGGGTGCATTCACGCCTCGAGACGGTGCTTGATATGTCCGCAGCCTTCCAAGCACTTGCCCACCATACGGCAGAACATGAAGACGCGGTAAACACACTACTCAAGGCGATGGAGAAGTAGGGCTGAAGCCCAACGGGAGAACCTGACAATGACACACATCACTACCGACGACGGCGTGAAGCTCTGGGTCGAGGAGTATGGCAGCGGTACACCGATCGTGTTCGCCCACGAGTTTGGCGGTGACATCCGCAGCTGGGAGCCACAACTTCGACACTTCGCCAGGAACTACAGGGCGATCGCCTTCAACGCCCGCGGCTACCCGCCCTCGGACGTGCCCGAGGATGTTGCGATGTACGGCCAGTTCCGAGCGGTCGACGACATCTTAGCCGTGCTCGACGGGCTCAAGATAGACAAAGCCCATATCGTCGGTTTGTCTATGGGTGGCTTCGCGGCGCTGCATTTCGGCTTCCGTTATCCCGACCGCGCCCTGTCCCTTACGGTCGCCGGCGCGGGCTACGGCGCCCATCCCGACGTCCACGCGCAGTTCGCCGACGAAACCAAGGAGGTCGCGTCGCGCATAGAGGCCGACACCATGGCCGAATTCTCCACGGTCTACGCCATCGGCCCGACCCGCGTGCAATATGCCAACAAGGACCCACGTGGCTGGAAGGCATTCTCGAAGGAACTCGCCGACCATTCGACGAAGGGCTCGGCGAACACCATGCGCGCTGTTCAGGGCGGGCGACCGTCCCTATACAAATTTGCGGAAGAGATGCAGGCGCTCGAGGTACCAACCCTGATCATGAACGGCGACGAGGATGACCCGTGTCTCGATGTCGGCCTGTTTATGAAACGCAACATCCATTCATCCGCGCTGATACTGCTGCCTCGCTCAGGTCACCTGATCAACCTGGAAGAACCAGCCCTGTTCAACCAGCAGCTCGGTGACTTTCTAGCACGGGTGGATGCGGGACGCTGGCAGATGCGAGATGAACGCTCAATCACGACAGATATCCTGTGGACACCGGATAAATAGCCGTGCACTAGCCTATCCCATACTTCTTCGCCCAGCCCAGACCGGCAAGGGTCTCGCCCCGCGGACGATACTCTGCGCCTACCCACCCGTCATATCCGGCATTCTCGAGCATGCCAAACAGGAAGTCGTAGTTCATCTCACAGTCGCTAGGCTCGTGGCGGCCAGGCACACCAGCGAACTGCACATAGGCAGAATTGTCTAGATAGCGCTCGACCTTATCGGCGATGCACCCCTCTGACATCTGGGCGTGATACAGGTCGAACTGCACCCCGACATTCTCCATCCCGGCCTCCTCCACAATCGAATGGCCCATGGCTTGGCCGATCAGGAAGTAGCCCGGATTATCGGTATGGTTCAGGGGCTCGATGTGCAGCGTTAACCCCTGCGCTGCGGCAGCAACCGCACCCGCGCGGAGATTGGACAAAAGTGTTTGACGGTGCGCAGCCGGATCGCCATCTTCTGGAACAGTGCCTGACATGACGTGGATGCGCTTACAACGCAGCGCCTTGGCAGTGTCCATTGCAAGCTTGAGATCCTCGGCAAACGCCGCTTCTTCACCCGGGATTGACGCGCGGCCAAATTTCGTGGCGTCCGTGTCCCCATAGGGCGTATTGAGGAGCGTGCACTCGACCTCTGACCGCTCCAGCCGTTTAGCAAGCTCTGTCAGGTCCTGGTCATAGGGACGCTGGATTTCGACGCCAGGAAAGCCCGCATCTGCCGCCGCGGTGATCCGCTCGGGCAGGGGCAGCTCGGTGAACATCATCATGATGCAGGAGGAAAATTTCAGCATGGCTACGTAATCCGTTTGTCAGGTTCAGACAGAGTTTAGAAAAGCTGCCCAGTCTCGTCGTTTCCGTTAAGGCAGCAACCCATAAACGGCACCTGCTCGAACAAAATATGGCGTTAATGGGCGTCCGCCCGTGCAGGGATGATGGTCCGATTGGTGAATGCTAGCAATCCACCCAACCGTCGCTGGTCTTGAGACGATGGATAATCTCGTTCTGCGGCGTCAGCATTGCCTCGATGAAACACCCCTTTTTAGCGGCCTCAATCAGGCGTAGCTGATCGTCGAGCGATGCCTCGCTGCCGAAGGAAATATCCATGGCAATGCTCTTGGGCGCGCTCTCATAAGGTTCGCGGCCGCGTTGGGTCGCCACCCACTCGCAGCGGCACGAGATTTTCGGATTCTCGATGTTGATTCGCAGGCGCCTCGAAAAGGCACGCATCTGAGTCATCAGGCAAGAGGTCAGCCCAGCGATGAAATAGGCGATCGGCAGAGGCGCGGAGCCATCGCCACCGTGAAACCCATATTCGTCCGACGCCATCTCCCACTTGATGACCTCGGGCAGCATTAAGCGCACATCCATCTCGCAGCGCATCTTTCCGACGCCCGTGGCGTCGCACTCGAACGCCACATCAAAACTCTTGAGATCATCTTCCGTCATCATTCGCGTCCCGGATCCATTGTTCACACCTACCCGGAGTGTGCCGCACGCGACCCTGCCGCGCCAAGGGCACGATTGAACCGGGCCTCTCCTTTCGTTATGGAAGAGAAAACATCAGAAGAATTCATCCGAGGAACAAAGTCATGTCGAGAGTGCTAATCGTAACCGGCGGCAGCCGGGGTCTAGGTGCCGCTACTTGCATTGGCGCAGCCAAAGCGGGCTACGAGGCCATCTGCGTCAATTATTTAGGAAACAAGGAACGCGCCAGCCAGGTGGTCGCTGCCTGCGAAGCGGCCGGGGCAAAAGCCGTCGCCGTCCAGGCGGACATAACAAAAGAGGCCGACATCGTCAGGATGTTTGAAACAGTGGATCAGGAGCTCGGCGCTGTCACCCATCTTGTCAACAGCGCCGGCATCGTCGGTCCCTATGCGCGGGTGGACGAACTCAACGACTGGAGCGAGCTGGAGAATCTCTGGACCCTCAACATCACTGCAACACTCGTCTGCTCGCGCGAGGCCATCAAGCGCATGTCCACTAAACATGGTGGCCGCGGCGGCGCGATCGTCCACCTGTCATCAGCGGCTTCCCATTTGGGCGGTGCTGGCGTGAATGTCCCCTACGCGGCGTCCAAGGGTGCAATCGATTCCATGAACTGGGGCATGGCCCAGGAGGTCGCGGCCGAGGGCATCCGCGTGAACGCGGTGAGCCCGGGCGTGATCGACACCGAGATCCAGCCCAAGGGTCGGGTCGAGGCCGTCGGCCCCAACCTTCCAATGAAGCGGGTCGGCGAGGCAGCAGAAGTCGCCAACGCGATCTTGTTCCTGTTATCGGAGGAGGCATCCTATATCGCGGGCACCAAGGTGAACGTGTCGGGCGCACGATAAGTAAGAATCTAGTCATCCCGGGCGGACGCATCGATGGGCTCCGGCCTGCGTAGGAATGACGATTGGCTAGATCAGCGCGGCTACATATGTCGGAAAGTGTTTTGGGCTGAGGCGTAGCCGTTAAGGCCGAGTTGCTCGCGCAATTCCTCGGTGCCCTTGAGCACAGGCGGGTCGACTGGAATACCGAGGGCGTTGGCCACTCGATCGTTTTTGGTGAAGTTACCAGCTACTGCAGACGCACCGGAGATGGCTTCAACGCCGAGCGCATCGGCGAGGGCTGTGCGAGCAGTATCCAGTGCCATCCGGTCGTTTCCGATGATCGTCTCCGCAAAGGCCAGCAGCAGATCACCATGGGGCACACCAATATCCTGGTCCGGTCGCACCAGGGCCTCGGGATTCACACTCAGGTTACGCGCTTGTCCACTCTCACGGAGGAACCGGGCATGCCCGGTGGTTCAGTAGAAGCAGTCGTTAAGCGCAGACACCCGTCCGGCAACCACCTCAACCTGGGGCCGTGTCAGGCCATCATGATAGTCGAACTCAAACTCCATGATCTTTTCAAGCGGTAAATACTGAGCGCGCTCGAGCGCGATGTGATCAGCGAATTCGTCGGGGACCAGGCTCATGGCCCGCATAATGTAGGGCTTAAACGAGCCATACATGGCCTTCGCTCGCCCACCGCCCTCGGGCGGATTCGGAATAGTTGGCACAAAGGCATGTTCCTGGACAGCCTCTGGGGGGCGTAAGCGTGACGGCTCGCCCGGCTGCGGCTCCGGCAGTTTACGCGGCGTGACGCCTATACCGCGGGCGAATACATCAAGATTGCAAATAAAAGAAACGAGCCCCACGATCTCAGTATATTCCGCGTCGGTCAGGCCGCCACCGATCGCCGCGCCGTAGAAGTTGAGGTCCACATCTTTGGGGGACACGGCGACCGTTGCAATGACGTCGCGCACAACCTTGGGTAGGTCTACGTCACTGGTCGCCCCTACATCTTCAGACGCCTCGATCACGCCAGCGTCGATGCAGGCCTGACGCGCAGCGGCGATCACCGCGATCCGCTGGGCACCCGACCCCCAAGTTCCCGGCTGTCCGAACCGGTCGAACTGCGCCTGGTGCGCCGCCTCCAAGTCCGCGCGGACCGGAAACTCTGAATCTTTATAAAGGGCCATCTCTATCACCGTTGAATTCATTACGTTAGCATTCATTCTAACAGAAAAAGGGCGCCGGCTCGCGCCCGCGCCCTCATGAAATTCGAGTATTCGAGCCGACGCCGTCAGATACCCCAGCCCATCGCTGCGAAGACTAGCCCCTCGGTATTCTCGAGTGTCAGGAAGACCCCAACGCCAACCACAACCGCGCCGGCCAAACGGGCCTGCACAGCAGACGCCTCTTTAGCCTTCAGGACTGTGCCGACGACCCAACCGGCCGCTAGCGCGACTAGATACTGGGTGACGCCAAGCCCAATCAGGTAACCGACGAGCACGCCACCGCCGATCCCGGCCTCCTGCGCTGCGATCGAGCCACCGAAGGCAGAACCATGGAACATGCCGAAGAGCACGAACAAAACCACCGCTGGGCCGATGGAAAGAGCGCGGCCAGCCAGCACCACGGCGCCGAGAACTAGCAACGATAGGCCAATCACGATCTCGACCGCCGGCAACGCCAGACCCAAGCTCATGACAAGCGTACCGACGAGCATAGCTGCGATATACGCACCCGGCGCAATCCGCCGATACCCGGTGTAAAGCGCCGCAATTCCCACCAAGGCCACAAAGAACAAATGATCGAATCCTAGGATCGGGTGACCGACGCCGGACAGAACGCCGTGGGCGACTGTCTCCATAGGTAGTCCGCCTAGCGGGTGATGCGCGAGCGCGGGAGTCGTCATCGACAAAAGCGCGCCGACGGCAATCAGGTGTTTCTTCATCGGACCCCTCAAAGATTTCTGTTCCGCATCGCAAACCTAGCTTCGCGGGGGATTTGACTCTCTTGATCTAACAAGCATTGGTCAAAACGGGACCAATGGCAACCGCTTTCAACCGAAATAACGTTGTATCGGACCGCGAGTTCAAATTTCGATCACCACCTTGCCGAAATGCGCGCCAGCGCGCAGATGCTCCAGCGCGGCAGCCAGCTCATCGAGTTGAAAGCGCCGGTCGTCAAGAGCCGGCTTCAACCCGTTGTGCTCGACCGCACGCAACATCGCCTGGAATTGTTCATAGGAGCCGCACGTGACACCCTCGAGCCGGATCTTCCGGGTTACCACGAGGGGTAGACGGAAATCGTGATTGGCACCTGACAATACGCCGACGAGCATAACCGCACCCCCTAGGCGAACGGCCTTAACCGATTGCTCGAGGGTCCGCGCGCCACCAACCTCGACAACTAAATCAAGGCCCCGACCTCCGGAAATTTCGCGGGCGGGCCGCGCCCATTCAGGGGTATCGGCATAGTTGATCAGGTGATTAGCCCCGAGTTCTCTCAATCGCTGGAGTTTGGCATCGGAGGACGAGGTTGCAATCACCTCTGCACCCGCTAACTTGGCAAACTGTAGTGCAAAGACCGAGACGCCGCCCGAACCTTGCGTAAGTAGCTGATCGCCGGGTTTTATCCGGCCTTGATCAAAAACAGCGCTCCAAGCTGTGAGGCCGGCGCAGGGCAGCGCTGCGGCCTCTGCGTCCGTAAGATGCGCCGGGGTGTGGCAGAGGCCATTTTCAGGCAGCACACGCAGTTCGCAAGCCATACCGTCGATTAGACCACCTAATCCCGAATGGAGCCCGACCTCGTCAGGTTCACCCGCCTGCCAACGCTGGAAAAAGTTAGCGACCACACGGTCACCTGTGGCAAAGCGCGTGACCCCACCTCCAGTGGCGACCACTTCCCCAGCACCGTCAGACACCGGGATAAGATTTTCTGTACGCTGACGCGAGCCGTAGCCACCCTCGACTGTCAGTAGGTCTCGATAGTTTAGCGTTACAGCTCGTACCCGTACGAGGACCTCGCCCGGCCCTGGCTCGGGGTCCGGCAGGTCGACAACCGAAAGATTTCGTATGCCTGCATTTGCAATAACAGCCGCGCGCATACCTGCCCCCTAATCCGCAGCGTTTATGTGGTGAACTACCTGCTGTGGGAACGGTATCGACATACCGTCGGCCTCAAGCTGCTCTTTAAATGTCTTGATGAGGCTGTACTTCACATCCGAGTAGTCCGGTGCATTTACCCAGATGCGAACAATCAGGTTGACCGAGCTATCGCCAAGTTCCCCCACAACCACCATCGGCGCCGGGTCGTAAAGCGTGCGCGCCTCCTCGCCGATCACCCGGTTTATCGTGGCCATCGCGGCATTAATGTCGTCGCCATAGTCGATGCCAAGCAAAAAATCGACGCGGCGGGTCGCGTTGCCGGAGTAGTTTTTGATCGCCTGTCCCCAGATAGCACCATTAGGAATAATAATTTTAATGTTGTCAGAGGTCGCCATCTCTGTCGTGAACAGGCCAAGCTCCTTGACCGTCCCCGCCTGTCCTCCAGCGTCGATGAAATCACCAATCTTGAAGGGCCGGAACATTAGTAGCATCACGCCGGCCGCAACATTGCTGAGCGTACCCTGAAGGGCCAGTCCGATGGCTAGGCCGGCGGCACCGAAGACGGCAACAAGGCTAGTGGCTTCCACCCCAAAACGCTGCAGCGCGGCGATGACCACGAAGGCGATAATGGCATAGCGGACCAAGCTTCCGAAGAACCGTACCAAGGTCGCATCTGCACGACCAATTCTGGTTAGGGCACGCTCCACCGAACGACGGGCCCAGCCGGCGGCGATAAAGCCGATGACAATGATGGCTAACGCGCCAAAAAAATTAAGCCCGTAAGTCAGCAAAACGGTGTACGTCTGCTCGAGCAAAATCCGCATATCTTCTTTGCTCATTATGTTTATTCCCGGTTCATTTCTTCCTAGCTACACTTGTAGCCAAACCTTCCACTTTAGGCTCACGCACCCTAGGTGCAATAACTCGGGTCCAGCGCATCGAGGCGGCGCAGGTGGCCCGCCCAGTCGCGCGTGGCCACGGGCAACGCATTGTCGAAAAGTTGAGCAGACTTCTCGCAGACCTCGTCAGAGGGATATATCAGCGCATCCGGCCCGCCCGCTGACAGCGCCTGAATTTGGCTCTTGGCACACTTCTCCAGATAGAACATCACTGAGAAAGCCTCAGAGACCGAACCACCAGCAGCGAGAAACCCGTGGTTACGTAGGATCATAGCGAGATTGTCACCAAGATCTGCGACCAGCCGCGCGCGTTCATCCAAGTCTAGCGCCGGGCCCTCATAGTCGTGATACGAGATCCGGTTGTAGAAACGCATAGAATGCTGAGTGATAAACAGCAGCCCGCAACGCATCGCCGAAAGAGCTAAGCCGGCATCGGAATGCGTGTGCATAACGCAGGCAACCTCTGACCGCGCATCATGCACTGCGCTGTGAATCGTGAAACCAGCGCGGTTGATCTTATAGGGGCCATTATTGGAGATCTCGGTACCATCCAGGTCGACCTTTATTAGGCTGGAGGCTGTAACCTCGTTAAACATAAGCCCATACGGATTAAGCAGAAATGTCTCCTCACCGGGCACTCGTGCAGAGATATGTGTACGGGTCATGTCGGTCAAGCCATAGAGATCTGCGAGTCGATAGCACGCCGCGAGGTTCACGCGTGTCTCCCACTCCTCGGCGGACACTTGGTTTTCGACACTCGGATACAGGTCGACGATTTCCGCATTAATCATGATCTTACCTTCACGTTATGGGATTACGTTTTCTGCAACTACATTATTGCGCTGGGCGCCCAAGCCCTCAACTTCAGTCTCGACGACATCACCAGCCTTGAGATAGGTCCCGGCAGCGTGGCCAACCCCCTCGGGGGTACCGGTGGAGATGATATCCCCGGGATCCAGCGTGACCAAAGTCGAGCAATGTTCGACCTGCTCTTCTACCGAGAACACCATCTCACCCGCCACACCATCCTGTTTGGTTTCGCCGCTGACCTTAAGCGTCAGACGCAAATCCCGATAGTCGGGTACAAAGGCGCTCGGCACGAAATACGGCCCCATGGGCGCGAACGTATCATGGCTCTTGCCACCGAACCAATCGGTCCGCAGAGTTGGCCAGTCCTCACGCATGTTCCAGTCGCGCGCCGAGATGTCGTTGGTGGTCATAAAGCCCGCCACATGATCCATCGCATGCTCCGCCGCAATCCGTTTGCCCGTGCAGCCAATCGCCAAGGCTAATTCGACCTCCCAATCAACCTTGGACGTGTCGGGAGGTATGACGATGTCATCGTAGGCACCCGACAAGCAACTCGCGGCCTTAAGGAAGGAATAAGGTCGCACACGCGCCTTGTCACGATCGAGCATGTTTGCCCGCTCCTCATCGGTCTTGGCGGTGCCCGCCTCGACCATCTCGCGGATATGTCCACCATAGTTAGCGGCGGCATACATCATCTTTCCTGGGCCCAGGATAGGTGGCAGGTACCTGATCGCATCCATGTCTACAGTCAGCTCCGGCAGCGCATGTCCAGCAGCTACAAAATTAGCCATGTCGCATAGGGCCTCAAAGTTAGGCGCCCAGTCATCGAGCATAAGCCGGATGCTGGTTACCCCGACAAGCGCCCCGCCGCGCTTTCCCTGACGCCAGGCCTTGTAGACACCATTGAGTGACCATCCCCTATCATCAATAACCATCACCACGAAGGGGGTCCTACCCGCATGCACCGTCGCAAGCTTGAAGGGTGTCTCAGTCATTGGAAGCTCCTTGTGTATGTCACCAGTCGAAGTCCGTTTTATGACGCATCAGTCCGCCATAAAGATCGAGGCAGCGATGCACCCAGGCATAAACGGGATCATCGGATTCAAGAAGCGTGAACGGACTCATTCGCCGCCCCCAGATGAAAGGTGCCATGGCGAGATAATCCGAATAGACCGGGTCGGCGCCACCCAGGAAGGGCTGATCCGAAATTACACGGCGCAGCGGCTCTAAGCGGGCGCGAAACGTCGGTAGCCGCTCCTCCCGCCCAATCACCACCTCATTAATGGGGCGGCCGAGGCGTTTCTTCCGGCTCTCCCAGAAATACGGCTGGTCAGCCGGATCGAGCCGCTGGTAGATGTCGTTTACGATCATAGTCATTACCAGAGGCTGTATTTCACTCGCGTTCCACTGCGCGACAAAGCGGGCATGCTCTATGCCCCCGACTCCCCCGAACACCGACGCCTCGTCGGGATAGGTCTTCTCCAAATACACCGCAATGTTCCAGCTGTCCCCAACCCAGCGGTCACCGTCCCTGATCACAGGAACCGTCTTTAGCTCGCCCCCCCTGATTTCGGCGATATCTATGAATCTTGTGGGTACTGTTTTAAACGCGAGTCCTTTATGGGCTAGCGCATAAACAGTCTTGCAACAGTTCGAGCTGAACCGGCGGTCATCCCGCCCTACCAGGTCATACAGGGTTATCGCCATAGAGCGACCCGGCGAATCAGCTAACCGCGAGTGGCGCCAAAGCGTTCAGGTCGCTGGTAACATCGAGGATGACGGGGCGGGTCTTGGCCTCTTCAAAGGCCTGCTGGATAGCACCCGCAACCTCGCCCGGCTTCTCGACGCGGATACCAACAGCCCCCATTTCTTCTGCGATCCGAGCAAAGTTGACGTCGGTGAACTGCCAAAGTTTGCGTGCCTCATCAGTCTGCTCGCCACCATACACGCGGTCGAAGCCGCGCTTGGATTGATTGCCCGAGGAGTTGTTGTTTACCAAAGTCACCGTGTTAATTCCCCAACGCGCCGCCGTCTCTACATCACCGATGTGGTACCAGAAGCCCGCATCGCCGGTAAAACAGAAGACAGGGCGATCGGGCACGCCGCATTTGGCACCCAGGGCCGCCGAGAACGCCCAGCCGAGATGTCCGGCCGAGCGCATATAGCTCTGATCAGGCGAGGTTAGGTCAAACATGCCACCCATCCACATCCCGGTATGACCAGTGTCAGCAACGACGATGGCATCGCTCGGCAGATGATCACTCAACTCCTTGCAGATGCGCTCGGGGCGCATCGGCACCTCGTCCGAAGTCAGCAGATCATTATACTTGTCGCGCCACTGCTGATCAGCTTCCGCCGCGCGCGCTGCCCAAGCAGTCCGGCGACCCGCAGACTCAGCGTTTGTCATGGCAAGCATCCGGGTCAGCGCGACTTTCGCGTCGGCCTGGACCCCGGCTACAACTGGGTAGTTGCGGCCTATTTCAGTCGGTTCAATATCGATATGCACAACCTTCGTACCGATCTCCGGGACCGCCCAGAAGTGCGTCACCATGCCACCAGTCGAGGACCCAATATAGATCACAAGGTCGGCTTCGTTGACGATGATATTGGCGCTTTCACGCGAATAGGTGCCAACTACGCCCACCGACAGCGGATGATTTGCCGGGATGGTTTCCTTACCGTTGAGCGAGGTCGCGACCGGGATATTCAGGCGCTCGGCAAGAGCCACCACATCGGCCTGAGCGCCCGACGCGCTAACCCCGCCGCCGGCGACAATAACCGGACGTTCGGCACTCTCGATCGCCGCCATTGCCGCACGAAGTGAATCCTCAGACGGCTCCGGGCGATAGGCGGGAGCCTGCGCAAAGGCCTCCTCAACCATCGCTTCCATGTCCGCCTCCTCGGAGTCAATCTGGCCCTCGTTACCCCGGAACTGCAGATGGACTGGCCCCGGAGTCCCGGTAGTCGCCTCGCGAAAGGCCTGGCGGACCATGTCAGGGAAGCGATCAACCTCGTCCACGGTGGCATTGAACTTGGTCACCGGCTCAAAGGCGGGCACGTCGTCCACCTCCTGGTAAACCCCGCGAAACTTAGTCTTCGGATCGCGGCCGCCGGTCATAGCGATCACCGGCGCCTTAGCCAGCCAGGCATCGCGCAAACCAGCCGCAAGATTCAGAGCACCTATGACCTGGGCCATGCAGACACCGGGTTTACCGCTGGCGCGGGCATAGCCGTCGGCCATATAGGCGGCCGTGGCCTCGGAGTGAACATGCAGGCGCTTAATATCTGTACGCTTTTCTAGTTCGACCATGGTGGTGCGCAGCACCGCCGGTACGTGGAAAATATGTGTGACGCCGTAGCCTTTGAGCATATCGGCCATCACCTGTGCGCCAGTCATTTTCACCATCTCATGGTTCCCCTGAATGTTATCTCGATCCCTTCTATCGGAATCGTTCTTAGTTATTACACGTCAAGATTCTTAGACGTCCTTACTCGACGACACAACGCCTGACGACGCATGCCCGATAGGCGCGCACTGAATCTCTACACATCGGATACAAACAACTTATCTCGCCAGAGCATCACAAGCAGGATGACTGTCAACAATGCGCCGACCGCATAAAACTCATACAGCAGCGGGCTGTCGAGGCCAAAGATCAGCGACATAATGGCCCCGGTCGGCAAAAGCAGGCATGCCGCCACGAGACCTGCTAGCGGGCGGATCAGGCGACCATTTCCGAATCCCTCCAGGAAGATCGCCCAGCCCACCACACCGAAAATACAAGCTGCCGCCGTGATCGTAACCTCCATGGTCGTACCGTCGAGTAGCAATGGCGTGTACACAAAAAGGAACGGCATGATCAGAATCGTAGAGGCCATCTTGAAAGCCTGGTTTCCAGTTGCCACTGGATCTGACTGAGAGATTGAACTAGCGGCAAACGCTGCCAGCGCCACCGGCGGCGTTACAGCACTAACCACCGCGACCCAGTAGCTGATCATATGTGCAGCTAAGCTTGGTACGCCCAGCTCGACCAATGCGCCAACCGAGAAAATCGCCAGCAAAACGTAGCTTGCAACGATTGGTAGCCCCATGCCGATGATGTATCCGGCGATGATGATCAGAACGATCGTGATCGGCAGAATGCCGCCACTCGCCGATATTAAAACGCCGCCGATCGTGCTCGGCAGATCGGTCTTAGTCGCTGCGGATAGGAGAATACCCAGCACCCCAGCGATACAACTCACCACAAGAGTATTACGTGCGCCCGCCTCGAGAGATACCCAGATGGTCCGCACCATCTCGAATAACACGTCAAGAAGGCCGGTCATCGGCTTATCATCCATGCTGACGCCGATCATGTTTTCGTTCTTCGGCTGGCTCGCCTGATCGGCCGCTGCAGATTCATCTCGGCCATAGAGCATCAACTCGCCAACCTTAAGAACTATGAATGTGAAGACAACCCAATAGGCCGCGTCACCGAAGCCAATTCCCACGTAATCTTCGACGAACCAGCTAAACGGAGCACCAACCTGCATCCCGAAGAAAAAGACGAGAACACCCACGATGACGGAGATCAAAAGATAGGGCTTCCAGGAGGACTTTGACTTTATCGTGGGTATCGAGACCAGAAGATCGACCAGCTTCAACATTAGGATCAAAAGGATCGTCTTGGCCGCGGCCAAGAATGGGGAATCACCTATCACCAGGAAAAAGACCATCGCGGGGATAGGGAGCAGAAGATGCAGGCGCGGAACAATATCCACCCAACGCGGCAGCTCCTCTACCGGTACACCGTGCAAGCGGTCGCGCTTAGCACGGAAATAAACAATCAACCCAACCGAAAGATAATAGAGAACGGCCGGGATCACGGCGATCTTGACGATATCGAAATACGGGGTCTCGGTGAGCTCAGCTAGAAGAAACGCGCCTGCTCCCATGATCGGCGGCATATAGGCGCCGCCCGTCGAGGCAGCGGCCTCGACGCCCCCGGCAAAAGCGGGTCGATAGCCGACACGCTTCATCAAGGGGATTGTCAGGGTGCCCGTCGTCATGACGTTGGCCACACCGCTACCCGAGATCATACCAAAAAGGCCCGAACTAACGACGGCAGCGAGACCCGGTCCACCGGTTTTCGCGCCGGTAACCCGGTATGCGGTGTTAATAATCACGGCGCCGAGCCCAGTCTTCTCTAGGAATGCGCCCAAGATCACGAAGATCACAATAAATGTGGCAAACACGTTGGTAATGAGCCCGAACATGCCTTCGGTCGAGGCAATCAGGAAATCCATAACCTCCTCGGCCTGATAACCGGGATGGTTCAGAAGTCCAGGCATCGCCTGGCCAACATCCTCGAACGAATAGATAAAGAACAGGAAGCCGAGTAACGGAATCAGCGGGCCGACAATACGGCGCGCAATCTCGAAGCTGACTGCGACCATCATTACGGAGTAGATGAAGAGCTCAACCGGAATTGGGCGGCCTGTCGCAATCCTCAGATCTTGAACATTCTCGACCCACCACAGGACCGAAATAACAATACAGACTAGATAGAGAATATCGGAGATGGTGAAACCGTCACCGCGTTTCTCGCGGTAGCCCTCAACGATATACAACGCTATCCCGAATGCCGCTCCGACAAACCCGATCATCTGGACATCATCGTTGAAATAACGGAACCAGCGCGCAGGATGATCACCGAACTGCCAATGGGTCCAGATGGCGATCGCAGCTCCAAGCATGGCAAGATTAATGATCGCAAACATCTCATCGAGCCAAACAGCCTGTTTGCGGAAAGATTGTTGACGGTTCTTAAACGCCAGGAGCGACATAACCGCTACCCCGAGCACGAAAGTTCCACGAAACACTTCTTCAACCGGCGGACCGAAAAAAGAAATGTGAATAAAGAAATAAGCGTAGGCAACGGCAACTACCGAAAATATCGGACGCACAAAGCCGGCCAAGCTGCGCGGCGGTGTCATTTCGTCGGCGATGATGCCGACTTTGGTCAATACAGAGAGTGTCGTGATGGCCATCTTCTGTGCCCCCGAGGCTTTGCCGCCCTGACTTGAGTTTTGGTGACGTATGAAGACAAGGCGCGAAGAAGATTGCCTCCTCTCCGCGCCCTGCAGCATTCACTCACATGTTAGGCATAAGACCTTCTCAATTAGAAAGCCTTGACCGGAACACCGGCAGTGTTGAAACCACGGCTCTTCCAGTAAGCCTCGGCCGCCGGATGAAGCGGAATACCAAGAGCCTTGAGGTTCTCGAAGTTGCCGTTCAAAGTCTTCCAGTAGCCTGCAACTGCCGCAAGCTTCTTTAGATTGTTCGGATCAGCAGTCGTCTCCAACATCGCGGTAATGGCCCCGTCCGACATGGACTTATTGGCGAGCCAATACACATCATAAGCAATCGAACGTGCCGGATCGGTCATGCCTTTCACATCGCCCTGCACTGGAATGGTGACAGCGGCATAGAACGGGCTTTTCTTGATGACCGCGGCCTGCTCTTCAGCCGTCAGGCTGATGTAACGTACAGGCTTGGTGATCGACAACTGCGTCAACGCAGGGATGAGGAACGGCGCCCCAGCTGAGCAGAACACGTCGATCTGACGATCGCCAAGAGCACGTGCGGAGTCCGAAAAACCCAAGTTTCGGGTTTCGATGTCACCGAGGATGCCAGCCCCTTCCATGATGTTACGGCAGTTGACGTTCGAACCCGAACCCTTGTTCAACAAATTTACAATCTTACCCTTCATGTCCGAGTAAGACTTAATTGGACTGTCGGCGAGCACCGCAACGATCTGCGACTGCTTGCGTACGTTGGCGATGATACGGAAGTCCTGAAGCTTGCCATCTTCCTTGAAGAGGCCCACGCCGTTCCAAGCCTGAAAGACCTGACCAACATGACCCCAAGCCGTGTCGAACTTGCCATAAGCGGTGCGGCGGACATTGTCGACAGAACCGTTCGACGGCGAGTAGTTGAACTTGTACTTATCACCAACCTCGGTATTCAGCATCTGGGCGCCAGCACTTACCGACGGATGCCAGCCGCCACCGGCTGGCCCGCCACCGATACGATATGATTCCCCCGCCTGCGCCGCAGACGCAGCTGCAGCCAAACTAACAGCGGCAATAAGAGTCGTTACTATTTTCATGGATTCCTCCCCTAAACAGAACTCATGCGAGTTCAAAATTACACGAAATGGTTACCGGCATCCTCACGGACCCGGATCCGTTTTTCTTGTACGAACAATGGCGACACGATGGCCGCATATCAAGCTAATTTGTGAGGTTAAATTATTGAAAAAAACGCTGTCCCCAAAAATGATCCTCTATCACCTCGTTGCGGGTGAGACACAGATACCGATATGATTTCCCTTTCGATTTTGAGTCCCGAGGATTAGGTCATGGTTGAAATCATTCGAAAGGAAATCACTTCCCCGGATGCTTGGTTGGGCCCGAAAGTCCAGAACGATAAAAGCTGGCTGTATGAGCTAGGAACCGGCGAGATTGCCGAGATCGACGCCGCGCTACTAGCCGTGAAATTGGCCGGCCGCGAGATTCCATTCTCCGCCGAGGGCTTCCCCCTCCCGACATTGCGGGCGCAGTTGGGTAAATTGATGGGCCAAGTCTCGAACGGGCTGGGCGTTATCCTGATACGCGGCATCCCGCGTGAGCGGTATACGGATGAGGAATGCGAGCTGATCTACTGGGGTATCAGCAGTCATATCGGCACGCCGGTCTCTCAGAACGGGCGCGGACACCTTCTCGGCCATGTTACAGACGAGGGCAAAACCCTCGACGACCCAAACGCACGCGGCTACCAAACCAGGAACCGGCTGGACTTTCATTGCGACCAGTTGCCGGTTGATGTGCTAGGTCTGTTCTGTCTGCGTGGTGCGAAGTCCGGCGGCACAAGCTACCTAGTTAGCGCGCCCACCGTTCACAATGTGATGCTAGCCGAACGACCAGACCTCTTGGACGTAATGTATGCGCCCTTCCATGTGGACTGGCGCGGTGATCACCCCGACGGGGATCAGCCTTGGTACGACATTCCCATGATCACGGCGCATGATGGAAAGCTCGCCGCGCGGATCACCAACCGCTCCTTCATGGAGTCTGTATCCCGCTACAGTGAGGATCTAGCGCTCAGTGATATTCAGCGCGAAGCACTAGACGTCTTTCAGGAAATCTCCAACCGCAAAGAACTTCGCCTAATGATGGACTTCCAACCAGGCGACATGCAGTTCATTAATAACCACACGATTTTACACGCCCGCCAAGCATATGAGGACTATGCCGACCCCGCGCTTAAGCGGCATCTCCTACGTGTCTGGGTCGCCCTTCCCGACTACAAACGAAGGCCACTCGCCCCGGTGCTGGACGAGCGCTACCAGCTCGTAGAACTAGGAGGCATCCCAAAGCGGGCCGCGGCGGCCTGACGTACTTCGTTAAACGTCGTAGCCACTATGATTGTAGCCCGGCGGCTGTGTCCGCTCAACAAATGCCGCAGCACGCACCACCGAGGTTTCGTCCAGATAACGGCCGACCACCTGAAGCCCCACAGGCATTCCGTCGGCCGCAATCCCCGCGCAAACGGACGCAGCGGGTTGGCCTGTAAGGTTGAACGGATAGGTATAGTAAACCCACGAGACAAGGTTCCGGTCTTCGTATCCTGGCGGTACATTCACCCCAATATCAACGGAACTGACCGGCAGGACCGGTGAAATCAGTGCGTCATATTTCTCGAACAGTTTCGCCATGCGTTCACGCAGCACATAGCGCTCGAACACCTTGGTATAATAGTCACGCATTTCCTGACCAAGGGCAGGCTCAAGAATGTCGGCTACAGCCGGGTCGAGCATGTCGCGCTGACCTTCAAGCACAGCGCGCAGCTTGATGCCGACGCCTGCATAGAATTCCGCCGACCAGAGGTCTGCCGGATCTTCCACAAACACATCATCAACCTGCTCCACATGGGCACCAGCATCCTCAAACTTGCGGACCGCCGCCCCGACGATCTCAACGACCTCAGGGTCGGGCCTGGCATAACCGAGGGTCGGGCTCCAGGCGATACGCATGCCCGCGACCGATTGGTCGCAGGCCGCAAGCACATCGGGTGCGTCCCCGGCGATCCCGAAAGGATCGCGCGCGTCATACCCCGCAATAACCGAGAACAGCAAAGCCGCGTCGCGCACATTACGTGCCATAGGCCCGACATGAGCGAGTGTGGGGGTTGCAGTGGTCGGCCAGACCGGTACCCGACCAAAGCTACCCTTAATCCCGGCGAGCCCGGTAAGCGAGCAGGGGATACGGATCGACCCACCGCCATCGGTACCGAGCCCAATGGGCGTAACCCCTGCAGCAATGGACGCACCCGCGCCTGCGCTAGACCCACCGGGCGTTTTTTCGCGGTTCCAAGGATTTCGGGTAACCCCTGTCAGCGGGGAATCCCCCACCGGCTTGCAGCCGAACTCGCTGGTAGTGGTCTTGCCAATTACGATAGCACCAGCCGTCCGCGCACGACCAACCGCCGGTGCATCATCAGGCGCGATGTTTTCAACCATCACCTTCGAGCCGAAGGCGAATGGCGCATCGCCGACCGAAATCAAATCCTTCACCGAAATAGGCAGACCGTGCAATACCCCCAGCGCACCGCCCGACATCACCGCATCCTCGGCCACCTGAGCAGCCGACATGGCCTCATCAGAGAACATGACGAAGAACGGATTTAGATCCGCCTGCACCGCCTCGGCACGCTCCAATGCGTGACGGGTCAGCTCGACCGGTGAGATGTCCTTCCGGCCGATGCGCAGGCGCAGTTCGGACGCGCTCATATAATCGAAATCATGACCCATTTAATCCGTCTCCCCGCGATCAGTCCTCGACGACAGCGAAGGCACGGATCGGTGACCCCGATCCGCCTTTGAACCGCAGCGGAACTCCGAAGAACTCAAACTCGCCAAGTCCGATCAGGTCTTCCAAATTGACTAACCATTCCATGTGACTGATACCAAGTTCGCGGCAAATGCGGTGCTGGGCAGACAAGCTGTCAGACGGCTTGTCCGTGGACGGACCCTCGACGCCATGCAGGCGCGAACCTCGGTCATACATCCACTGGGTCGCCGCAACAGTGATGCCTGCGTTCGACAATACGACCTCACGATTCGGGTAATGGCGTTTGTGGAGTCCGGTACAAAGCAGGATGATGTGGCCGTCGACCTTCACGCCGGCTTCCTCTTCCGCTTTTTCCATATCCGCGACATCAATGTCACCCAGGTCACCCACATGGCGCATATCGAAGCAAACGCCCTTACCGAAAAACCGATCAATCGGCATCTCATCGATCGAGGCGCCGTTGGGATCGAAGTGGCGGAGTGCGTCCACATGTGTGCCCACGTGATCTAGTGTCGAGATGAAGTTGGTCTGGAACGTGATGGGGTCGTCGGACGTACCAAGCTCTAGCACCTTGGTGTTCTCATGGGTCATAGCCTTTAGATAGACCGGGCTCTGGAAGAGCTTATGGGACGGCATGTTGTCCTCAATGTCGAGGCTAAGATCTATGATGCGTCGGGCCATGATGGTTTTCCCTCTTTCAATATTTTTGGCGACTAGTCACTCTTCAGGTGACCATCGCGGTTAGTGTATAGATTCTCATCTGCGTAGCCCATGGTCTCGGGCTTGCCGCGTCCCAGCATGACCTGAAACCAAACTGGCTCAAGAGAGTTGTTGTCATAGCCATGGATCACACCGGGTGGACAGGTGATGCATTCCCAAGGACCGAGCCGAGTCTCCCGCCGATTGCCATCCTCGTCCTCAACAAAGACGTCAAGAATACCTTTAAGGACAAAGAAGGTCTCTTCCACCTCATGGGTGTGAGCGGCGTTTCCCTGCCCAGGATTCACATACATGATCGACAGAGTGTGGGCGCGAGCGGGGATAATATTGGCGTCATCATGTTTCCCCGACCCGCCTGCTCCAATGAAACGATGCTGTGCACGGCGGTAGCCATCGATCTTGGCGTCCTCGAACGCTTCCCAATCGGGTACCCGGTCGCGGTAGCGCGCAACGTAGGTGTCCATGATCTCATCGAGGGACGCATCGACTAGTTCGGGTGGGCGCGAATGGCGAGCGACGGGCAAGGCAGGTCTCCTAGGGCAAACAACCAGCCCGAAACGAAGCACGGCGGGGGGTCGGCGTCAAACCGCACCGCTACTTACTAGTATTTCGTATGCTGCAGAAGTGGTGCCCAGGGGCGGATTCGAACCACCGACACCGCGATTTTCAGTCGCGTGCTCTACCAACTGAGCTACCTGGGCACATGGTCAGTTGGAACGCGCGGATATACGGAAATTCGCCGCACCTGTCCAGCGCTCACCCTTGATCTTCCTCTCCGCCGTTGAGCCCTCCTTCATAGACGGTTGGCCCCTCGTCGGTCGGGATACGATAATTGCCACCCAGCCAGCGCGACAGATCGACATTCGCGCAGCGTTGCGAGCAGAACGGCCGGTGAACCTCAACAACTTCTTTCGAACAGATAGGGCAGGCGTTAACCATCAGCGTTGGTAGGATTTCCATGTTCAGAAGAGAGGCGCGAGCCTAACTATTTCTAGACCCTAGCACGACCTCGAATCGATCATCCGTGCGCTCCTCTTCAGAGACTATGTCCAGCCGGCCGACCATCTGCGCCGTCTGGTCGCGCGCGCTGGAGAGTCGACCGTTCAGGGTAGCCGCTACCTTGGGCGAGACCAGCACGCTGTACCCGCCCGACGGGGTGGCCACGGCGGTCCGCAGAATCAGACGCAGCGCTGCATAGCACGCAGCTTCGGCCGAAAGCGCCGGCACCACAGCTGGGGCAAGCATGCGTTCCGCCAGCGACAAGCCGGTGCGGGTGCGAGTCATCTCAATCAGACCAAGATTAGTAACACCCAAAACATGGCAAGCGCCAGGATCGTCCTTCACCATGTTGCGCAGGACTGACAGCACGCGGTTGCGGTCATCGCGCGCGCCCATTTTGAGCGCATCGATGACGATTGCTCCGGAGATGTTGCGTAGGCGCAGCTGGCGGGCGATCTCGGGCATGGCCTTGAGGTTCACATCCCTGCTGGCGCGGCCCGGCTCCCCAACCGTCCCCGCCGAGTTGATGTCGATCACACACATGGCCTCTGCGGTATCGAAAACAAGCTCAGCCCCGCCCGCGACCCGGACCCTCCGCCCAAGTGCCACCTCGATCGCGTCCTCGACACCATGCTTGGCAAAGAGATCTCCCGATCCCCGGGTGATCCGCTGATCTAATGCGGCGACGCCACCCGCAGCCCAGTCGCGCGCGGCCTTCTCAATCCCAGCATCCCCGCAAACGACCTGGTCAGTGTCTGCACTCGCGAAGCGGGCGAGAATGAGGGCTACGGGCGAGGGCGGTTGCCTCAGGCAACTCAAGACGGGTTGGTTGGCGTGCAAGGGGTCAGATGTCACTCGAGCAACCCTCGGCCCCTTTTGTCCAAAACCGTCAGCGGCGACGCGCACGTCCACCTGCATGCCCTCATTCACCCGTTCGCCAATACGCGCGTTTCGGGGCGCCCTGTCGGCTGGGTCTGATGCATCGCGCGCGCGCAAATAGGCCTGGAATTCCTGTCCTATATCAACAAACGCTCCATTCAGCCCGTGATCGACCTTGCGCACCCGGGCGCGATAAACGGCCCCAACGAGACTGGGTTCAGCGTCGCGGTGATGCACCACATCCCAAACTGCGCTGCCACGCACCAGAGCACCGCGCAACTCGCCCGGCCCGCTGTCGATAATTATGCAAGTTCGGCTCATTTGCCATTCAACCAGCCCAGCCCGCGAAGCATGGCTGCTGCAGCGGCTAGGTCGAGGCCGACGACGTTGGTGTAGGAGCCATTGATTGACGGGACGAAGGCCCCTGCTCCTCCCTGAATTGCGTAGCCGCCAGCCTTGCCCCGCCATTCGTCTGTAGCGAGATAAGCGGCGATCTCGGCAGCCGGCAGGTGACGGAATCGGACAATGGTTGTGATCAGGCGATCAGCGCGACGTCCATCTGGCGCGATCACGGAAATGCCGCCGAGCACACGATGCCGCCGCCCGGACAGCATGTCGAGGAAAGAACGCGCCTCATCAACATCTGCGGGCTTGCTAAGCTGTCGGCGGCCAACCGCGACGACCGTATCGGCCGCCAGTATATAGGAACCGGTTACACCCGCCGCGACCGCGTCGGCCTTCGCAACCGCCAGACGTTCAGCGGTGAACCGCGGTAATTCGCCAACGTGCGGGACTTCATCAATCTCGGCTGGCACGACCGCCTGCGGGGAAATCCCGATCTGCGCTAGCAGAGCCAAGCGGCGCGGCGAGGCGGATGCCAATACAAGGCGCTGACTCACGGCTTTCCCTCAAAGCTCTCAAACAGATTGAGTGTCGGGAACCCCGCCAGCATGTCGTAGAGGCCGAGAATAATCACACGCCTACTTGAACCGGAACGTGATGCGTCCCTTGGTCAGATCATAGGGCGTCATTTCCACATTCACCTTGTCGCCAGCGAGAACGCGAATGCGGTGCTTCCGCATTTTACCGGCGGTGTGCGCGAGCACTTCATGGCCGTTATCGAGCTCAACGCGGAACATCGCGTTAGGCAGGATTTCAGTCACGGTACCGGAGAATTCGAGCAGGTCTTCTTTGGCCATACCCATCGTCACATTGTTAAAACAGGACCCGCATAGTCGCGAGATGGAGCAAGCAACCTGAAAACCCGTCTCAGTTCAAGCATTTTCGGGCGCCTCCATACCCCGGGGCCCTCTAGACGGAACCATCTTGGCTAAAGAAGCGCACCTTGATTCGTGCAAACAGCGCATCGCGTAAGTCACGATAGGCTTGCAGCCGCACATCGCGCGATCCGCCGACATCACCTGGATGCTTCATCGGCCAGTACTCGATCTCGCAGGGAATCGTGCGCGTAAACTCTACGGCTCGGTGCCTAGCCTGGGGCGTGAAGGTGATGATCAGGTCGATGGAGGTGTCGGTAAGATCATCAAACGACTTGGGCTGATGATCTGATAGGTCAAGGCCGATCTCCTCCATGGTTTCCAATGCGAATGGGTCGGCTGTCGCGTCAATGCGTTGCACACCAGTACTATCCACATAGACCTTGTGACCGCATAGGTACTTCATGATCGCCTCAGCCATGGCTGATCGAGTGGAATTTCGGTCGCACGCGAACAAAACGCTGCCTGGAAGATCGCCTCCCATGGTCATACCCGGATATGCAGGGCGCAGATCAATGTAAATAGCCTGCGCGAGGTGTCATGGTCGATCATGATACGACCTTTGAGCGTCTTCTGCAGCCGATCCGAGCCCTCATTATGAAGCCCCCGGCGACCCATATCGAGAGCCTCAATCTGGGCAGGCGAGGCTGATCGGATGGCCTCGTAATAGCTTTCGCAGACGGTAAAATAATCTTTGATAGTCTTGCGGAATGGCGTCATCGGCACCGACAGAATTCCAACCGGAACACCGGACTGATTGGATATATCAAGAAGCAACTGACGACCCTGGACCTGCAGAACCAGAACATAGGGTCCGTCGGGTACGGATGCGAAGTGCGCGGCATCGGGTGCGAAGAGATTGGTCTCGACAAGATCATAGATCGCGACCTTGATCTCGCGTTCTACATCGGAGTGATACCGAACGACGCCGGGATTCTCGATTTCAACCCGCGCAATCCTATGCCCGGCCCCCTCATCGCCAGCCACTCAGGGCCTCACCCGTCTTCCGTATCATCGGTTATCCGGACTTCCACAGCACGGGCATGCGCCTCCAGGCCTTCGGCACGCGCCAGGGTTATGGCGGGGCCGGCAAGCACACCGAAGCTGTCCCGATCGGCCGAGAACAACGAGCTGCGCTTCATGAAGTCGAGCACACCCAGGCCAGAGGAAAACCGCGCCGTACGGGCTGTCGGAAGCACATGGTTTGGACCCGCGAGATAGTCTCCCAGAACTTCGGGTGCATAAGCACCGAGGAAAATTGAGCCGGCATTCCGGATTTCCGCCTCGAGGGTCTCGGCACGCGGCCCAATCAATTCAAGATGCTCAGGCGCCATCCTATCGATCAAGGGAACGGCATCAGAAATATCACGCAAGACAATCGTAGCTCCGTATTTTACCCAGCTTTCAAAAGCAATTTGGTGGCGCGGCAGGTCGGTGACTTGGCGCGCCACTTCGGCCTCAACGGCATCGGAGAATTCGGCAGCGTCGGTGATCAAAATCGACTGGGCCGTCACATCATGCTCGGCTTGGCTAAGGAGATCGGCAGCAACCCAGGCGGCGTTGGCTGATGCCTCGGCGACTACCAGAATCTCCGACGGGCCTGCAATCATATCGATACCAACCACTCCAAAGACCTGGCGTTTGGCCTCAGCCACATAGGCGTTACCCGGGCCAACAATCTTGTCGACTGCTGCGATGGTCTCGGTGCCGTGAGCCAGCGCGGCTACGGCCTGTGCCCCGCCTACACGGTAGATCTCGTCGACACCGGCGACATCGGCAGCCGCCAACACCAGAGGGTTTAGGATACCGTCCGGTGACGGCACTACCATGACTACGCGGCTGACCCCTGCAACCCTAGCTGGAATCGCATTCATAAGGACCGAAGATGGATAGGCGGCAGTGCCGCCGGGCACATACAGGCCCGCCGCCGCGACCGGTCTCCAACGGCTTACCAATCTGACGCCTAGTTCGTCGACTTCGTCAAACCCGCTCGGGCGCTGCTTTTCGTGATATGCAGTGATCCTCGAATGTGCGGTCTCTAACGCGGCGAGCGCGGCAGCGTCACACGTGTCCCGCGCAGCCGCAATTTCATGTGCTTCCAAACGCAGGCGGTCGGCAGAGGTTGTTAGCCTATCGAACTTCTCGGTGAACGCCAGCAGCGCGACATCTCCCTCGGACCGAACGCGGGTGATAATAGCCTCTACATCTGCTCGCACATCCACGTTCGCCTCGCGCCGTTCGGCCAGCAGCGCTTCGAACAACATGTCGAAATCGGCATGCGTGGCATCAAGCCTACGCGACATCTTGGGTTTCCTGGGCGGCATCACGGAACCGGTCGATCCAGCCCGTAACCTCCGTCGCGCGAATCTTCAATGCCGCGCGGTTAACCACCAGGCGCGAACTGATCTCGGCAATGGTCTCGATCTCCACCAGCCCGTTCGCCTTAAGGGTTGAACCAGTTGAGACCAGATCAACGATCCGCCGACACAGGCCCAGTGACGGCGCGAGTTCAATCGATCCGTTGAGCTTAATGCATTCGGCCTGCACGCCCCGGCGCGCAAAGTGAACCTGGGTCATATTTGGATATTTGGTGGCCACGCGCACGTGGCTCCAGCGGGCGGGGTCATCTGCCGCGACGACGGACTGCGGAGCAGCAACCGCGAGGCGGCACTTTCCGATATCGAGATCGATCGGCGCATAGAGCTCTGGATAGTCGAACTCCATAATAACATCGCTGCCGGCAACGCCGAAATGTGCGGCCCCAAAGGCGACAAATGTCGCCACGTCGAACGCGCGTACGCGAATGATGTCAACGCCGGGGACCGAGGTCTCAAAACGCAGCAGCCGCGATCCCGGGTCGTGAAACGCCGCTTCGGGTTCAATGCCCACGTGCTGGAGTAACGGCATCACTTCGCCCAGAATCCGACCCTTGGGAAGCGCAAGGATAAGTTTCTCAGTCTTGGTCGCCACAACACACCTTCCAAACTGATTCGTCCGACACGAAAAAATGTGGCCCAGCCCAACGTTACGGGCCAGCGCCCTCGTGACAAATGACAGAGGTACTATTTGCCCGCGTGCTCGGGCCGCCAATTGGTCGGCCAGGGTTCACCAAAATCCTCCAGATGACAGAGAAGTCCGGTTGTTTGAAGCCGAATAGCCGTATCTCCGGAGAAGGTCAATTGTACGGTAGGTCGGCAATTTCCACCCTCGGGCTCGCAGATAATGGCGAGCAACTCCAAAAACGCTCCCCGGTCGCGGAAATCAATGCCCCGGCATTTCACATCCATCACGTTGGAAAAGGTAACGCCAGCATTGACTCGTTCGCCATTTTTGCCGGTGTTCCCGACCTCCCAACGAAACCGGTTGGCGACAAGAACAAAGGCCCTATCAACCAGTACATAGGCCATTTCCCCGACGGGAATGATCGCACCCTGCAGCACCCCGGATACAACCTCCAAGTCCGTTTTATCGGTAGCGGCGAGCTTCAGCAGGGGAGCATCGGTCCGCATTAGCTGTCCTCGACCCGTTCAACATCCGCACCCACGATGCGGAGCTTCTCCTCTAGGCGTTCATAGCCGCGATCGAGATGGTAGATACGCCGCACTTCCGTTACGCCATCGGCGGCGAGCCCGGCCAGAACCAGCGAAGCACTGGCCCGCAGGTCCGAAGCCATTACCGGCGCACCGTGGAGCTGATCAACCCCGCGCAAGGTTGCAGTGTTGCCCTGCAGAGTCACTTCGGCGCCCATGCGTTGGAGTTCTGGCACATGCATGAACCGGTTCTCGAAAATGGTCTCGGTGATCACCGAGGTGCCCCTCGCAGTCGCCATGAGCGCCATGAACTGCGCCTGCAGATCTGTTGGAAAGGCGGGATATGGATCGGTCTCAACATCCACGCTGCGCAAATCCGTGTTTTCACGACTGACAAAGACACCTCCATTGCAGGTCTCGATCATGGTACCGGTCTTACGCAAATGGGCCGCAGCTGCATCAATATGATCGAGCCGCGCGCCCTCTAGTTCGACCGTACCGCCCGTTATCGCAGCCGCCATGGCATAGGTCCCCGCCTCGATCCTATCGGGCATGATTGCATGCTCGGCGCCGTGCAGTCGGTCGACCCCGGTTATGGTCAGGATAGCGGTGCCGACGCCATCAATCTTCGCGCCCATTGCGATGAGGCATTCGCAGAGATCTGTGATTTCCGGCTCGCGCGCTGCATTCTCAAAAATCGTCTCACCCTGCGCCAAGCAAGCAGCGAGAATCAAATTTTCAGTTGCCCCGACCGAGACCTTCGGAAAAACGTATTGCGCGCCACGCAACCCCTTAGGGGCGCTGGCACGGATATAGCCCGCTTCAACCTCGATCTCGGCACCCAGCGCCTCAAGGCCCGACAAGTGGATATCGACCGGCCGGGTGCCGATGGCGCAGCCACCCGGCAACGACACTGTCGCCTCGCCCTCGCGCGCGACGATTGGTCCAAGAACCAATACAGAAGCGCGCATCCGGCGAACCAAGTCATAGGGCGCCTTGGTGTTTGTGATCTTGCCAGCGGCGAGCGAAATCGTACGACCCGCATGCCCGTCATCACCAGAATGCCCTTCTAGAGAAACCTTTACGCCGTGCTGACCTAAAAGATTAGCCATCGTGGTAATGTCCGCAAGATGGGGTACGTTCGAAAGAACCAGCGCTTCGTCGGTCAGCAAGCTCGCCGCCATCAGAGGCAGAGCTGCATTCTTCGCACCGCCGATCCGAATGACGCCGTTCAGCTTGTGCCCACCCCGGATCCTAATCTTGTCCATATCGTCTCGCTAACGGCTGCTATTGTAACGCACATAACCGATGAGCGCGGATTACGGCATTTGCATGTCGTAGTGCGGCACGCACTATTATCGCGCCATCAGAGCTTGGGCACCGTAATACCGCGCTGATGCATGTACTTGCCCTTGCGATCTGCGTAGGACACCTCGGGCGCGCCCTCCCCCTTCAGGAACAGGAACTGGCACGCGCCCTCATTGGCATAAATCTTCGCCGGCAACGGGGTGGTATTGGAGAATTCCAGCGTCACATGACCCTCCCATTCGGGTTCGAGAGGGGTAACATTCACGATGATGCCACAGCGAGCATAGGTCGACTTACCTAGGCAAATCACCAGCACGTCGCGGGGAATGCGGAAATATTCGACCGTGCGCGCCAGTGCGAAGGAATTAGGCGGAATCACACAAACATCCGTCTGGCGGTCAACGAAGCTTTCGGCATTAAAGTTCTTCGGATCAACCGTGACGGAATGAACGTTGGTAAAAATCTTGAACTCGTTCGAAACGCGGGCATCGTAGCCATAGGACGACAGGCCGTAGGAGATTACCCCTTCACGGGTCTGTTCATCGACGAATGGCTCAATCATATTCTCGCCGTGAGACATCTTCCGGATCCAGCTGTCGGGCATGATCGGCATGAAACGAACCTCCCAAGGACCTTTCCTGACCACGCAAGTGGCCAGACAATTACCTACATCGCTTTTAGCCGATGGCCTACCGGCCCTCAAGCACGCCCAGTGGATAATAATTATTCTTTTTAATTCAGTATGTTAAGTTCCTATGTATTGTCGGAGGACGATCCGGAGTCGGGTACTTCCGGTCGGCGACCTCGGCGCTGGGCATTACGCTTGCGCAGGTTCTCGCGCAGTGCCTCTGCCTGACGCGTGGCACGTGCGCGCGCGCGCTCCAACTGCCTGTCGCTCTTTTTGCCACTCGTGTGCTCATCGTCGCTCATCAAATGTCTGCTATTTCGACTGCGATGCGACCGCTTCGATCTCGACGACCCAGTTGGGGGCAGCCAGAGCGGGCACCATTACGAGCGTAGACGCGGCGGCGTGGCCCTCCATCCAAGCGTCCCGGATGTCCCGGAACTCACTTACATCGTCCGCGTTGGTTAGGTAAGCGTTGAGTCGCACGAGATTAGACATCTGCATTTCCATCGCCGCCAATGCCGCCTTTATGTTGCCAAATACCTGGTTGCATTGGCTAGAAAAATCATCTGCACACCTGCCGCCTGCGTCGATTCCAACCTGGCCCGAGAGAAACACCAGCCGCGCACCTTCTGGCACCTCGACGATGTGGCTGTAGTTGCTGGCGGGTGCCGGCAGGGTATCGGGGTTCACGAGGTTAAACATGGGGGGCTCCATTGTGGATGTTATGACTACTCGGATAACGCGTCGTAAAAAGGACGCCGACGGTTACATTGTAACTCCTTATATAAAAGGTCGACCAATGCTGCAGGCTCTGCCGGGATTGTGAACCGATCCGCAACAATTTTTGCACGGCGCGCATTGTGCGCCAACCGGAGCCTTGCTGCAGGGCTATGCTCATGGCATAAACCGCGCGTTTTCGAACATTGTGCCGCCGTAGCTCAGGGGTAGAGCGCACCATTGGTAATGGTGAGGTCGAGTGTTCAATTCACTCCGACGGCACCATTGATTCCCCACAAACCTCATCGATCGGCACACGACGCGGTCGTCGCCACACTGGTCGCACCAGTTCAGTCGATCACGGCTATCGCGTTGACCTCGAGGACGCAACGCGGGTCCGTCGCGAGTCGAACGACTTGCACCGTAGTAGTGGCTGGCTTGGAATCGCCGAAATATTCGGCCCACACCCGGTTGAGATCATCCTGCTGTTCCATGTCCGTTAGGAACCGATCGGCGGTGACGATGTCGTCAAAGGTCGCGCCGACAGCGTCGAGTCCACTCCTGAGATTCCCTAGCACCGCGCGGGCCTGCCCGTCCATGTCGGCGGGCATGTCGGCGAACTCCTGAGGCACATGAGGGTGGCTGTGGTAGACCGGCGCTGCCGTCACACCCGCAAGATAGACAGTCGTGCCGCCGGTAACCTTGATTGCCGGCGCATAGGGCATCCAGATATCGGGCGCGTCGGGCCAGTGACAATGTTCGATCTTCTTCGCCATACTCACCCCCCAGAATGTGAGACCGTGGCGCGCTCTATGGTGCGCCCAGCATTTGGTTTGCTACGCTTATAATACGCATCCGACGTAGACTATGAAAAGAACACCCCATGTTACCCATCGACACGCTTTACCGGGGCCACCAGATCAATCCTGACGGGATAGCGCTCGAGGACGATACAACACAGCTAACTTATCGCGAACTATTGGCGCGGGTCGAAGCACTCGCCGCCGCACTGCAGGAGCGCTTGCCGACACCGCAGGCCAGAATCGGCGCATGCGGTTTCAACAATCTCCAGCACGTGGTTGCGATCCTGGCAACCCATCTGGCGGGTCATATCTGGGTGGCTGTGAACCCGCGCTCAGGCAAGGCTGAGAACACCGCCCTGATGGATCTTGTCGAGCCGGATCTAATGATCGCCGACGACGCCGCGCGCGACGCTTTCGATATCGGCGACATGCCATTCATCGTCGCCGAGACGAATGGTCGGTCCCATGGCGACGATACCGTCGACGGGCTGATCGATGCGTATCGCGGAAAACGGCCTGAACGCCATCTGCTTGACCAGAACAGAGATCTGCAGGCGATCAAGTTCACCGGTGGCTCGACGGGCCTACCCAAGGCGGTGATGCAGCCCTACCGGACTGGAACCACGCTGGTCGGCACCGTCCTGTCGGTATTTGGCCTGAACGCCGAAGACATCCAGGCGGCTGCGGCACCGGTCAGCCACGCAGCCTTCATCCTGATGCTGCCGATCTTCGCCGTCGGCGGGCGCAATATCGTCCTACCAACGCCAGACCCAGACCGCATCTTACACTCTTTTGAGCACCGCAGGGTTAGCACGATCTTTATGCCGCCTACCATGATTTACAAGACAATGGCCGATCCAGATATCGCGCGGCGCAAATTTCCTAACCTGCGCCACCTAATATACGGCGCCGCCCCCATGCCGCCGGAAAAGGTACGCGAGGCACAGCAGGTTTTTCCCCGCGCACTCGAGACGCTGTACGGCCAGACAGAGGCCTCCTCGGTCTGCACAACCATGACGGCAGCCGAATTGGAGATGGACGCCAACAACGGCTCGGTGGGCCGGGCGACGCCGCTGATGCGAGTGGAGATCATGGACCCCGATGGCAACATTCTCCCGACCGGCAAGACCGGCGAGGTCGTCGTGCGTGGCGGCCTTACGATGACGGGTTACTACAAAAACCCGAATGCGACGGCGGAAGTCTTTAAGGACGGCTGGCTGCACACCGGAGACGGCGGGTTGATCGACGAGCGCGGCTACCTGTTCCTGAGGGACCGGCTGCGCGACGTAATCATCTCGGGCGGGTTCAATGTCTATCCGACCGATGTCGAAGGCGCGCTCGTGCGCCACCACGACGTCTATGAATGCGTGGTCTTTGGAGCCGAACATGATCACTGGGGCGAGCGCGTAGAGGCCGCCGTGCAGCTCCGAGAGGGCGCGTCAGCCAGCGCCGAAGATCTGATTGCCCACGCCAAGGCAGAACTCGGATCGGTGAAGGCACCCAAGGCAGTGCATCTGATCGAGGAACTACCGCGCAGCGCCGTGGGAAAGGTTCTAAGGCGCGAAGTCAAGGAACGGTTCTCGGGCACGGCGCCTTAAAAGTACATTTGGCGTCCGCGCCCCGACATCGTAAAAAGCAATCATGCAGATCACCGATATCCGCGAGACCGCGATCCCCCTGAACTCCAACCTGCGCAATGCGGTGTTTGATTTCAGTCAAATGACCACCTCCATTGTCGCCGTGATCACCGACGTGATCCGCGACGGCAAGCCCGTTGTCGGCTATGCCTTTAACTCCACTGGGCGCTATGCCTGCGGCGCGCAGATGCGGTCGCGGTTCATACCGCGAATCATAGATGCCGACCCGGATAGCCTGATTGATGAGGCGCGGGACAATTTCAACCCCGAGGCGATTCTGGCGGCCATGATGCAGGGCGAGAAGCCAGGCGGCCATTCCGACCGGTCGGTCGGCATCGGCACCATCGAGGTCGCGGTCTGGGACGCAATCGCCAAGATTGAAGAAAAACCCGCCTACCAGGCCATCGCCGACCGCTACAACCCGGGCGGCGCCAAGCCCGACATGTTCGTCTATGTGGGTGGAGGCTGGTACGCGCCCGGTAAAGGCATCCCCGAGCTACTCGACGAGATGCGTGGGTATCTCGACATGGGCTACACCCAACTCAAAATGAAGGTCGGCGGCGCTCCAATCTCGGAAGACATCGAGCGTCTCGAGGCAGTCCTTAACCTCGTTGGTAATGACGGCTGGAACCTGGCCGTAGACGCCAATTGTGGGCTCACCCCCGACGAAGCCAGAGCTTATGCCGGGGCGTTGGCTCCGTATAAACTTCGCTGGTACGAAGAGCCTACCGACCCGCTCGACTATGCGCTGATGACCGAGCTGGCAGAGACCTACGAACCGCCGCTGGCGACGGGCGAAAATCTATTCTCTCAGCAGGATATGAGAAACCTCATCACCTTTGGAGGCATGCGACCAAACCACGACGTGCTGCAGATCGACCCGCCCCAAAGTTATGGCGTAGTCGCCGTTGCGCGCACGATCGAAATGTTACACGGCACCGGTTGGGCCGTCGGTAGCTCAGTTATGCCCCACGGCGGCAATCAGATGTCGCTGCACATCGCCGCTGGGCTGGGCATGCTGTTATGTGAATCCTATCCGAACACCTTCGGCATGTTCTCCGGCTTTGCTGACGACGCAGAGATCATTGACGGGTATCTCAAGCTCGACCCTGATCGGCCCGGAATTGGCTTCGAGTCTCAGGCTGATCTCTACGAAGTTATGTCGGAGCTATCCAGCAACTAGAAACGCAACTAACACGGGGCAAAAAATCCCGGTTCCAATCCAAGGGAGTGCAATCACATGATGTTCGAGTATTTCCCCGACAATTATCCATGGTCCATGGCCGCCGTGATGGCAATCAACGCTGGCGCTGTCCTGTCGGAGGTCGACGAGGCACTAAAGCCGCTCAAGACTATGGCCGCCGCTAATGACGACGACGCTAACGATGCCTGGCATAAGCAATGGATGATGCTAGGCGAGCGCAGCGAGCGGCTGGCCGACGAGGACGACGCGGCCGGGCGCCGGATCAGCGCCAGCGCGAAATATCTTCGGGCCGCCGTCTATTTTATGACCGCCGAGCGCATGTGCAAGTCCGAGGCGCCGATCCGGATCGAAACTTACAAACATATGCTCGAGGTTTTCCGGAAGGGTGTTGAGCGCCAAGACGGTCCGATCGAGTGGGTCGAGGTGCCATACTCACATAATGGAGAAGACACCAGCCTGCCGGCGCTGTTCTATCCAGCTGATCCAGGTGCGGTAACGGGCGATGGTCCGCCACCCTGCATAATCCATTTCGACGGCCTCGACGTGATGAAGGAGTTTCTCTATCTGGCAGGCGTAGCCAAGGCTTATGCCGCGCGCGGTATCTCCACCCTGCTAATCGATCATCCCGGCGTCGGCGAGGCGCTGCGTCTGCGCGGCCTGAAGCTATTCCCTGAGACTGAGGTACCTGCCGGTGCGGCCGTGGATTATCTCGAGACCCGCACAGATGTGGATTCTGACCGGGTCGGCATGGCCGGCATAAGCCTCGGCGGATACTACGTACCGCGCGCGGCGGGTTTCGAGCATCGGCTCAAATGCGCGATTGCCTGGGGTGCCATCAATGACTACGGCAAGATCACCCGCGGCCGCCTCGACGGAACCGGAACCAAACTTTCCGTATCGCACTGGGAAGAGCACATGAACTGGGTGTTCGGCACCAACTCCGCAGAGGAAATCCTCGAGGTGGTGGACAGAATGAACCTCGAAGAGGCCGTACCCAATATCCAGTGCCCCATATTGGTATTGCATGGCGAGGGCGACCGACAGATCCCCCTAGAAATGGCCCAAAAAACTATCCGCGATGCCGCCAAGAGCCAACGCGCTGAGCTCAAGGTATTCACGGTCGACGATGGGGGTATTGAGCATTGTCAGGTCGATCATGGCGCGCTGGCGGTTGAATACATGGTCGATTGGGCGGCGGAAGTTCTGGAATCCGGCACGCGTTGACGTAAGACGTTTGACTCAATCAAACGCTTGATTGAATATCCTTCACGATCGTTCGCAAACGGGCGGCAGGGAGGAAAAATGACGGCACTTCCGATTGAAGATTCTGCCAGACCAAGTTTGCGATCCGTCTGATCCGGACGAGGCTTTCGGATGTCTCATGCCTATGCTGGCCGAGATTTTCCGCAGCGGGCCAATTCCAAGATCGTCTGTGACGCCAAATAGTATGCTCAGAATTCATCAAACTAACCGCTAAATCGAAGGAAACTGCACGATGTCAAATCCGAATAGTGACATGCGCGTCACGCACGAGCTGCTTGAAGAGTACGCCCAGAAATACAAGAACTGGGGCAAATGGGGCGACGACGACGAGATTGGAACTCTGAACTACACCACAAACGAGGATGTCGTCGGAGCAGCCCAACTCGTCAAGAAGGGTAAAGTCATGTCCATGGGGCTTAACTACGACCAGTTTGGTCCCCAGGGCGCCAAGACACCGTATCCCGCCATGGGTAGGTTCAACCCTATCCACATGATGACTCGCACGGGCACAGACGCCTATGCAGGCGTACTTGACCATCGTGGCATCCGCGGCGCGGACGACCTGATCATGATGCCACTTCAGTGCGGTACCCAGTGGGACGGCTTGGGGCACGTCTTCTATAAGGACTTCATGTGGAACGGGTATGACTGCCGCGAGGTCACCACTGCTGGCGCACAGAAGGCAGGAATCGAGAAAACCAAGGCCAAGATGACTGGCCGCGGCGTCTTCCTCGACCTTCCGCGCGTGAAGGGCATCGATTGTCTGGAAGACGGCTATCCGATAACCAATAAGGACCTTGACGAGGCCTGCGAGGAGCAAGGTGTCGAAGTGCGCAAGGGTGACTTTGTCGTCTTGCGGACTGGCATGATGGAACGCTGCCTCAATGACGGTAGCTGGGACGGCTATGCGGGTGGAGATGCGCCGGGCATGGCGTTCGAGACCCTCGATTGGATATACAACAAGGAAATAGCCGGCTACGCGTCCGACACGTGGGGCAATGAGGTCCGCCCATGCGAGACCGACGAAAACATCAACCAGCCGTGGCACTGGATCGCTATTCCGATCCTAGGCCTGACGATGGGTGAGATTTTCTATCTAAAGGATATCGCCGACGATTGTGCCGAGGATAAGGTCTACGAATTCATGTTCGTTGCGCCAGCTCTGCCAATAACCGGCGCAGTCGGCTCACCGGTGAATCCGCTTGCAATAAAATAAGGTTACGTTATTGGAGATTTGTAGGGATTCTGCTGTTCATGTGAACTTGCTTAAAAAAGAACTCAAGTTCGGCTAAGGTTTGACAGTGGATGTGTGTAACGATCGTGCGGAATAAATTATGTGTCATGTACCGCATGAGTTAATGAAGTTCTTAAACAGGAGGGAAGTGATGAAAAAAAGTAACCTAACCATAGCTGCTGCGGCTGCGGGCTTCGCAATGCTCGCCAGCGGCGCTGCCTATGCAGGCCCAACAGGGTCTAATGCGGCCGAAGCCGAGAAACTTCTAGGAAGCGCAACTGCCTGGTTCAACGGGACCGGAAATTATGGGAATAATAATAAAGTAACCTATGATGGTCCTGTTATTACCCTTAGGACGTCCAGCCATCTCCCGCCAGTTGCAGGTATCTCGAAACTGCAACGGAAAGGTTTTGATCGGCTAGAAGAGATGTCCGGCGGCAAAATCAAGGTTAAGGACACGTGGTCCAAGACTGTCCATGGCGTAAAAGAAGGCCGCAAGGCAACCCGAACCGGGCTTTCTGATTACGCACCGTGCTTCTCTCTCTATACGGCCAAAGACTACAATCTTGTCCACGGTCTCGGTTTGCCTTTCCTTTTCAATAACTCCCATGAAGCAATCGCAACCGCGGAACATCTTTTTGGGAAGTACCTGAAAGACGAGCATGAGCGTTTCAAGGTAAAAATCGCTCGCGTAGCTCACACCAGCCCGTATCACCTTTGGACCAATAAGCCGGTGAGAAGTTTGGCAGACGCTAAGGGCATGAAAATCCGTGCAGGTGGCGGAATCCACTCAGAAATTATTGCGGCCATTGGTGGTACCCAGGTTTCCATGCCGGGTGCAGATTCCTACACCGCAATGCAGAGAGGGACGCTTGACGGCATTCACTTTAGTGATGCTATTGCCCTTATCTTTAAAACCCACGAGGTAACAAAGTACCGTACCTTTAACGGTTTTAATCTTCTCACGATCGAGTATTGCCTTAGTGCCGATTGGTACAACAGCCTTCCAGCAGACCTAAAGGTCGTCTGGAACAACTGGGCTCGGCAAATGGCGATTGCAGAGGGCATGGGCTTTTATGACCTCTACGATAAGAAGAACCTAGACAAGATGGTAGGTATGGGTGAAACCGAGGTCATCAATATGTCGGCTGCTGAACTCGACCGCTGGAAAGCGGCAGTTGCACCAATTGAGGCTCGATTCATCGCTAAGAACGAGAAAAAGGGACTACCTGCAAAAGCATTTATTGCAGACGTCAAGAAGCTTGCAGCCAAATATGCGGCTATGCCAGCCAATGACGTTATGGCGGAGGCAGCCAATAGCCCCGCGCAAGGTCTCTACTAAAGTAAGCTTAAATCGTTAAACACCCGGCCAGGATACCGTCCTGGCCGGGTATTTAAGGTGGCAATATGGAAAACGTTGAGCTTTGGCTTTCGAAAATAACGGGCACACTCGATAAAATCGGTGGTCTAATTATACTTCCGGCAATTTCTCTTGTTGTTATTGTCGATGTTGGCCTCCGTTATATCTTCAATAGCCCGTTTATTTGGGGCATGGAATTCACGGAGTGGGGTCTTCTGCTCGTCTTTCTATTCGCTATTCCAGAGTGCACTCGCTCCCATGGACATGTTCGAATGGAACTACTAATCGGTGCGGTTAACCCTAAATCGCAAAGATTGATGTCTCTCTTCTATTGCGCCTCTGCGATTTTTATTTTTTTTCTCCTGGCGCGCCATGGCTGGGAAGAATTCCTGTTCGACTATGAGCTCGACAGGGTCACAGAATACCTAGAACTTCCTTACTGGCTCTGGACGCTTACAATGTTTGTAATAAGCGTTCTACTAATTGTGTACTTTTCGCTTCGCACAATAGCCGTTTTCATGAAAACCGAGGCTTTCACGCACGTTGAAAGCAATATATTCGAGGATTAATTATGGACCCTAGCCTCATTGGAATTCTCGGTTTCGTTGGAATGCTTGGGATAATTGTCCTAGGTGTCCCAATAGCCTTTGCGATGCTTGTTACCGCTTCTATCGGGCTTTTTGTTGTAGGCGGACCTACACATGCCGAAACGCAGATTGCGGTGACGTTCACAGATGTAGGGGCCAACTTTGTGATGGTGGCAGTACCACTCTATTTCATGATGGGGCAGCTTGTTCAGCGGACCAACATCGCAACCGACCTTTACGAATGTGTTTACCGATGGCTCGGTCGGCTGCCAGGTGGCTTGGCCATTTCTTCTGTTGTTGCCTGCGCAGGTTTTGGCGCTGTATCAGGGGGAAGTGTAACTGCAGTGGCAACCATGGGGCCGATGTGTATTCCTGCGATGCAGAAATACAAATACGACGATGCCCTAGCCACGGGATGTATCAGCGCCGCCGGGACACTTGGTATTTTGATACCTCCGAGCATCATCCTAATCGGATATGGCGTTCTAACTGAGACATCAATTGGAGCACTATTTATCGCTGGGATTATCCCGGGAATACTGATGACGCTTGGTTATGCCATCACGATTATTATTATTTGCAAAATCAAACCAGAGCTTGGCCCTGTTGGTGAGAAATTTACTTTTGTAGAAAAAGTTTCGTCGCTTAACAAAATGGCCCCTATTTTTGGCACCTTCATTGTAGTTATTGGTGGAATTTACGCAGGAATCTTTACCCCTACTGAAGCGGCCGGCGTTGGCGTTTTTTGCCTGATGGTAATTGCCTTATGCATGCGGCGGTTAAATTGGACGAATCTCAGGGTCTCGCTTCTTAAGTCGATGCAAACCTCCGGGATGATTTTCGTTATCATCTGTGGCGGTCACATGATGGGTAAATTTGTCGTTCAAACAGAGCTAACCCAAGGCCTGTTAGAGTGGATGGAAGTTCAGGACTTTAGCGCTTTCACAGTTATGCTGTCGTTAAGCCTAATTTTCATTGTTCTTGGTATGGTTTTAGACGTATGGGGCATGTTGATCCTGACAATCCCCTTCACGTTCCCGATCATCCTTGGGTTTGGCTATAGCCCCGTTTGGTATGGGGTTTATTCGGTAATTATGTCAGAGCTTGCTCTAATAACACCGCCAGTTGGTATCAACGTGTATGTCATGGCAAAAATGGCTCCCGACGTGCCCCTCACAAAAATATTCAAAGGTGTTGCGCCGTACTTCATTGTTACATTGCTATTGGTGGCCCTGATAACGGTTTTCCCAGACATAGTGATGTGGCTCCCAAAAACAGCAGGAATGAGCTAGGGGCCGGAACCTGTCGCCTGGTACAGGTTGTCTGATAACTAAAACAGCAGGGCACGGAATTCCGTGCCCTGCTTACTTTCCCAGGAGGGCGATTTGAAAATCACAGCGATACACCCTGATCCTAGTCAGGCAGATAAACTGCCATACTCGCCATCAATTCGCGTCCAGGGCGGCGGAGATATCCTGTTTATCTCTGGTTCGACCGCAATACCGCTTTACCACAGCCATCCTCATGTCCACGAAGAACACGAACTGCCCGACGATATTTCTGAACAAACCCGAAGGGCGATGGACGACATAAAATTATCGCTAGATGCATGCGGACTTACTTGGAATAATGTTGTGAAGGTCACCAAGTATTTAACTGACATGCGCGAGGCCGACGATATGCACGCAGTTATGGCCGAGTATATGGGGGACTGGAAGCCAGCAAGCTCAATGGTTTGCATCAACAATCTCAGTTCACCCGGGGCCCGCATTGAGATTGATATGATTGCCGTGGCACCGCCGAACGACAAATAAACTCGTGTAATTTTTTAGGGACCCCATGGCAGTCATTTTTAATAAAGACGATGTCTCAAAAGAGGCCTTAAAAGACAGCGTTCATATACAGAGGCTAATCACCCCTGAAAGGGTGAATTCAGATTCTGTTTTAACTGAAATCTGGCATATCGGCCCCGGTAGCAGCATTGATTTTAGTGTCACCCACGAGGATATGGGTTGGGCACACGTTCTCGAAGGAACAGCAAAACTGCTGATTGAAAATACAGACACGGAAATTAATAAAGACCATTTCCTGCTACTGCCAAACGGCATTGATACTAAAATAACAAGTTCTGATGGCGCTATAATTTTTCGTGCAATAGTTCCGGAGGCAAACCGTTTTGATCCAAATTGGAGTGAAACAGCATCTGGTCTCAGTTGCGTCGATTGGACAAATGAACCTGTTCTCAACTCAGAGTTTGATGCGCGCAAACGCATTTATATGCTCACCCCAAAACTTTCAGGGACAAAAGTTGCCAAGGGCGAGATGATCATATACCCGCCAGGAACTATGGCCTCTAACCACCACCATGAAGGTGCCGAGCATTTCCAAGTAATATTGAAAGGCGCAGCCACCTTTCACCTAAACGAAGTGCCCCATAAGGTTAAGGCTGGTGATACTATTTACATTTATGACTATGAACGTCATTTCATTATAAACGACAGTGAAGAGGAGCTCGTATTTATCGAGTACTTTGTTCCCGGCGTATACAAAACAACTTGGGCCACTGACGCTCCAATTTGTACATGGAACCCCAGTGGTTCAAATATAAAAGGCGGAACGCCTGCTCGCGACATTGCCGCCCACTCATCAGCAGAAGCTCACACCAGAGACGACCTATAATGGACAACTTCGTTAGTATTGATATCTATCACAATCCACGATGCAGTAAGTCACGCGCAACACTGGACCTTCTTGAATCGCGGGGCCTTGACGTTTCCGTCATAGAGTATTTGAAGGAACCTCCCGACGATATCGAGTTGCGCCAATTGCTGGATCTCTTGGGCATTTCAGCACGCGACCTTCTTCGGAAGAACGAGGCCCCATATAAACAGCTCAATCTGGGCGATCCTGCTACAACTGAAGATGAAATTATTGAAGCGATTCTGAAATTCCCCATCCTAATGGAACGCCCAATCGTAGTAACAAATGGCCAAGCCCGTTTAGGACGCCCCCCTGAAGCAGTTTTGGAGATTTTGTAGCCCTAGAACTATGTTAACCGAACGTCCTATTTCTTACGGGGCCAGCTCCAAACACACTCGGTCGTTCCGCGACTCGATCGATGCGTATAGCAGAGGAGCGGAGACCCCGCGCGAACACCTTGAGGCTTGTTTGCAACGCCTCGAATCCGTCGAACAAAAAATTTGTGCGTTCGTTACTTTGTCGATCGACGACGCAAGAATAGCCGCAGATGCGGCGACAGAGCGCTACCGCAACGGGAAACAACTTTCGCCAATCGACGGGCTTCCGATCGGCCTGAAGGATCTAATCCAAACAGCTGGCGTGGCAACCCAATCGGGTAGCCAAATATTTAACAATTGGACACCAGAATACGACGCACCCGTAACAGCCGCACTCAAACGTTTGGGTGCCGTGCTAGTAGGAAAAACTACGACCACTGAGTTCGCGTACGGCGAAATCGCGCCGACCCGAAATCCCTATGATTTAGAGCGAACGCCGGGAACCTCTTCGAGCGGTTCAGCTGCAGCGGTGGGCGCAGGAATTTTGCCGGCCGCAATCGGGACTCAGCTCATGTCCTCAGTTATGCGCCCAGCAAGCTACTGTGCTCATGTGGGAGTCAAGCCAACCTTCGGTGTGATTCGGCAGGACGCGATCCACCCATTTTCACCATCGGGCGAGCACGTTGGAATTCATGCCCATTCACTTGAAGATGCGTGGCAAATTCTGCATGCATTATCGCACGAAACTGGACCTGTCCCTGGGCTATATGGCCTAAACGGGCCATCTAGTCCACCAACTCCGCATGCGCCTAAAAGGCTGTTGCGCATGTACACCCCCGGGTGGGAAATAGCCGATTCAGCCGTAAGGTCGGCATTTGAGAGCGCGCTATCGAAACTATCCAACGCCGGTATCGATATCGCAGAGCCCTCCGAAAACGACGACTTCCAATCGCTCGAAGACCATTTTGCGGGCGCCGACGCATGTATTGCTGAGATCGCTGCATTTGAGATGCGTTGGCCCTTTTTCGAATACGCTGCCAAAGGGCATCGGTTCACGCTCGCATCGAATGCCTGCTCGAACGAGCCCGGCACATCACCATCGACGACTACCATAAAGCTCTAACCTGGAAACGGGATTTCCGCTCTCTTTACCTCTCGGTATCCAATCGGATTGATGGCCTCATTGGGCTGACTGCGCCAGAGGTGGCACCTATCGGACTGGAGAATTTAGGCCACCCCGCCATGTGCTCGCCAGCGTCGTGCATAGGGGCACCGGCGCTCACGCTGCCTGCCCTATCCGCTAATAGAATGCCGTTGGGCGTGCAACTGGTAGGCTTTCACCATAGAGACGCCGATCTCTTCGCCCTCGCAAGCTGGGTCGATGATGCTCTCGCAAGCTGATGTGCCTTTGCGGATCTACATCGTTGGCACGGGTGCAATCGGCGGCACCCTGGCTGCCCAGCCTTGCCGGCCTGGACACATTGTCTCCACCATCGCGCATGGCCTGCACCTAGCCGCCATCCGTTCTAAAGGCCTGATCCGGCGCACTGTATATAAAATGATCGCAGGCATTCAAACACCCACCATAGATTTTGTCCTGACCCTGCTGCGCGGTCACGCCCGACACGCGAACCTCTATTGAAGCCGCGCATGGCGCAACGAAAATCCTCTCTCGCGGTTCTGTTCGCAATGATGTTCTCGAGCCAGCTGGCGCTGACGATCTTCCTGCCGGCTGTGCCTGACATCGCAAAGGACCTAAATACGAGCCTCGGCCGAACGCAGCTAACCATCCCGGCCTACCTGATCGCATTTGCGCTGATGCAGCTGGTCGTTGGGCCGCTATCTGACCGATTCGGACGCCGCCCCATAATCATGGGTGGTGTCGCGCTCTTCATGGTTGCCAGCATGGCGTGCGCCATGTCGACGGACATCTGGCAACTTCTGATAGCCCGCTTCTTTCAGGCTGCGGGCGCCTGCGCATCCATCGTCGTAGGACGCGCAACCGTGCGTGATACTAACGAGGGAAAGGCCGCCGCGCAGACCATGGCTTATGTGGCGATAGCGCTCGGCGTGGGCCCCGCGGTCGCCCCACTAATCGGAGCTGAATTGGTAGCCCTATTCGACTGGCGCGCCACATTCTTTGCTACCGCCGCTACCAGCGCAGCCTCGCTATTGGTGGCCATCCCAATCTTGGGAGAAACACTACCGCCGTCAGCGCGCAAGCGGGTCGACATGCTGCAACTCTTCCGCGGTTATTTAGCTCTGTTCCGCCGCGCCGGTTTCATCGGCTACAGCCTGACAATCTCGTTCCAGAGTGCACTCTTTCAGGTCTTCATGACCGCCTCACCTGTCGTTCTCATTATTCAGCTCGGTGTTAGCCCCAAGCTTTATGGCACCTACCTAATGGTTATCCCTATCGCCTTCATCGCCGGCAGCTTCACCTCCGGTCGCCTAGTTCGCTTCCTTCCGGTCGACTTAATCGTCGGTGTAGGAAGCACCCTGGGCGTCCTCGGCGGACTTCTCCAGATTGGTCTGGCCGTTACCGGTCAGGCGACACCGAGCTGGATCATTGTGGCAATCCTAATTTCCAACTTCGGGACAGGGTTAGTGCTGGCTAACTGCTACGCACAGGCGCTAAATGATGTTCCGTCTTCCTTCGCGGGGGCCGCCTCGGCGCTCAGCGGATGCCTGCATATGGGCTGGGCCTTCGTAATGGCAATGATTGTAGCCAACCTTCCCCACAACCTATCTATACAGATGGGATTGGCCCAGACCGCCACGACAGCGCTAGGCTTGGTGGTCTTCTTGGTCGTTGTTCGAATTTACAGCCGGCGCAGCGAATAGTTGCCAAAGCCTATGCTCGACCTAAACCTGAGCGGTCAGACCCGCAGCCTCGATCCCCGCAACTGCACAAACCTCGTCATTGTCCGACGTGTCGCCGGTAACACCCACGGCGCCTGCGACATTGCCATCCGCATCGCGGATCAGCACACCACCGGCCACTGGAATAACCCGCCCACCCGAAGCGGCGGCGATCGCGACACCGAAATGTTCGCGGGTCAGGAAGTCCGCCTCGTTTGCACGCGATGAACGGCCAATGGCGAGTCCGCCCCAAGCCTTCCCGAACGCAATCTCGAACCGCATAATTCCGCTTTTGTCCTCGCGCTGCATCGAGACTAGATGGCCGCCATCATCGAGGACCACGATGGTTAGCGGGCCGATATCAAGCTCACGCCCCTTAGACTGCCCGACTTCGATGATCTTGTTCGCCTGCTCAAGCGTCACCTTCGCCATAATATTTCTCCTCCAACGGGTTGCTTGCGCGCAATTTGAAGTCGTCAGACTAACGACCAACAACCTCGAAAACCAGTCCAACAACGGGAATAATTCGAACCTGTTACCTTGTTGTATCGGGAACGATTTTCTGATGGCTCGTGTTTCTAAAAGGGCAGTCGGTTGCAAAAATTCAATGGCGAATCGGTTTGTATTTTAGTGGATTATCTACCCTACAGCATCGCCAGTCGGACGCATCGCCACCGCGTAGGACGAGTATCACTTTAGTGTTTTCAGTTGACTCGCGGACAGCGATTGTCGGTTGTTCGTAATCGTCCACAGAATGCTGAACAGATATAAAGTTAGATTACTTGTCCCGACGCGGCCGCTGGGGCCAAAATCCTCGTCCCTCAAGATAAGCAGGAACCTTGTTCCGGGCATGGCCACCAGCACTGAACACATGACCGAGTTATCAAACGATCCTTGGCGGCGCGTTTCAGTCGTGATCGTGACCCACCATAGCCGCGCCGTGATCAAGGACTGTCTCGCAGAGATAGGAGCCAGCGCAGAGGTGGTCATCATCGATAACGCCAGCGACGACGACACACCCGACTTGGCCCGGCGGGCCCGCCCAGACGCAATCATCCGCAAGAACGGCGTTGGCGTTGGGTATGGCGCGGGCGCCAATCTAGGACTGATGAGTGTTGCCCGGGAATTTGCGCTGCTGGCGAACCCGGATTCTCGCGTTGATACTACGGCACTTACCCGGCTTATCGAGGCCGCCGACACATATCCGGACAGCGCGCTTCTCGCTCCGACAGTCCTTGACGATGCAGGTCTTTATGAACCCGCGCATGACGTGGCCTTATTCGGGCGTCACTTGCAGCCTCCGCGCGATGGCGAGCAACCACCTGAAGGCCCGATATGCGCGGACCACCTGTCCGGTGCGGTTGTCCTACTTCGGATGGATTCCTACCGCAGCATCGGACCTTTCGACGAAGCAATCTTTCTGTATTACGAAGACGATGATTTCTGCATGCGCATTCGAACGGCTGGATTCAGTTCGATCCTAGTCCCGCAGGCGGTGGTCAATCATAGCGGCGGTGGTTCGGTGCGCCCGAGCGCAGCTTATCGCTGGGAGAAGTACTGGCACATGGCCTGGTCGCGACTCTATCTCGAACAGAAATATCACGGAGCCGCCGCCTGTACGGCGATCGCCTTGCTCAGTTTGTTGCGCTTTACAGCCAAAACTATTGGTAATGCGCTTACGCTGCGCCGAGCGAAGGCTTGGCGCGATCTCGCACGGTTGTTCGGGACCCTTGGATATCTCCTGCATGTGCCAGCATCACGAACTGTCAGCCGATCCCGACCGGTGCGCACAAAAGCCCCGTCCATATGAGTACGCCCGACCAAAAATTCTGGCGCGGACGCAGGGTACTAGTCACCGGCCATACTGGCTTCAAGGGTGCTTGGCTTTGTGCCTGGCTCGAAATGCTGGGTGCAGACGTTCACGGGTTCGCGCTAGCCCCCGAATCGGGTGCCAATCTTTTCTGCGATCTGGGAGACTGGACCCATCTCAACTCAATGATCGGCGACATTCGAGACCTAGATGCGATCGAGACCGCCTGCACTGTAGCCAAACCCGAAATCGTAATCCATATGGCTGCGCAATCCCTAGTACGGCGCGCCTATCGTGACCCGCTGGGCACCTATGCAACCAATGTACAGGGTACAGCAAATCTTTTGGAAAAACTGGGTGGCATCAGCGAACTGCGCGCAATTCTGGTGATCACTAGCGACAAATGCTACCGCAATGATGATAGTGGCAAGCCATTTCGGGAATCCGATCCGCTAGGCGGCACCGAACCCTATGGTGCCTCTAAAGCCGCGCAAGAGATCCTTAGTTCAGGCTGGAAGCGCGGTATCTACGAGTATCGCAACCATGCGCCCGCATTCGCCACCGCGCGCGCGGGTAATGTCATCGGCGGCGGCGACTGGTCAGAGGACAGGATTTTACCCGACCTTTTCCGCGCCATCGACGCCGACAACGCACTTCAGGTG
>PBMH01000038.1 GCA_002722515.1 Alphaproteobacteria bacterium | reverse complement strand
TTGGTTCACCGACGAGGCAGGCGTCGAGGGTCTCGCCCTTGTCTGTGATCCAGTCGAGGACTTTCCGGGTGCCGTTGATAGCCGGCCCTTCTTCGTCGCCGGTTATCAGGAAACTGATTGAACCGGGCTTGTCCCAGTTGTCGGGTGAGCCATAGCGGGCAACCACCCGGTGAGTAGCAACCGTGAAGGCTGCGATCGCACTTTTCATATCGGCGGCGCCCCGCCCGTACAGATGGCCGTTGCGCACCTCACCTGCGAAAGGGTCCAGTGACCATGCTTCCGTGTCGCCGACTGGCACGACATCCGTATGGCCTGCAAAACAGAAATTTGACCCACCCCGGCCGAGACGAGCGTAGAGGTTATCCACATCGGGGGTACCACTGTCGGAAAAGCGCAGGCGTGTGCACTCAAAGCCGAGCCCGGTGAGGGCCGATTCGAGAATGTCGATGGCGCCGCCATCCTCCGGCGTCACGCTGGGGCAGCGGATTAGCTCCTTGGCGAGGGCGATTGGGTCGTCGGTCGCGGTGTTGGGGTTCATAACGGTTTCGGCGTCAGTCGCGCAGAAGCTCGTTAATGGACGTCTTCGAGCGAGTTTGGGCGTCCACGCGCTTGACGATCACCGCGCAGTAAAGGCTCGGCCCCGGGTTGCCGTTGGGCAGGGTCTGGCCAGGTAGGGTGCCGGGTACGACGACAGAGTATGCCGGGACGCGGCCTGTGCTCGTTTCACCCGTCTCGCGGTCTACGATCTTGGTTGATGCGCCGAGATAGACCCCCATGGATAGGACGGCGCCCTCTTCGACGATTACGCCCTCGGCGACTTCGGAGCGGGCACCGATGAAGCAATTATCCTCTATGATTACTGGGCTCGCCTGCAATGGTTCGAGCACGCCGCCGATGCCAGCCCCCCCCGATAAATGCACATTGGATCCTATCTGGGCGCAGCTGCCGACCGTCGCCCAAGTGTCTACCATGGTGCCGCTGCCAACATACGCTCCCAGGTTAACGAAACTTGGCATTAGGACTGCGCCAGACGCTATAAACGCCGAGTGACGCACGACCGCGCTCGGGACAGCTCGAAAACCGGCGGCCTCGAACTCCGAGGTGCCCCAGCCGGCAAACTTCGATGGCACTTTGTCCCACCAAGATGTGCCGGTGCCCGGGCCGTTGTGTATAAGTTCCATGTCATTGAGTCGGAATGAAAGAAGGACCGCCTTTTTAAGCCACTCATGTACAATCCAATTGTCACCGTGTTTTTCAGCTACGCGCGCGACGCCACTGTCGAGCTGGTCTAGCGCAGTCTCAACGGCTTCGCGGTCGGCGCCGGTTGTCGCCGGTGTAAGCGCATCTCGGTTGTTCCATGCGGCGTCGATCGCCGATTGAAGGTCACTCGTGCTCATAATCTTTTCCCGTCAGTTCGCATGCACTCGCACGCGGTTAGTTTGGCGGCGCGAAGATGGCGGCGGGCGGGGTCTTCTGTCAACGCGGTTTGCTCGATTCTTCGGGGGCTGTCAGCCATTCTTCGTCACGATGTTCTCTAGCCATTCAACCAGATCGTCGGTGCGATGATGAACATAATCGGCGTCGTCGGCAGGTTCACCCCAATGTGCGCCGGCGTGTCCGTCGTCGCAAACCCAGACAGTGGTCATACCCATCGCCGCCGCCGGTTCGAGATTATGCGCCAGATCTTCTAGCATAACGGCATGCGCCGCATCGATACCGTGACGTCTGGCTAGCATAGCATAAGAATCGGGATGGGGTTTGGGCACATAGTCCGCTGCAGCCACGTCGAAGATACCACTGAACGCTTGCGTAACACCTAGGCGAGCGAGAACCGATTCGGCGTGAGCAACAGAGGCGTTAGTATAAATGATTTTCTGTCCGGGCAATGCATCTAGTACTCGGGACAGGCGCGGATTTTTATCGATGCGGGTGTAATCAACGGCGTGGACATAGTCCATGAATTCCGTTGGGTCGACCGCATGGTCGTTCATAAGGCCACGCAACGTGGTGCCGTACTCGCGAAACATTCGTTTCTGCTCGGCCAGCGCTAGCTCTGGTTCGAGCCCCATAAGATTGGCAACGAAGGCGGTCATTCGTGAGGACACCTGCCCCATCAACCCGGTTGATGCTGGATAGAGGGTATTGTCGAGATCGAAAATCCAGTTTTCGGTCTCACGGAGTTTCGTAATCGGTTTCATAGCGTTCTCAAATCGAGATCTGACGCGACCCTGTTTTATGGGTGATTTTTTGTCGCCGCTTCTAGATCGAGCATAAAATCCTCACCTTGTTGGCGTCATATTTTTGTTCGACAGATGACGCCCGATAGCGACGAAACCCAAGGCCTCCAACTAGGTTACTCGCGTTTTTTAGCGGTTTAAGATGCCCATATTGCGGTGCCGAGACCGTGCTCAGTAAAAATCTCTATCAGCAAGGAGTGCGCTGCTCGGCCATCCATAATTACGGACGCTTCGACATCCTTCTCGACAGCGTCTATGCAGGTTTGCACCTTCGGGATCATCCCGCCGCTTATGGTGCCGTCGGCGATCAGTTGGCGCGCTTGCTCGACTCCCATATCGGCGATCAGTTTGCTGTCCTTATCCATAACGCCGATAACATCCGTTAGCATCAAGAGGCGAGTTGCCTCGAGCGCTGAGGCAATGGCGCCGGCGGCCGTGTCGGCATTGACGTTATAGGTTGCACCGTCGTCGCCCACCCCGATCGGTGCGATCACGGGGATGATGTCCGACCGGGTGAGGCTGTTTAGCAATTCGGGATCGATCCGGGACGGCTCACCTACGAAACCGAGATCGAGGATCTTCTCGATATTCGAGTCGGTCTCCCGTTCCGTGCGGCGCAGCTTGCGTGTCGACATGAGGCCGCCATCCTTGCCAGATAGCCCGACCGCCCGACCGCCAGCGGCATTGATTGCTGATACGATCTGCTTGTTGATTGATCCCGACAGAACCATTTCGACGATCTCGACCGTTTCCTCGTCGGTCACCCGAAGGCCGTCGATGAATTCGCTCTTAATTTTCAGGCGTTCCAGCATGGCCCCAATTTGGGGGCCACCGCCATGCACGATGACCGGCTCGATTCCAACTTGTTTCAGTAGCACGATGTCTCGCGCAAAGGCGGCGGACAGTTGGGTATTACCCATGGCGTGGCCACCATATTTGATGACAAAGCGACGCCCATTGAACTGGCGCATATAGGGAAGTGCCTCGGCTAGGACTCCGGCCTTGGCGAGCAATTCTTCGGGCGGTGGCGCGTTGTCTTGGACCATCATCTTGTCCGTTTGTTCTTATGGTTGCTGATTGGCGGGAACTTAGCTCAATTCAACCGGGGTCCGCTAGCGAAGCGAGGTCGACTTGCAAGGCGTCGATACCGATGGATTTTCGCGCGCTGGTCACTATAGGCTCGGGTAGGGCGGCCGGATGGTTTGTTATCTCTGCTGACACCGCTGCGATGAGTTGTACGAGATCGGATGATTTTGGCTTGTCGGCCTTCGTCAGGATCACACGGTAGACGACTGCTGACGCGTCGAGTATTTCCATCATCGCGCGGTCGCCATCCTTTATTCCGCGCCGGGAATCCACCAGCAGGCAAAGGCGCTGCAGGTTCGGTCGACCGCGTAGATATTCGCGCAGGGTTGTGTTCCAGCGTGTGATTTCGGTTTTTGAGGCTCGTGCATACCCGTAACCAGGTAGATCGACCAGCATCAGCCTGCCGGCCAGATCAAAGAAGTTAAGCTCACGTGTGCGGCCCGGTGTGTTGCTCGTGCGCGCTAAAGTTTTACGGTTGGTCAGCGCATTGAGTAGGCTAGACTTGCCAACGTTAGACCGACCGGCGAAGGCAATTTCCTGCAGCCCCGGCTCGGGTAAGTCAGAAAGGTGTGCCACGCCGCGCACGAATCTGCACTCCTGCGCAAACAGGTGGTGCGCTGCCGCGAGTTCGGCGTTCATCGCTGTACTAGGATTCTCGATCATGGTGTTAGGTGGCTTTTCCGCCACCGACAGAGACACCCATACGCCTCATGATAACGTATTGCTGCGTGATCGAGAGCAAGTTGTTCCAGGTCCAGTAAATCACCAAGCCGACTGGGAAGTTTGCCAAGAAAATGGTGAAGAACACCGGCATCAACAGGAAAAGTTTGGCTTGGACCGGGTCTGCTGGTGCGGGGTTAAGCTTCTGCTGCAGGAACATCGTAATGCCCATCAAGATAGGCCAGGCACCCAGTGCAAGGCCGAAGGGAACATCCCAGGGTATAATGCCAAACATGGTCAGAATATTGAGCGGATCCGGTGCGGACAGGTCCTGTACCCACCCGAAGAAGGGCGCGTGGCGCATCTCGATGGAGATGAACAGAACTTTATAGAGCGCGAAAAACACCGGAATTTGAAGCGCAATCGGCAGACAGCCCGAGACTGGGTTAACCTTTTCGCGTTTGTACATCGCCATCAGCTCGCGCTGCATCCCCGGCTTATCGTCTGCGTATTTCTCTCGCAGTTCCTGCATCTTCGGCTGAAGTGCCTTCATTGCACTCATAGATTTGTAGGACTTGTTGGCGAGCGGGAAGAAGAACAGCTTGATGATTACCGTCACAAGTAGGATCGAGAGCCCGAAGTTGCCGAGGAACTCTGCGAAGAAGATGATCACGTCGAGGAGCGGCTTGGTCAGGAAGAAAAACCAGCCGAAGTCGATCGACATTTCGAAGCGTTCGATTCCGAGACTATCGCGATACTCGGTTAGTGTGTTGAACACTTTGGCGCCCGCGAAAAATCGCGTGGTCACCTCGACGCTCTCGCCCGCCACCAGCGCGACCGATGCCCCACGATAGTCGGTCTGGTAAAGATTCGCTCCCGAGGGTGTCGTGTCGAAAAGGAATCGGGCGTCGATCTCGGTAGCTTGGTCGGGGATCAGCGCGGTCAGCCAGTAGATGTCTGTGAAGCCGAGCCAGCCCCCCTTAGATTTGAAGCTCTGAGGTGCCTCGGGCTCGTCCTCGAGATCGTCATAATCTATCTCGTGCAGGGTGTCGCCGAGGATGCCTACCGGCCCTTCATGCAGGATAAAGAAACCTAGCGTGTCGGGTTCGTTGACCCGGGTGATTCGACCGAACTGGCTTACATTTACGGGGGTTATGGAAGTGTTCTGAATCCGGTCCGTCACCGTGAACATGAAATGATCGTCGACTGTGATCGTCCTAGTCAGAACCAGCCCATCGTCGGTGCGGGTCGTCAGGACTACCGGGCTGTCGATTGTTAATTTGCTCTGGTTCGCGGTCCAGCGTGTCTGACCGCCACCCGAGACAGTGCCGTTTCCGGTTAACCAGCCAAACTCCGCGAAATAGGGCTCCTCGGAGCCACGTGGAGACAACAAGGTTATGTTCTTGCTATTCGGTTCGATTGTGTCGCGATATTCAAGCAGGGTTAGGTCGTCGAATCGGCCGCCAGTCAGGTTAATTGTCCCACTCAACGTTGGGGTTTGGATTTTGACACGCTCGGTCTCGGCGATGACCTCCTCGCGGTCGCGTGGGACTGTGGGGCCGGTTGCGGTAACTGGCTGGGTGTTGCTACTGGCGGATGGTACCGTGGGTACCCCGATTGTGTTTGGGTCGCGCCCTGCGGCCAATTCCTGGCGTTCCAGTTCAGCCTGTCGTTCGGCCTGTCTAGGCTGCTCCACAAAGGTCTGCCAGCCCAGCAGGATGGCTAGCGATAGCGCGATTGCCAGAATGAGGTTTTTTGTGTCCATCGTCGCCTAGCTCCGCCGCGTGGGCATGGCCCAGCCATGCCGGGGGTGTTCATTTTTTTGGTTATGCGTATCGGCGTAGTCCTGGGCCGATGGGACGGGATTGTAGCCGGTACCGCCCCATGGGTTGCAGCTGATTATACGTCGCACCGCGAGCCATCCGCCGCGCAGCGGCCCGTGGCATGAAAGTGCCTCGGCGGCATAGTGAGAACAGCTGGGTGTATAGCGGCAATTCGCGCCGAGCACCGGCGTCAGGACCCATTGCCAGGCAAGGATCAGCATTCGGATAAGCAGCACGAGAAGTTGCGATGCTGGGGTCATGGTCTTGTATTATCCTCTTTCTGGGCGAGGGCGTCGCATCGATCGAGCGCGGCTACCAGGTCCTTTTGCAGAGCCCTGTAGTCTCGCTCAGCGGTGCCCGCTCGCGCAATCAGGACATAATCGAGGCCGTTTTTCGCTCGGTCTGTCATGATGTCACGCACTGCGGCACGCAGTCGGCGGCGTGCTCTGTTGCGGATCACGGCGCCGCCTATCTTCCGGGTTGCTGTTAAGCCGACCCGGATTGTGCCCGGCGCTATTGAGGTGTCTTTAGGGACAGGTGCGGTCTGTAGCACGAGGCCGGGCTGTGCACACCGCCTTTTGGCCGCCGCGATACGCAGGAAGTCGCGACGCTTCGGCAAGCGCGCGATTGTTGAAATCGTGCTGCCGACCCTATCCGGCGTTGTTGCCTCCGCCGTCGTCATGAGTTCATCAATCCCGGTGATTGTGCCCGCGCGGCTACGCCGCTTCCGACACCCTTCAGGCGCTCAGTTTCTTGCGGCCTCGCGCGCGCCGACGCGCCAGTACACGCCGTCCGCCCACGGTTTTCATCCGGGAACGAAAGCCATGGCGACGCTTACGCACTAGATTACTCGGTTGAAATGTCCGCTTCACGCGAATTCTCCATTGCCTTGAAGGCCTTGCAAGTCGGCGCGCTGTATACGGTTTCGGCAGATGTAAGTCAACGCATCCTAGTGGTGTTAACAGAACATGGAAATTACGCATTGGTAAATGGTTGAGAGTGTCTCCATGCACCAAGTATTTTATCAGCTATCAAGAGAAAGAATGCGATGACTGAACTCAATGCACGCCAGACTGGTAAATCCGGGGCGAACAATATTCTGTTCTGCAGAATATTTCCGATTTCTATACTTATCGCCGGACTCGCAATGTTTTTTGCTCTTGATCTCAATCACTTCGTTTCAATTGAGGCGCTCAAAGAAAATCGTGAGGTCCTCCGTATGTTAGTCAATGAAAACGGAGTTGTGGCCATTTTCGTATTCGCTCTGGTTTATGCTCTCATGACAGCGTTTTCTTTGCCCGGTGGCGCGATCATGACGATTACCGGTGGTTTCCTCTTGGGAACAATCGTCGGCGGCCTTGTTGTGGTTGTTAGCGCAACGGTCGGAGCCACGGCTTTGTTTTTGGTTGCGCGCACGGCGCTTGGCGACGTGCTGCGTACTAAGTCTGGACCGTTTCTGTCGAAGGTGGAGTGCGGTTTTCGGAATAACGCGCTGAGCTATCTTCTAGTCCTGCGATTGATTCCGCTGTTTCCGTTCTGGTTCGTTAATCTTGTGCCGGCCTTTCTGGGGGTCTCATCTACCACCTATGTGGTTAGTACATTCATCGGGATTATCCCGGGTACCTTTGTATATGCTTCCTTGGGCGATGGTTTGAGCGCGTTAATTGATGCTGGCCAGGATCCCGACTTGGGTATCATTTTCCAGCCGACAATTTTAGGCCCGATCATCGGTCTCGCCTTCTTGGCCCTTCTGCCGATGATCTACAAGAAAATCCAGGCCCGCATAAACGAGCCTGCCGCGGGCCCGTTTTGAGCGTTGCAAACTACGGTTTTTTATCCACCATCGGTCTCGAATTTCCTCGTCAACTGGTTCTGAGACTAAGTGTAACAGGCAGATGCGGCCAACTTGGTGTTATAGGGCGCACTGGGGGAGCCAGGATACGAGTGCGAAACTACTCGTCCGCGCTACCGCCTAGTCGAGCTGGATCATCTGACCCTTGAGGTATCCTGTCTCCGGCAGGAAAGGATGCACCGGATGGTCGGGCGCTGCTCCTGCGCTGCGCAGGATGCGGCCACTCCGTCCCGTGTTGGCCAGTGCACGGCGCACAGCCTCGGAGAAGCTCGACGGGTTCACATGATGAGAGCAGGATGCTGCGAATAGGTGGCCGCCCGGGGCGACGATCTGCGCCGCCAGCCGGAATAACTTTCGATATCCGCGGATGCCGGCTTGGTAGTCCTTCTTGGATTTTACGAAAGCTGGCGGGTCGACTACCACAACATCATATCTTTCCCGAGCTTCTACGAAGCCGTGCAGCAGCTGGAACGCATCGCCGCGGGTGCTTGAAAACCTGTTGCTCACGCCGTTAGCCGCTGCCGCCCGTGCCGCGAAATCTAGGGCGATCTGGGATCGATCGAAGGCATGCACTTCACGTGCGCCGCCGAGAGCAGCTATTACGGCGAAGCCGCCAGTATAAGAATAGAAGTCTGCCACGCGTTTGTCTCGTGAAAGCGCGGCCACGAAGGCGCGATTGTCGCGCTGGTCGTAGAACCAACCGGTCTTCTGTCCCTCGCGTGGATCGGCCTGGAACACGCCGCCGTTCTCAATGACTTCGATCGGCCCTTCGAGGATATCGCCTACGCTCCGGATTTCCAGCGGCAATCCCTCTAGATTGCGCACGGCGCTGTCGTTGCGAAAGAAGATTGTTTTTGGCGACAGAACGTTCTGCAGTGATGTTGTCAGAATATCGCTCAGCCGCTCCATACCCGCCGTATTTACTTGTACGACCAGAATATCGCCGAACCGATCTATGATCAGACCCGGAAGACCGTCGGCCTCGGCATGGACGAGCCTATAATAGGGCACGGTGTAGAGCGCCTCTCTTACGGCGAGCGCGGCGCGCAAACGCGCGCTAATAAAGTCAACGTCGATGATAGCCCCAGAATCACGCACAAGAATACGGCCGGCAATCAGCGGATGCGGGTTAAAGGTGGCGATGCCGAGAGATCGTTGGCTCGCATCGATCAGTTTGACCAATCGGCCTGGTGCCAGCGCCTTGGCGGCGGCATCCATCTCGATCTCGTTAGAGAAAACCCACGGATGACCCTGACGGGCGCGCTTGTCTCGACCGGCTTGAAGATGAATTTCAGGAAGTACGGGGAAAGTTTCTGCCAGAACTGTCATCGACGGCACTCTAAAGCCTTGTCCTAGGAGATTGAACCGCTCTAGCTTGCATTTTCTGAGGCTCAGAAATCGACTGCCTGTTCCAGCGCACCGGCTGCGGAGTGGAAACCTTGGAGCTGGTTCACCAGCTAGATGAGTATACCAATATTGATGACGTGCGCGCTTTCGACAAGATCATGGCGGCCGCGGCGATTAAACTTCTGAGGCACGATGCATGATGCAACCTGGTGTAAGAAACGCGATCACGGATGTACCGGGCCTTATGGTCGGATCGGCAGAGGATATGGCTGTCTTTACAGGGGTTACGGTCGTTCTGCCCGATGTACGGGCGGTCGCCGCCGTCGATGTCCAAGGTGGTGGTACGGGCACTCGGGAGCTGGAATTATTGCGCACCGACGGCACTGTCGATGCTGTTGATGCGATTTTTTTGGCAGGCGGTTCAGCCTTTGGGTTGGCTGCCGCTGATGGTGTGATGGGCTATCTCGTCGAGCAGGACAGGGGCTTTCCCGTCGGTGATATGCATGTGCCGATCGTGCCTGGCGCGATTTTGTTTGACCTTCACAACGGCGGCGATAAATCCGGCTTCCGGTCAAGCCCGGAGGATGCGCTGCCCTATCGGGCGCTCGGACGTGCCGCAGCCCTAGGTGCTGGCAGCGAAGTCAGAATTGGCAATGCCGGTGCCGGGTGCGGCGCCACGACCACAGGCCATGCTGGTTGTTGGCTCAAGGGTGGGCAAGGTACTGCATCTATCGTTCTGGAATCCGGAGTCACCGTCGGTGCGCTGTCGGTGGTCAATGCACTCGGCTCGGTTGTTGCAAATGAGACCGGCCAATTCCTGGCAGGGATGCTCGAACGGAGCGATGAGTTTGGCGGTCGCGGTGGTGCGGAGACGGTTGAAGCTCGTGAACAACCGCTCAATAAATACGGCAATCGAGATGGGATCGCCAACACGACCCTGGCTGTGGTGGCAACGGATGCCGCGTTGACGAAGGCCCAGGCAGCACGGGTGGTGAAGATGGCCCAGGCAGGGATGGCGCGCGCTGTTCGCCCGGTGTTCACGCCCATGGATGGCGATGTAGTGTTTGCGCTTGCGACAGGAAGAGTGATTATGCCGGATCCAGTTGGCGATGTTGCGCAGATTGGCATGGCCGCGGCTGACTGCTTGTCTAGGGCTATCGCAAGAGGAGTGTTCGCGGCAGATACACTGGGTGAGTGCCCTGCTTACCAGAATGTATATCCGACGGCAGATTAATACATACGATAGACGGTCTTAGCCGGGCTTTGCTAACGTGCGGCGTGCACAAACGTTTTTTGGGAAAGTATTGATGACTAGGACTATCCGCTTTGGTGTTGCTGTTGTGTTGGCCGCTACGCTTAGCTTTCTGACCGGGGCATACGCCCAGCCGAAGGACTCTCTGACCATTGGTCTGACCCTCGAACCACCGCACCTGGATCCAACTGCCGGTGCGGCCGCGGCGATTGATGAGGTTGTCTACGCGAATGTTTTTGAAGGTTTGACCCGGATCGACGAGAACGGTGCCGTGCAGCCGCAGCTCGCAGAAAGCTGGACAGTGTCCTATGACGGCCGTGTCTATACATTCACGCTTAAGGATGGGGTGTTATTTCACGACGGTACATCCTTTGATGCCCATGATGTAGTGTTTGCACTTGACCGCGCGCGGGCCGAGGAATCCGTCAACGCCCAGAAGCCGCTTTTTGCCGCGATCGATCGTGTGGAGGCCGTCGACCTCCGGACAGTTCGTATCTTTTTGTCCCGGCCGGAGGGCCGCTTGCTCTTTAATCTTGGTTGGGGAGATGCGGTGATGGTCGCGCCGGAATCCGCTAACAACAACAAGGTTACCCCGATAGGGACTGGCCCCTACAAGTTTGATCGCTGGGTGCGTGGATCCCACGTCCGACTGATCGCCGTCGCTGATGATCGTCCGCTTCAAAGAGTTACATTCCGCTTTTTGCCCGATCCTTCGGCCCAGGTGGCGGCGCTGCGGGCGGGTGATATTGACGCAGTGGCGAACCTACAGGCACCGGAGGCGTTGATCGCGCTGCGATCGGATCCGAACTTTGAGGTGGCGGTCGGCTCGACCGAGGGCGAAACAATCCTTGCCATCAACAATGCACGACCGCCTCTGAACGACGTGCGCGTTCGTCGGGCGATTGCCCACGCTATTGATCGCCAGACAATCATTGACGGGGCGATGTTTGGCTTTGGCACGCCTATTGGCACTCATTTCGCGCCCCACCACCCGGCTTATTTGGATTTGCGGAGTGCGTCCCACTACGACGTGGCTAAAGCGCGGGGGCTGTTAGCTGAGGCCGGTCAGCCCGACCTAAAACTTACACTCAAACTGCCGCCGCCGACCTATGCTCGGCGGGGCGGTGAGATCGTAGCCGCTCAGCTTAAGGAAATTGGCATCGAGGCAGAAATTATCCCCTTGGAATGGGGCCAGTGGCTCGAACAGGTCTTTCGCGGAAAGAACTACGACCTGACAATCGTTTCCCATACCGAGCCGCTCGACATTGGCATCTATGGCCGCGACGGCTACTACTTTAATTACGATTCGCCCGACTTCAGGGCGCTCATGCAACGTCTGAACGACACGAGCGATTCTTCCGCTCGCAACCGCATTTTGGGTGAGTCCCAACGCCTTATCGCGGCAGATGCGGTGAACGCCTACATGTTTCAGCTCGCAAAGCTGGGAGTCTGGCGCAAGGGGCTTACTGGCATGTGGCAAAATGCGCCGGTACAGGCCAACGACGTGACCGGCGTACGCTGGAAGTAGTTGTCAGGGCGGCATTTCATGCTGACCTTTCTTGCTCGCCGGGTTCTGCTGCTGCTGGCCACCCTGCTGGTTGCCAGCTTCGCCATCTTCGTCGTTCTCGAAGTGTTGCCCGGGGACGCTGCACTGCTAATGCTCGGCATCGAGGCCCAGCCCGATACCTTGGCCGCTTTGCGTGATCAGATGGGGCTAGACCGTCCTGCACTTTCTCGCTACCTGGCCTGGGTTGGTGGTCTTGCCGCTGGTGAGACAGGCGTTAGCTATACCTACGGCGTTCCGGTCTCGCAGTTAATTAGCGAACGCATGTCAGTGACGTTGCCCCTCGCGCTGATGGCGCTTGTCTTGTCCGTTGTGATCGCGATCCCGATCGGCATGTTGGCGGCAACTAGGCGAGGAACTGTGCGTGATTATGGGGTAATGGGGTTCAGCCAGATTGGTATGGCAGTGCCTAACTTCTGGTTCGCCATCCTTTCCATATTGTTCTTTGCTGTGTTGCTTGGGTGGTTTCCTGCATCTGGCTTTCCAGGCTGGGAGGCAGGCGTCAGAAAGGCACTTTGGGCCCTCGTTCTGCCGGCGATCTCGTTAGCGCTACCCGAGGCAGCGATCCTGGCCCGGGTGACCCGCACTGCAGTTCTAGATACGCTGGAGGCGGATTATGTGCGTATGGCCCGTGCCAAGGGGCTTGGTCCGCGCCGGGTCTTATGGAGCCATGTTTTGCGTAATGCCCTAGTCCCCATTACCACGATAATCGGCTTGCAATTTGCGTTCCTCCTCGCTGGTTCGATCGTTGTTGAAGCAGTGTTTGCATTGCCGGGGCTCGGGCGGCTGACCTTTCAGGCGGTCAGCAAGCGTGACCTGATCGTTCTGCGCGATGTTATTTTGCTGTTGGTAACTCTAGTTGTCATCGTCAACTTTCTGGTCGACATCGCCTACGCTGTAATCGATCCGCGCGCTCGGTACGCTGCATGATTCGTACCGCTGACATTACTTGTCTGCGTCGTCATCTAGGTCTCCTGGTTGGCGCAGTGTTGACCGGTCTGGTTATCTTAGCCGCACTAGTCTCATTGTTCTGGACGCCCCATGCCTTCGATGCAGTATCGATCTCGCAGCGCTTGCAGGGACCCAGCGGCACCCACTGGTTTGGCACCGATCATTTTGGGCGTGATATCGCTAGCCGGCTCATGATTGGTGCGCGCAATTCCATCATGGTTGGGGTGGTCGCGGTGGGAATCGGGTTGGTTGCTGGTGTTGCCCTAGGACTTCTTGCTGCCGCGCGGGGCGGCTGGGTCGACGATCTTGTAGCTCGTGGAGCAGATATCGTATTCGCCTTTCCCGCAGTCGTCTCTGCGATCTTGATCACAGCCGTTTTTGGCCCCGGCGCGGTAAACGCAATTATTGCCATAGGCATTTTTAACGTACCAGTCTTCGCACGCGTTGCGCGCGGCGCAGCGCGCCAAGTATGGAATCAGGAATATGCCCGGTCTGGCCTGGCGATCGGAAAGTCCTCCGCAGCAATAACCCGCGACCATGTTTTGCCCAATATAGCACCTGTGCTGATTGTGCAGGCGACCATTCAATTTGCCGTCGCAATTCTTGCCGAGGCTGCACTTGCATATCTCGGGCTCGGCACTCAGCCACCGTCACCGAGCTGGGGACGAATGCTGTTCGACGCGCAGACCTTTATGGCGCTCGACCCTAAGCTTGCGATTTTGCCCGGTCTGGCGATTTTTCTGGCAGTTCTGGGGCTCAACCTTCTTGGAGACGGTTTGCGGGATACCCTCGATCCGCGGTTGCGAACTGAGCGGATGGGTTAGGGGTTATCCGTCGCCGCTAGCGGCGATCGGTTGCACGAATTGGAGCTCGAGGTCCCATGGGAAATGGATCCATGTGTCTTGGCTTACCTCGGTCACGAAGGTGTCAACCAATGGCCGCCCGGCAGGTTTTGCATAGACGGTTGCGAAATGCGCTTTCGGCAGCAGGTCGCGGACCACCTTGGCGGTGTTGCCAGTGTCAACCAGGTCGTCGACGATTAAAGTCGCGTCGCCGTCGCTCTCCATTCCTTTGAGGATCGTAATTTCACCTTGGGATTGATGTTCGTAGGAAGAGACGCAGACCGTGTCGACGAGCCGAACCTCGAGTTCGCGCGAGACGATGGCAGCTGGTACTAGACCGCCACGGGTGATTGCGACAATTTGCTTCCATGGTCCTTTCTCGGTGAGGCGCCAAGCTAATGCTTTGGCATCGCGGTGTAGTTGTTCCCAGGACACTGGGAAATCATGCTGAGGGCTGGCCATGTCAAAACCATTATGGTTGCGAGTGTTCAAATTTCTCTTATTAAAACGACGCGCACTAAGCTGCGCAATCACTGCTGGGGGAAAGACTGTGGAACAACTGAACCATGGCGTGGCTAGGCGCCCTTTTCGTTGATCGGGAGCAGCATCAGCATATTGGTGGTTTGCCGGCTATTGTTGGACTGGCGTTCCATACAATAGAGAGCGATAACGTCTCATATCCATTGTTGCTTGCTAAGGTGGAGAGCTGATCCCGAATCACTTCCTGCATGTTGGGGAGGCCTTGTATCTCTGCCCATTCGGTTTGCGCATGTATGGGGGCTGTGCCAAGAAAGGTATAGAGAATGACCGTCAGTGTATTGCGCAAGGTAGCAGATATTTGAAGAGTATGGCCTGCGCCGAGCGGCGGCAGTAGCGGCCCAACTTGTATATCTAGTCGTTCAAGGGAGAGTGCCATGCCGATCCGAAAAATCGAAGCTAACCAGGCAGGACTTCCGGTTTTTGTAGCTGCCGACGCGGCGGGGACGGCGAATGCTCAGGTCTTTTCTCTGTCGAGCCACGCGCGTGCTCGCGAGGCGCTCGAGTTTGGCCTCGACGTGTGCGACCCAGGGTTTAACATCTTTGTCGTGGGTGACGATCGAAGCGGTCGGATGACAGCCACATTGTCGTTCCTCGAAGGCGCATTGCGGGAAGGACCGAAGCCCGATGATTGGGTCTATTTAAATAATTTTCGTAGGAATAACGAGCCGCTCGCCGTAAGGCTGCCGTCTGGCAAGGGACGACGGTTCCGCGACGATATGGCGGCGCTCGTGCCGCAGTTGCGCGAGGTTCTGAATCAGGCCTTTTCGCGCGACGAGTATCAGCAACGCTTGCATGATGAGGACGCCGCAATGCGGACCAAGATTGGCAAGGCAATCGAGGTCGCCCGGAGCGCCGCCGATGCGTCAGGCCTTTCGCTCCTGCAGTCGCCCCAAGGCTTGGTGGTTGCGATGGTGGGCGATGACGGCAAGCCGCAGGACATTTCCAGCCTGCCCGATGCCGAGCGCACGAAGATGGAGAAGGCAGGCAAAGTGGTCAGCCAAATGCTCGCTGAAGTGAATCGTGATGCCGCACGTTTGCAGGCTGAGCTTACTGAGTGTGTCGGTGCGCTCAACCGGTCTGTTGCCGAAAATGCGATCGGCGGGCTGGTCGATACGTTGATAGAGCGTTACCAGGATGTCCAAGGCCTCAATCTCTGGTTTGTTAGTTTCAAGGTCGACCTACTAGATAACTTCGCGCTCTTCCTGCCTCAGGATGAAGATAGCGACGTTACAGTGCACATTGCGACGCCGGGCGGACGACCGACGGCCGAGGCGCGCTATGCAGTGAACTTGCTGGTGGACAATGGTGATATCTCGGGGCCGCCCATCGTACTCGAAGGTAATCCGACCTATGCGAACCTGTTCGGACAGATTGAGTATCGCCAGTCTGGCGGCGTGCTGGCGACTGATTATTCGCTGGTCCAACCGGGTGCGTTGCATCGTGCCAATGGCGGGGTGCTAGTTTTACGTGCTGAGGCGCTCGCCGCCAATGCCGATAGCTGGGCGCAGCTCAAGGGTGCACTGCGTGACGGTTTAGTGCGCACCGAAGAACAGTATCGCGCTGGAAGCGTTCCCGTGGCTGGTGCCCCTAAGCCGGCGCCGGTCGCCCTCGACGTCAAGGTCGTTATCGTGGGTGCGCCGCAATGGTATTACACCTTCTTCTCGGTCGATCCTGAGTTCCAGGCTTATTTCAAGGTAAAGGCAGAGATTGACGCCGTTATGGAGGCGAGCTCTGACAACCTCACCTGCTATACTGGGTTACTGCAGGGATTCGCTAATAAACACGGTGCGACGACCTGTGCGCCGGACGCCATTGACTACCTGCTCGGCTATGCTGCTCGCATAGCGTCGGACCGGACGAAACTTTCTGCGAGGTTTGAACTTGTCGAGGACGTCGTCAACGAGGCGATCTACGCTGCCCGTGACGGTGGCCAGATCGATGCAGGGGCGGTGCGTGCGGCGCGCCGGAGCCGTCGCAATCGTAATGGCGGTATCGAGGACAGGGTCCAGGAAACGATCCAGCGCGGCACTGTGATGATCTCTACCGAAGGTGAAGCAGTTGGACAGGTCAATGGCCTTACTGTGCGCGATATGGGAGACCATGCCTTTGGCAGCCCGTCGCGGGTGACTGCGCGCGCGTCTGTGGGGCGGCGCGGTGTCACCAATATAGAGCGTGAAACGTCGCTCGGCGGCCCGATCCAGCAGAAGGGCGCGCTGGTTATCCAAGGGTTTCTCGCCGGCATGTTTGCGCGCCGTGCACCGTTGTCATTCAATGCGTCGATCACCTTCGAACAGAGTTATGGCGGGGTCGAGGGCGACAGTGCTTCGCTGGCCGAGGTGCTCGCGATTTTGTCAGATCTCGCTGATATGCCTCTGCGTCAGGGTCTGGCGGTAACTGGATCGGTTAATCAACGTGGCGAGGTACAAGCTATTGGTGGGCTCACCCATAAGGCTGAGGGTTTCTATCGAACATGTGTTTCGGCTGGTCCGCTGACAGGTGATCAGGGTGTTGTCTTCCCGTATGCCAACGAACAGAACCTCGTCCTCGATGACGACGTCGCGGCCGATATTGCGGCCGGCCGTTTTCATATGTATTCCGTATCCCAAGTGGATGAGGCCGTCGAACTTTTCACGGGAATTGTGGCAGGTACACTAGGCGAGAACGGCAAATATCCGGCTGACAGCATCTACGGCCGGGTTGCTGAACGGCTCGCTGCGTTCGATCGTGCACTGGACGTACGTGACCGCTAGTCGCTAAGTCAGGATTCACCGAAGGCCAAGAAGACCCTCACGGAGCGGAGCTTCGTATGCCATCTACCGCACGTAGATGTGCACCTCGTTATTGCCCACATTAGCGCTCGAGGTAGAGCTTAGCGACAGCCGGTCGCTCGGCAGACCCATCTGGACCAGGGTCTGCATCACCTGTTCCGCGTTGCGCCGAGACTGGTTGGCGCTAAGCGCGACCTGTGCCGGCGTGCCCTGCTGTGGGACGACCGATACGATGTCGAACCCCGCCTCCGGGCGCCGATTGAGCGCCTCGGTGGCAGCCGCAAAGAGCGGTTCCTGATAGGGGACGTTCGGTTGATCGAAGCGAATCACCACGAGCGGGCGACGATTTTCCATGTTTGAGATCGAGCCCGGTGCGGGTGCGGCCTTTCCGAAGGCCCGGTTAGCCAAGCTGGTGCTGAACAGCTCGCCATTCTTCACGCCGAGTGAAAGGACGGTCAGGTTGCTGCGTTCACGACCGATATAGTTGGTCTGACGTGATATGTCTTCGGTCAGCTCGTTCAGTAGGCGATCGATGAGAACCACGGTGCGGTTCACCTCGTCCTCGAGGATGGAGAGCTGGCGATGATCTTCATCTATGGCGCCCGAGAGGCCGTAAGTCGCGCTTACTGATTCGAGAATGAAAGCGGCCAGCGAGCTGCTGTCGGCAACGCTGTTGGAAAGGCTATTCATTTGTCCGACACCGTCAGAGATCTGGTCTAGGGTCTCCTGAGCGCTAGCCCAGGCGCTGACTAGGTTCGGGTTCCCTGGGGTTGTGCCAACCTGCAGGCGTGCCTGAATTTCGGCGATCAGACCCTGATAGGTGTTGGCGTTCGTGATTGTCTGCTGACGGAGCGTCTGCAGTACCCCGTTGTCCGAGCCAATGCTCGTCTGCAGGCGACCGAGATCTCCGCGCAGTTGCTCTACGCGGGTTCCAACGTCCGTGCCGGTTGGCTGCCCTGCGGTCACACCGGCTGGCTGGAAGCTGTTTTGACCAAGCTGAGGTGGTGCGCTCAACACTATCGGCTGAGGTTTAGGTTCTGGCGCGCTCGCAGGAATTACTGATCGGTCTCCGCCGGTGGGAGATTTTCCCGTAAGGGAAGGGATGAGCACGTTATCTGTAAAATCGCAGGCTGCTAGTAGCAGTGCTGCGCCGGCCAGTGCCGACCAGGTGCGTTTATTTGTCATCCGCTCCCATGTCCTTCAAGTGCCCCAGCGCGATCTTTAGTAAATGCCGCCTATGCGGCAAGCGCGCAAAAATTGCTGATTAGCCAAAAGGTTGCGCCGGATGTTACCGATTGGTCTGACTCCGGGCAAGCGGCTTTTGGATCGGATTTTTGAAGTAATGCTAGATCGCGCTAAGTAAGATGCCAATACTTGCATTCGGGGAGGCATTTGATTAGCTTCCGCGCGCCTTGGCCAAGCGCCCGTAGCTCAACTGGATAGAGCGTCTGACTACGGATCAGGAGGTTGGGAGTTCGAATCTTCCCGGGCGCGCCAACTACTCCCTCTGAAAAAATTATAACTTTTCGTTTTGGTTTGTTCCCAAAACTGATTTTTTCAGGGAATTATGGGGCGTTTAGTGAATGATTCCACGTATTCTGTATTAAATCCCGCATGTTATCGGTCACGCTTTATAAACGCTCAGTGGCGCTTTGCGTTATGGGTCCTAAGCTGTGATGGGATCTGCAGTGATCAAGAAAGGTCTGCCATGGATCCTCTGAGTGAAGATATCTTGAGATTCTGGTTCGGTGACACCGATGTTGCAGTCGAGCACGAGCGGCGCGACGTCTGGTTCCGCTCGACGTCTGAGTTCGACACCGAGATAGACCGTCGCTATCGCGACTTGCAGGAACTTGCTGGCGGCGGTGCGTTCGATCATTTTGTCGAGGACCCAGCCGAGTGTTTAGCGCTTATCTTGATGCTGGATCAGTTTCCGCGCAACCTTTATCGCGGTAGCCCTAGGTCGTTCGGTACTGATGCCAAGGCGCGCGAGATCACCCGGGTTGCGCTGGAACGCGGGCACGATCGAGGTATGTCGACCTGGCACCGAGTGTTCTTGTACATCCCCATGGAGCATAGTGAGAACCTTGCCGATCAGGATCGCGCCTGTGCGCTTTACGAAAGTGTAGGTAACGAACGTTCGTTGGAGGCCGCCCGCGGCCACCGCGATGCCATTCGACGGTTCGGGCGTTTTCCCCACCGTAACGCGGTTCTGGGCCGGGTCAACACGCCGGAAGAGGATGGGTATCTCAAGGATCCGCCACTTTGGGGGATGACCGCTGCCGAGGTTGCCGAAATCGAAAAGCTCAAGGCCTCCAAGGGCTAACGGATGCAGGCCCAGTATCGATTGGGTTTAAGTCTTGTCCCACAAAGGGCGTCGCACCTCGGGGTTGATGACCCTCAGGTTTTTTGTGCGGAGTGCGCCGACGCGGTCCATCTCCTCTGGGCTAAGGGTAAAGTCGAAAATATCGATGTTGTCTTCGATCTCCGAGAGCGTCAGGGCCCGTGGCACCACGCCGATGTTGGGTTGCTGGACTGACCAGCGTAGTGCCACCTGGGCGGTCGTTTTACCGTGAGCGTTGGCGATGTCGCGGATCACTGGGTCTTCGAGCATGGCACCGCGTGCTAGCGGTGCGTGGCATGTGATGAGCATTCCATGCTTACGACAGGTAGCAATCAAACGGTCTTGATTGATGTAACAATGGTATTCGATCTGGTTGGTGACCAACGGTTCGGAGCACTTCGCTACCGCCTCATCGACCAGGGCGATAGTAAAGTTAGATACTCCGATATGGCGCGTCAGCCCGTTGCGTTTCGCCTTGGTTAGTGCGGCTAGCGTCTCTTCCAGAGGCACTCTGGGTTGGGGCCAGTGGATCAACAGAAGATCGACATAGTCAAATCCCATGGTCCTCAGACTGGTATCAAGGGAGCGTGCGAAATCGTCGGCCTTCGCATTTTCCTCGGTCACCTTGGTAGTGACCCAGATCTCGTCGCGCGGTATTCCCGTGGCACGGACGGCCTCGCCAACCCATTGCTCGGTACCGTATTTGCGCGCCGTGTCGATATGCCGGTAGCCGCTTTGGAGCGCCTGTGAAATGAGTGTAACCGCGCGCTCGGGCTCAGGAAAAAGCATGGTGCCGTAACCCATGGCTGGGATGGCGGCACCATTGGCATTCAGGATTGGGACGAGCGCGGACGACATGGACGAGATCAGTATTGGGGCGGCTATTTCGGCATGTCCTGATAGACGCTGGATACCCGACATTCAACTACCCTGGCAAGCTGTGCCATAGCATCGGGCGCAAAATCGCGGGATGGGCGTTCCTCATGTTGGAAATTACCTATGCTGTCGGTACCACGCACCAGGGTGGCACTGTCTGTGTTGCCGCGGTTTTGCCGTACACGGGGCGAGATGTAGCGAATTGCGATGCCGATGCGGCTCTCGGTCGAGCGGTTGGGTTCTGAAGCATGCGCAACATTCACATGGTGGAGCGAAATCTCGCCCGGCGCAAGGATGAGGTCCACGGCCGCCGCATCATCGATCTCGCGCGCCATCACTTGGCCACGCGACAGAAGGTTGTCGTTGGCGAAGGTCTCAATATGCGCGCTTGCTTCCCACTCATGCGAACCCGGTATCATTCGCATGCAGCCATTCTTTGACGTTGCCGGGGTTAGCGCCAGCCAGGCGGTGGCGACCTCGGGGTTGTCGAGACCCCAGTAGTTGCCGTCTTGATGCCAGGAGACGAAGGCCTTGCCGTCCGGTGGCTTTACGAACAGGGTTGATGACCAGCAGAGAAGGTTGGGCCCGATCAGGCTCTCGACGGCGTCGAGGATGGTGGGGGTGCGTATGATGTCGGCCATCCAGCTTGTCACAAGGTGGAGCTTCTGGGCCGCTACGCCTTCCATGAGTTCTGGGTGGCTGGCCTGCACGTTCTCAAGGCTCGTCCTGTGGTGATTCGCGTCCACCGGCGACATGACCGGGATCGGGCAAAGAAAGCCGTCGCGGCGATAGCTATCAATCTGTTCAGGGGAGAGGTGAATAGACATATAAAAACTATATGATGAGTTGTTCGCAGTAGTAAGGGTTGGCTGGAGCCTACTGGAGGTTTCTGTCGAGGCGAATCGGGTGAGGATTCCAGTTTTGTGTCGTTGGAAAGGGACCAATGAGCATGGGTTATACTCCGATACATTTTTCTGAGGAAGATAGGATCTTCCAGACTCAAATGCGGCGATTCGCGGAAAACGAGGTCGCACCAATTGCTAACGAGATTGATCGTGAAGACCGGTTTCCATCCGAGGTGATTCCAAAATTCGGTGATCTTGGTCTGCTTCAGTGGAGCGTTCCCGAGGAATACGGCGGGCCGGCGGGGTCGCTGACCAAGCTCTGTATTGCCCGTGAGGAGCTTGCGCGTTACTCGCTATCTCTGTCTGTAATGGTGGGTGAGAATGGGAACGGCATGGCCCTGCCCTTGTTGTTCGCTGGTACTGAGGATCAGAAGCAGAAGTATTTTCCACTTTTAGCCAAGGGACGTACCCTCGTCGCCTTCGCGCTGTCCGAACCCGAGGCTGGGTCGGATGCAGCAGCGTTGCGCACCCGTGCGGTGCGCGATGGTGGTGACTGGCTGATTACGGGAAGCAAGATTTTCGTTACCTGCGGCCCGGTTGCGGACTATGTTTTGGTGTTTGCGCGTACCAACGACGCACCCCGTGCCAAGGGGGTATCGGCGTTCATCATCGATACGTCGCTA
>PBMH01000037.1 GCA_002722515.1 Alphaproteobacteria bacterium | reverse complement strand
GTGTCTCGGTAAGTTCCATCTTCGTTAAACTTATATGATGGATGCAGCTATCCCGATAGGCGCACTAACCATGTCTTCTCTGCTGCCTAAAAGCCTCGGCGTAATTTTTAATTACGTTATCGAGCAAAAAATGACCCCCACACTTTTTTGGCAACGAACGAATCTGGAACAGATTTGGCAATTTTTTGGCAATTTCGGCCAAAAAAACTTCCATCATTTCTAAAGAACGATGGAAGTCATTGAAATCGTTGGTCGGGACGGCAGGATTCGAACCTGCGACCCCCACACCCCCAGTGTGATGCGCTACCAGACTGCGCTACGTCCCGACCTTACAGCGGGACTATAGAGGGTTGGGTTTCGGGTTTGAAGCCCGGCAATCAACCTCGCCGAAAATCAGCCGTCAAGTAGCTTTCGAAGCGCTTCTAGTTCGTTGAGGATCGCCTGCAATTCTCTGCGCTGGTCTCGTGACATATCAGCGCTGGCGGGGGCAGCTTTAGGTTCGGGCACTAACGGAACGGGATCTGGACCAGCCGCAGCAGGCTTTAACCCGCCCTCGCGTAGTAGTTTCTGGACGCCCTTAATCGTATATCCGTCCTCATACAAAAATCCACGAATCGTCCGCAAGAGGTCGACATCCTCGGGTCGATAATATCGCCGCCCACCGCCTCGCTTCATTGGCCTAATTTGGGAAAACTTGGTCTCCCAAAAGCGTAGAACGTGCTGCGGTACCTCGAGGTCGTTTGCTACCTCGCTGATTGTGCGGAAGGCTGCTGCCGATTTCCCACCACGTCGTGCCGACAGATTTTCCGAATTGGTCATCCGTCGGGCTTAGTAGGAGGGGTCCGATTCCGGAATAACGCTATCTGACGCGAAGCTTTGTACCGCAACCGGTTCGGCGCCATTATCGTCGTTTATACGCCTCTTCAAAACATGGCTCGGCCGGAAAACCAGGACTCGGCGCGGGAGTATGGGAACCTCTTCCCCCGTCTTGGGGTTGCGCCCCATTCGTTGGCCCTTCTGGCGAACCTGGAAACTGCCGAAGGACGAGAGCTTTACCATTTCGCCATGGACCAGCGCGTTGGACATTTCCGCCAGCACCGATTCTACAAGGTCAGCGGATTCATTCCGCGAAAGCCCAACCTCCTCGTATACCGCTTCAGTCAACTGGGCACGTGTAATAGTATTACTCACCGCGTATTCTCCAACCATTCCGGCTACCGTGACGGTAGCGCGGCAATAGAAATCCGTCAATATCAGAGGATTGTTCCGGTTGGTTAATCTAAATAATTGATTCTTGGACTGAGAGATATACTACCAGCGGACTATCCCGGAACCCCAGGTTAAGCCACCCCCCATGGCCTCAAGAAGGACCAAATTACCCTCCTGTATACGTTGATCCTCGACCGCCACAGACAGGGCAAGTGGAATGGACGCGGCCGAAGTGTTGGCGTGCTGATCTATCGTCACAACCACGCGCTCACCGGTAATGCCCAGCTTGCGAGCAGTCCCATCGATAATGCGGCGATTGGCCTGATGCGGTACAAACCAGTCGATATCGTCGGCGTTAAGCCCTGTGGCATCCAACGCCTCCAACATCGCCGCAGACATCTTGGTAACGGCATGCTTGAATACCTCGCGGCCCTCCATGCGTAGATAGCCTACCTGGCCGGTCGACGAAGGGCCGCCGTCAACATACAGCAAATCATGGAGACGCCCATCGGAGTGCAAATGGGTTGAAAGAACCCCGCGATCGTTGCTTCCTCCCTCGCCTTCTGCCGCCTTAAGTATCAGCGCGCCTGCACCATCGCCGAATAACACACAGGTCGCCCGGTCTTCCCAATCGAGAATCTTTGAAAATGTCTCGGCGCCGATTACCAGCGCAGTGTCTACCTGACCAGCCTTGATAAAATTGTCCGCCGTCGCAAGTGCAAACACAAAGCCCGAACAAACGGCCTGTACATCGAAACCCACACTGCCGTTCACGCACCCCAGTTTCGACTGAACGACCGTAGCTGTGGCAGGAAATGTCTCGTCCGGCGTCGAGGTGGCTACAACAATTATGCCGATATCGTCGGGGGCCATACCGGCAGCCGCGAGCGCGCGCTGTGCCGCCGCAGTCGCGAGATCAGATGTCAACTCACCATCGGCTACGATGTGGCGTTGGCGAATACCGCTGCGTTCCTGGATCCACTCATCCGATGTATCGATCCGCTCAGCCAACTCAGCATTGGTAACCACGCGCTCGGGCAGATAGGCGCCGGTGCCGGCAACGATTGATCGACGAACCATCAGGAGTCCGCCACGGCCTGCGGACGCAGGGATTCAAGATCTAACCGCTCAACCGTCGTCTTCAAAGAAGCGTTGCCGCCGTACTTCACCATATCGATAGCCACTCCGATGGCTGTTGCAAACCCGACCGCATCCGTGCCGCCGTGGCTTTTGACGCAGACACCGTCTAGCCCGAGGAACATTGCACCGTTATACCTGCGGGGGTCACTACGGTTGCGCAGTTTATCAAACGAACGCTTGGCAAAAATATATCCGATCTTTGCCCAAAAGGAATTACGAAAGGTCTCGCGAACAAACGCATTGATAAGCTTAGCGGTCCCCTCGGCGGTTTTTAGCGCAACGTTTCCAGTAAACCCGTCGGTTACCACCACGTCGACGGCCCCGGCCGGTATGTCATCACCCTCGACGAAGCCTACAAACTCTCCCGGCAGGTCCAGCTCGCGCAACATCTGGGCCGCATCCTTCAGCGCATCATTGCCCTTCGTCTCTTCCTCGCCGACATTGAGTAGGCCAATTGTCGGATTACCAATGCCCAGGATCGTGCGTGCAAAAACCTCACCCATGATCGAGAACTCGACAAGATTGCGCTCGTTGCAGCGTATATTTGCGCCTAAGTCGAGCATCACGGTCTCGCCCCGTTGGGTAGGAAAGAAGGAGGCGATCGCCGGACGGTCGATGCCCGGTAACCGCTTTAGCACCAGCATCGCCATGGCCAAGAGCGCACCAGTATTTCCAGCTGATACAACACCGTCAGCATCACCCGCCTTGACCGCATCAATGGCACGCCACATCGAGGTCTCCTGTCCGCTGCGCACCACCTGCGACGGCTTGGCATCGGCCGCGACGCCTTCGGGAGCATCACGAATCTCGACAAACTCGCGCAAACCACGCTGCTTGGCGACGCGCGCGGCGAGTTCAGTCTCATCACCGAAAAGCACAAAACGGACATTGGGATGCCGACGCCGGGCAATATTCGCTCCAGCAACAACGATGTGCGGCGCATCATCGCCGCCCATGGCATCCAGTGCGATTGTGATCTGGTCGCTCAACGGATCCGCTCTCCAGCCGGACGCGGAGTCCGGGATTGGCCTCTAGATCTTCTCCTTGACCTCGATGACCTGTCGTCCCTTGTAGTAACCGGTCTTCATGTCGACGTGATGTGGGCGATGGAATTCACCCGTGGTGTCATCCTCAACATAGGCCGGCTGCTTCAATGAGTCGTGCGAGCGCCGCATATTGCGACGCGATTTGGATACTTTCTTCTTGGGTACAGCCATCTGATTCCCTTTCGCGGGAAAATATAAATTTCGAGAGCACGCCGTAAGGTGACTGCTAATTATCCAAAAATGCACTGCTGGGCAAGCGAATCGCAAGTTTTCTAACGGAAAACATTGGTGACCGGAACCCTGATTTCCTAGTCACCACGCAATGCGGAGAGTGCAGCGAAGGGGCCAGTAGCCTTTCCCGCCTCGTCATCAACCTCCTCAAACACAGCCTTCGGCACTCGCGGATAGGCATCCAGCGACAGAGCAAGATTCTGAACGATGACATCACCAACCTCTATTTCATCTTCCACTATAGGTTCGATCGGGTCTTCTTCGGTCTCCTCTTCATCATCGTTTCGCGCGGAAAATCGTTGAAAAATATTAGTGACCACGCGCTGCGCGACCGGATCCAACGTGACCACGCAGGCCTGGGCAATATCCGCAACGAGCCGGCCGCGCAAGTTCACATCGCCGGTCAAATCTCGAAACAGTTGCAGTTCCGCTATCAGACTATCGACAGACAGAATTCCAAGCCGGCCAGCGATCGCGAAACATTCGCCCTCATCAGCCTCAAGTTTCTCTTCCATGCACTCACCCGACCTCAACTCGGCGACCGAGAGAAGACGCTGAAATTCCTGTTCGGACACCCCGTTCATGCCACACCTTCTTTCCGATGAAAGACATGCGCCGCGTCAGGAAAGGTCAACCGTGCATTCCAAAGACCTTCCCAATCGCTCGCGTCAATCGCATCACGCGCTTGGCGCACATAGGCAATCATCGCTACCACCTCACTCTCGGTCGGATCAACGCTAGCATATAAGTTACGACGCAACGCCGCCGCCATGTCCGCGTCACCAGCAGCGAGGCCACCCTCATACGCAGAAATCCGACCGTGTAGATTCCGAGCTAGCTTCTTAATGCGTTTTCCGATCCCCATATCCCCAATCCCCACCTCACGCAGCGCGATGTCGAGATCGTCGAAAATTAAATCGTGAAGAGTCTGCGCAAGACGATACCCCTGCCTCCCCGCTAGCTTGAGTCGGCGCAGCAAAAGATACGCGTGCAGGCAAACCATTTCATAGCGCCCCAGCATTGTATCTGGCACACCATATTCTCTATAAAAAGCGGGGGATCGCGCCTGCTCAATTAAGACTTCCAGCAAACGGGCGGCATGTTCGTGACGCTGTTTGCGTTCTCGAATCCAGTTCATCATGGCATTTTGAAGCCTGTAATGTGCCCGCCATCGGCTCGGTTGACACGGCGAAACGGTGGATGCCATCGTCGAAATTGACCCATATTAACGTGAACCCCTAAACGGTCTACCAGATGAAACTCTTTATCCGACACGGTCGAATGCTCATCTTGCTCGCGACCCTAAGCGCCTGCACGCCGATCGTCAAAATACACGGTCAGGAACCAAATCCTGAAGCGATTGCAAAAATCGAGCCGGGTAAAACCAGCCGCCGTGATGTCCAGAAAGCATTGGGTAGCCCCTCCACCGAAGCAATATTCCGTACAAATGTCTGGTACTACATGTCGGAGCGAACAGAAACCGTTGCGTTCTTGGAACCTGAACTCCTTGAACGGAAAATCGTCGCGATCGTGTTCGACAACCGGAACATCGTTGAGGACATATTCACCTATACTGAGAATGACCGACGCGAAGTCGAACTCATCAGCCGCGTCACGCCTACTGCCGGCAACGAACTGTCGTTGATCCAGCAGCTATTCGGCAACGTTGGCCGCTTTGCAGGCAGCGGCCCCCAATAACCCCCAATGGCACTTTCAGACAATAAAAACCCCCGGAGGCATTCGCCCCGGGGGTTTTCTTAGTGTTTAGCGCGCCTAAAGGTTCGCCAGAACTGCGAGCACAAGGAGTGCCACGATGTTCGTGATCTTGATCATCGGGTTCACGGCCGGACCGGCCGTGTCCTTGTAGGGATCGCCAACTGTATCACCGGTCACAGCAGCGTGGTGCGCATCGGAGCCCTTGCCGCCATGGTTGCCGTCCTCGATATACTTCTTCGCGTTATCCCATGCACCACCGCCGGCAGTCATGGAAATTGCAACGAACAGGCCCGTGACAATCACACCCAGGAGCATGGCTCCCAGCGCGGAGAAGGCAGCCGACTTACCACCAATCGCCAGGATGACCACAAACAGTACAATCGGCGAAAGAACCGGCAACATCGAGGGGACTACCATCTCCTTGATAGCTGCCCGGGTCAGCATGTCTACGCATTTACCGTATTCCGGCTTTCCCGTGCCTTCCATAATGCCCGGGATATCCTTGAACTGACGGCGGACTTCAACCACGACCGAACCCGCCGCACGACCAACAGCGGTCATGCCCAGCGCACCGAACAGGAACGGCAACATGCCGCCTACGAACAGGCCGACGACCACGTAGGGATTGCGCAAAGAGAAGTCGAGCACAACACCAGAGAAATACGCATGCTCACCTGATGTAGAGATGAAAAAGTCGAGATCGGAAGTGTAAGCAGCAAACAGGACCAGTGCACCGAGACCCGCCGAACCAATAGCATAGCCCTTGGTCACCGCCTTGGTAGTATTTCCAACCGCATCGAGGGCATCAGTCGTCTTGCGTAGATTTTCATCGAGTTCCGCCATCTCGGCGATTCCACCGGCATTGTCAGTAACGGGACCATAGGCATCGAGTGCAACAACCATGCCCGCCAGCGCCAGCATTGCCGTCACCGCAATAGCAATGCCGAGAAGGCCTGCAAGCAGGAAGGAAACGATGATCGCGCCGCAAATAATGAGCGCCGGAATCGCTGTAGCTTCCATCGAGATTGCAAGACCTTGTATGACATTCGTGCCATGACCCGTAGTCGATGCCTGAGCAATCGAGCGGACTGGGCGATATTCAGTGCTCGTATAATATTCAGTCACCCAAATCAAAAGACCGGTCACAACCAGCCCGACAACGGCGCACAGGAAGATATCAATGCCCGAGAACGATGCATTGGAAACCTCGACCTCCGCATCGAAACCGATCACCCACTCGGTTACCAAGCCCACGCCAACCAGCGACAGTACTGCCGAGGCAATAAACCCCTTATACAGCGCTCCCATGATGCTCTGGTTAGCGCCAAGGCGCGTGAAAAATGTACCAATAATTGATGCAATGATGCAGATGCCGCCGATAGCAAGCGGATAGACCATCATCTGATTTAGCAGGGGATTGCCTGCCAGAAATATCGAAATCAGAACCATAGTCGCGACGATCGTCACGGCATAGGTCTCGAACAGGTCAGCCGCCATACCCGCACAGTCACCAACATTGTCACCGACATTATCCGCGATCACAGCCGGGTTGCGTGGGTCATCTTCGGGGATACCCGCCTCAACCTTACCTACGAGATCGGCACCAACATCCGCACCCTTAGTGAAGATGCCACCTCCAAGCCGTGCAAAAATCGAAATCAGAGAAGCCCCGAAACCGAGCGCGACCAACGCATCGATCAGCTCCCGACCGCCAGCGTTGCCCTGCTGCTGCATCCAAACCATGAATCCGAAGTACCCGGCAACGGCCAACAGCGCGAGACCCGCGACTAGCATTCCGGTCACCGCGCCAGAACGGAATGCAACCGAAAGCCCTTCGGCAAGGCTGCTGCGGGCCGCCTCGGTCGTCCGAACATTTGCACGGACCGAAATATGCATACCGATGTAGCCGGTAACGCCAGACAGCACGGCGCCAATAACAAAGCCTAGGGCGACCGTCCAGCCGAGAAGGAAGAACAGGATCACAGCGATAACGATACCGACTATGCCGATAGCACGATACTGCCGATTGAGATAAGCCGCCGCGCCTTCCTGGATAGCGGCTGAAATCTCCTGCATCCGCTCGGTACCTGCGCTGGACGCGAGGACGGAGCGAGATGCCCAGATGCCGTACAAAACGGCCAAACCGCCGCATGCGATGGCGAACCAGACGATGGGAGCCATTGTGAATATCCTTTGGTTTCTTGGTTGTTGAGCCGCGTAGGCGGAGACGGGAAATGCCGCAGAGCGGAACCGAATCACCCAGGCCCTTAAAAGCGGCCGGAAGATGCCAAAAAGGCGGCGGCATGGCAACCGCACGAGTACATTAAGAATTTAAAACTCTGGACCGTGCGCGCCGCAACGACGTTCGAATCAGGCTGCAACCATGCCGCGGCGCGCCCGCAGCCAGAACACCGCGATGACCACTGCCACCAGCAACGGCGCGGAGGCGAGATTGACAGCCATAAAACCGAGCGTCTGATAAACTACCCCGGCTGCTAGCGAACACACCGCAACCGTGCCAAAAACGAAAAGATCGTTGACTCCCTGAACCTTGGCTTTCTCTGCCGGTGTATAGGTGCTGAGCAGTAGGGTCGTGCCAGCAGTGAACATAAAGTTCCACCCAAGACCGACTAAAGCCATACCGACGCGCAGATGAAACAGTGAGTCACCACTGAAGTTTACCGCCAGGCAGACGACAGAGATCGCGGCACCCGCGAGAATAATATTTAGATCACCGTATTTTTTGATCAGCCAACCGGTAAAGAAACCGGGCGCATACATGCCAAGTATGTGCCACATAATCACGTTGTTGATGTCGAGTTGACCGTACGGATGGGTCGGGTGCAGATGCATAAATATCGGTGTCGACAACATCACAAAATTCATCACCCCATAACCAATCATCGCACTCATTAAGGCCACGATGAAAGTAGGCTGGGATGCGATCTCGCGCATTGGACGAACCGGTCCGCTACGCTCCTGTTTAGTCGGCTGGGGAATGTCCGTTGACAACAGTAGCAAAACCATCAGCGCCTGCATGATCAGGATAACAACAAACACACCGCCATAAAGGATGGGCTGGATGATGTCGTAACCCATAGAGGAGAGGCTGGGTCCAGCAAGGCCTGCAAACACGCCACCCGCAAGGACCAGGCTCACTGCACGGGTTTTGAAACCCTCGTCCGCAGCATCCACCGCCGCGAACCGAAATTGCTGATTGGCGCCTGCAGAAGAACCGAAAAGCGCCGATCCACAACAGAACATAATGAAACTCTGCGCAACGAGCGCGTAAATCATCAGGCCCGCCCCAGCCGAACCGATTAACAGGAAAACGATGAAACCGCTGGCCCTGCCTATCCTCTTCATGAGAAGCGCAGCCGGCACCGTCGACATGGTCATGGCAACAAATTGAAAGGTGATTGGCACCGTCGCCCAGGCAACATTAGGTGCAATGGTGGCACCGATAATTGAGGAGACAGAAAAAATCAGAACCATCTGCGTCTGGCCGAAAGCCTGACACATGGAAAGTAATGTCACGTTACGTAAACTGCGGTTCAGAATCATAAAAGGAGATTCCTGCATGCCCGAGAAAAACACAAGTCATCGCTATTCATAGCAGCCCTGCATTAGCAATGCTTCTGTCACTGAACCTTGCAAAAGAAATTTCGAATGCAGCGGGCGACGATGATTTTAGCGCTGAGTTCGAGAACAGAGGCGGTACGCAAGGCGTAGATGGCATCTTTCCCTCAACCCGCCACACCGTTCCCGAAGTGCCTGTATCCGCCATGGCCCACCTCGACGATGTCCCCGGCCGCGTTACGCACAGCAACCGCTGGTCCTTCGCGGTTACGTTTAGAAATGCGACCAATACGGGTAATCGGAACACCCGTTTCCACCGCGACAATACTCACAGCCTTGCGTGCGGAAACCGGAGCAGTAAAGACAATTTCATAGTCGTCACCGCCGGTGAGAAGTGCTGTCCGCAGTGATAGATCGTCCTTTGTCAAGCTGCGTGCGGTAGCCGACAGCGGTACGAGTTCTTCAACGATATCCGCGGCGAACCCCGAGGCCACGCAGATATGGCCGAGGTCTGCAATAAGCCCGTCGGAGACATCGGCCGAGGCTGACGCCAATCCAATCAGGGCCGGACCGACATTCATTCGGGGATCGGGATGATAAAACCGGGACTCCAGAACCGCAGCATCGGCCGGGTCGTCAAATGTCAGGCGTCCCATAGCGCATGCGAGACCAAGCATCGCATCTCCGATGCACCCCGTCACAAAGACATCATCATCCTCGTGCGCGCCTGAACGCTTTATCATTTTATTCTTTGAGACCTGTCCGATCATGTTAATCGTTATTGCGAGCGGCCCTGGGGTGCACGTTGTGTCGCCTCCGAGCAAAGTGACGGCGAACTCATCCTGCTCCGCAGCAAGCCCCCCCGCGAACGCCGATAACCAGCTTTCGTCGACGATCTCAGGTAACTGCAGCACAAGTGTGTAGCCGCGCGGCCGCGCCCCCTTCGCTGCGAGGTCTGACAGGTTCACGCGCATCGCGCGCCTTGCAATGGTATCCGGTGGTGTTTCCGCGGGGAAATGAATTCCAGCGACGACCGCATCCGCCGACAGCACTAAGTCAGTACCCGGGTCAGGCCGCAGAATCGCTGCATCATCACGCAAATCAAGCGCGCCGACCTCTCCGGCACTCAGCGGCGCAAAATAGCGCCTGATGAGGTCAAACTCATCGATGGTTTACACCATGGCAGGGTCCGCTAGCTTTGTTGGCCCTGTCTAAAAGTTTATTCACGACTGCTCACCGTCGCGCACGACCTTGGCAAACCGGTCCAGTACGGCATTCACGAGGCTGTGCTCCTTGCCTTCGAAGAATGCATCGGTCAACCGGACATACTCGCTGATAGCAACCGGCGTCGGGATATCGTCGCGAGAACGCAACTCATAAGCGCCAGCGCCCAGAATAGAACGGAGCAACGGTTCAAGGCGTTCCATCGTGTTGCCGCCGTGAAGACATCTATCGAGTTCGGCATTGAGTTCAGCGCGGTCACGATCGACACCGCGCACCAGATCAGCGAACAGGGCCTTATCGGCATCGCGCGGCCCCACCTCCTCTTCTTGGTCACCGGGGACCAGTTGCCCGGTGCGGTATTGAATAAATTCGACCACTGTAGGTTCGGCGGCGGCACCACGAATATCCATTTGGTAAAGTGCTTGCACGGCTAGGAGCCGCGCAGAACCGCGCGCCGACGCGCCAGATTTTCGCCCTTTCTGACTGTTTTCTGCGCGGTCGACTAATATCACCGAGGATACGCCTGTAACGAGCTCTTGAACTCAATCATTTGCAGGCATGCATTGGCCGCGTCCCCGCCCTTGTTGCCACGATCAAACGCAGCCCGCGCCATCGCTTGCTCTCGATTCTCAGTGGTCAAAATACCAAAGCCCAGTGCCAGGCAGTGTCGTATCGCAAGATCCTGCAAGCCACGCGCTGCCTCCTGGCACACATAGTCGTAATGGGTAGTCTCACCTCGGATAACGCAACCTAATGCAACATAGCCGTCGAAGCGCCGGCATCCGCTGGAGGGTTCAGGCGATCGCAGGGCAGTCGCAATAGCAGCTGGGATCTCAAAGGCACCGGGAATCTCATATACCTCATGCGATGCACCGGCCTCGTCGAGCGCGGCAACCGCACCCCTAAGCATTTCATCTGCAACATCCTCATAGTACTTCGAGACCGCGATCATGATGTGGGGTTTATTGGCCATCTTCTGTTCCTCACTCACCCTTTACCGCGTTCTCCAAGGGTACCGGCCGTGTTTCTGTAAGCCGCAGGCCGAACCCTTCAAGGCCGACTATCGAGCGCTGGGAATTCGATAGCAGAATGATATCCCGGACCCCAAGATCAACAAGAATCTGCGCACCCACCCCATAGTTTCGTAGCTCATTAACCGGCGTCAACGGAGCACTACTGAACTGACGGATCCGCTCCGAAAGAGATGTCGGCGAAGTATCACGGATCAGCACGATCACGCCACAGCCTGCCTCGCCGATCAGCTCCATGGAGCGCTGCAAAATACCGGAATCCGGTGCATCGAGGCTACCCATGGCGTCAGCTCCTATCGAGAAGGAGTGCATGCGCACAAGCACCGGTTTCTTGGGATCGATCTCTCCCTTCACGATCGCGAGATGCTCGGCATATTCCACCGTATTCCGGTAGATATGCCACTTATACTCACCCCCGAACCGAGAACGGAAGTCGTGTTCCATGAGCTGCTCGACAATCCGGTCATGGCGGCGGCGGTAGGCTATCAGGTCTGCGATCGCACCAATCTTCAAGCCGTGGTGCTGAGCGAAGCCAATCAGGTCGGGCAGCCGAGACATAGTGCCGTCGTCGTTCATGATCTCGCAGATTACCGCCGAAGGGTTAAGCCCAGCGAGCCGGGCAATATCGACCCCAGCTTCGGTGTGACCAGCGCGCACCAGTACGCCGCCATCTCGTGCCGCCAACGGAAATACGTGCCCCGGTGTGACTATATTGGCCTCGGTCGAACGCGGATCGATCGCCACAGTGATGGTGCGGGCGCGATCGGGTGCCGAGATACCAGTGGTCACACCCTCTGCCGCCTCGATTGAGACAGTGAAATTAGTCGCCAGGCGCTGACCATGGGTCTGCGGCATCATAGGCAGGCCCAGCTGTTGGGTGCGTTCACGAGTGAGCGACAAGCAGATCAACCCGCGGCCATAGGTTGCCATAAAATTAATCGCATCGGGCGTCGCCATCTGCGCTGGAATAACGAGGTCGCCCTCGTTCTCCCGATCCTCGTCATCTATGAGGATGAACATCTTACCGTTGCGGGCATCCGCAATGATGTCCTCGATAGGGGAAAGAATTTGTTCATCATCCATTGCGCGCTGTACTTCCTCTGGAGAGACGCTGCGTAAGCCGTCAGTATTGTCTGTCACGTTTGTTCCTGTTCCAAAAGGCGCGCAACATAACGCGCAATCACATCAACTTCGATATTCACACCGGACCCAACCACTAGGCCGGCTAGCGCTGTGTTCTCCCACGTATGCGGAATAATATTCATACCGAATACCGCATCGTCGACTGCGTTCACAGTGAGTGACACCCCGTCCAACGTAACCGAGCCCTTCGACGCAATATAGCGCTTCAACTCATACGGGGCTTCGACCTCAACACGATGGTTGTCGCCTTCACGGTCTAGCGCAACCACCCTCCCGACACCATCAACATGGCCCAAAACGAGGTGGCCGCCCAGTTCGTCAGCTGCGCGGAGTGCGCGCTCAAGGTTGATAGGCGTGCCGATTTTCCACTCGCCACTAGTCGTCATTGCATCGGTCTCTCCTGAGACATCAGCCGAAAAACTAGGGCCGCACTTCCCGACCACCGTCAGGCACGCGCCGTTGCACGAAATAGACGCGCCGATCTCGATACCCGAGGTATCGAATGCGGTCTCGATAGTCAGTCGGCGCCCGACATCCAGTCTCTCGACGTCGATGATACGGCCCACATCTTTGACTATTCCGGTAAACATCTCGTTTGGTTACGGCACGCGCGCAAAAATATCCAGCGTATCCTCACCCATCGGGGTTCGTAAAACCGGCCTGAGATTAGGCATATCCGAAATGTTATCAACCCCCAGATCGCCGAATGGCGGCAAGCCATCGCCGCCAATGAGCGAAGGTGCGCGGAACCAGAGCAGTCGGTCCACAAGGTTTGCCCGCAAAAGGCCGGTCGTCAGCCGAGCACCACCTTCCACCAAGAGACGAGTAATGCCCTTCGCGCCCAGCGCGCGCAGCGCCGCTTCTAGCTCCGGTTGACCATCCTGAACGGCTTCGATCGGCACGACAGTAGCGCCAGCCCCTTCCAGCGCCCTTCGGCGTTCCGTATCGTTTTTGGGAACCGACAGAACCCACGTAGGTACGTTCGCTGCCGTCCGCACGAGTTCTGATTTAAGTGACAATCGAAGTTCGGAATCAAAGACCACCCTGATTGGCGACCGCGCATACATACCGGGTAAGCGGCATGTCAAGCTCGGATCATCGGCTATGACGGTGCCGATACCAACCGCGATTGCGTCATGTTGAGCGCGCAAAAGGTGCGCATGGCGGCGCGCTGCTCCCCCGGTGATCCATTGCGACGCTCCTGTGCGGGTAGCAATCCGCCCATCAGACGTAGTCGCTGTCTTGAGCGATACCATCGGGCGTCCCGTCGTGACACGTGTTAGAAAACCAACGTTAATATCCTCCGCCTGCGCCTTGCATACATCGATCTCCACGGCGATTCCGGCATCGCGCAGGCGGGCGACACCTCGACCAGCGACCCGCGAGTCAGGATCGCCGCAGCCAATGACCACACGCGCCAACTGGGCATCGATAAGAGCATCGGCGCAGGGTGGCGTGCGGCCGATATGGCTGCATGGCTCCAGCGTGACGTAGGCCGTTGCTCCCTCGACTGCCTGGTCACCGAACAAAGCCCGCGCCTGACCCAACGCTACTACCTCGGCATGGGGACGCCCGCCAGGTTGGGTATGACCGCGTCCCAGGACCCGTGGCACGGCACCACCGGACACGATCACGCACCCTACCGAGGGGTTAGGCGAAACAGTGCCCAGACCGCGCCGAGCAAGACGCAGCGCCACTTCCATGAAATCCTGATCACTATGCATAAGCTAAGGATCCAGCGTTAGCCGTCCCCTTTTTAATCATTTTCGATGAGTTCACCGTCAGCGGCCAACCGTTCGTTGCCGATGAAGTCCTCAAAATCGCGCACCTCGCGAAAATTCTTGTACACGGACGCAAACCGCACGTAGGCAATAGAATCGAGATTAGCAAGCGCATCCATGACCGCTTCACCGATGGCGTCAGAAGAGATGTCCGTCTCACCAGAGGATTCGAGGCGGCGCACGATACCGCTAATCCCCCGTTCGACACGTTCTACATCTACCGGGCGCTTACGCAGCGAAATTCGCATTGAGGCTTCCAACTTGTCACGGTCAAACGGTACGCGCTGGCCGTTCTTCTTAATTACCGTTAGGTCGCGCAGTTGCACTCGTTCGAACGTGGTCCATCGCGCCCCACAATCGGGGCAGGCGCGGCGACGACGAATCGCCGTGTTGTCCTCGGTCGGACGTGAATCTTTCACGTGCGTGTCGGAATGACCACAGAACGGGCAGCGCATCGATTTTCCCCTACCATTTTAATTGCTTTTGATGTCTTCGCGTTCACAGATCATCCGACCGTATAGATCGGAAAGCGGGCGCATAGTTCTTCTACCCTCCGACGCACTGATTCCTCGACCTGCGAATCGCCATCCGGATTCCCGGCCAGACTGTCTAGAACCTCGACGATCAGTTCGCCTACGACCCGGAACTCCGCCGGTCCAAAACCGCGGGTCGTACCGGCCGGGGTACCGAGCCGAACACCCGATGTCACCATGGGTTTCTCCGGGTCAAAAGGAATTCCGTTTTTGTTACAGGTCAAGCTAGCGCGTTCGAGTGCAACCTCGGCGACATTGCCCGTCAAAGATTTTGGCCGCAAGTCTACCAACATCAGATGGGTGTCGGTTCCTTCAGAGACGATGTCGAGTCCACCTTCGGACAGAGTGTCTGCCAGGGCCCGGGCATTCTCGACTACGCGCTGGGCATAGTCCTTGAACTCTGGTTGCAACGCCTCACCGAACGCGACCGCCTTTGCAGCGATGATATGCATCAGTGGGCCTCCCTGTAGACCAGGAAATACTGCGGAATTGATCTTCTTACCCAAACCTTCGTCATCCGCGAGGATCATTCCTCCGCGTGGACCACGCAACGTCTTGTGGGTTGTGGTTGTGACAACATGCGCATACGGAAATGGGCTCGGATAAACCCCGCCCGCGACGAGCCCGGAGAAATGCGCCATATCTACCATCAGATAAGCGCCGACCTCGTCCGCAATTTCGCGGAAGCCTGCAAAATCTATTACCCGCGGGTAAGCCGAACCACCCGCGACGATCAACGCCGGTTTGTGCTCGCGCGCCAACGCAGCAACCTCATCCATGTCTATGAGCGCATCCTCGCGCCGTACGCCATATTGCACCGCGTTAAACCATTTGCCGGACAGGTTCGGCGCCGCACCATGTGTCAGATGCCCGCCAGCTGCCAACGACATGCCTAACACTGTGTCGCCAGGCTTACAGAGCGCCAGGAAAACAGCCTGATTGGCCTGCGCGCCGGAGTGCGGCTGTACATTGGCGAAAAAGCAGCCGAACAATCTGGTTGCCCGCTCGATCGCAAGCTCTTCGGCTACATCAACGAACTCACAGCCGCCATAGTAGCGCCGGCCAGGATAACCCTCGGCATATTTGTTTGTTAGTACAGATCCCATTGCCTCGATGACCGCGCGCGACACAACGTTCTCAGAGGCGATGAGCTCGACTTGTGTTTTCTGGCGTCCTAACTCGCGCTGCATCGCGCTGAATATCTCAGGGTCACTTTCGGCCAGCCCGTGTTCAAAAAATCCGTTGGTCATATTGACCGCATCCGAAGCCTTGCTGATTATCGACATCCTCGTTCCTCTGTCGCAGGTCAATTCGTTTAGATCTGGTCGCGTCGTTCGCACAAAACGTGCAACCGGTCCATTTGTCGTTATCCCAGTTTTCCGACCCGGCGATCATGGCGCTCGCCACCAGCATACGACGTAGTCAAAAAAACTCGAAGGCAATCAAGCGCCACTTCCGGACCGATAAGCCGCGCGCCAAGCGCCAGGATGTTGGCATCGTTATGCTCTCGCGCCAGGCGCGCGGAAGTTGCATCATGGCAGAGCGCCGCGCGCACCCCGGCAACCCGGTTCGCCGCGATAGAAATGCCAATCCCGGTGCCGCAAATGATAATGCCCCGCGTCGCATCCCCGCCTGAGACAACCTCCGCTAACGCGCGCCCGAAGTCGGGATAGTCGACAGAGGAATCACTGTCGGTGCCGAGGTCACAAACGGTTAGGCCGTGCACCTCGAGTTCCGCTTTCAGAACTTCCTTAAGCGGGAACCCCGCATGGTCTGCCGCGATCGCGATCGTGCCTTCGCTCATGCACCAATTCCGTCTAACAGATCACTAAAACCGTGTAATCCCAGATAGCGCCAATTACCACATTTCGTCATTTATCGCCAGACATACACAAGTGGTGGCAACAAAATGGTGTGGACAAGGCAATGGTTTTCTCATTGCGCCGCAGCATTCTTTTCATTGTGTAGATCGAGTTACAAAAACGGAAAAAAGGTCTTCGTAATAAATTCGAAAAGCGGATATTAGTTGAGCTCTAAACAAACATTCGATCGGGTCGGAAAATTACTCATCATTATTCGAATGATGTATTGACTGCCCCTCACCTGCATGCGATTGATTTTCAACCGCAAGCTATCAATCTGCGGGACCAAACGGGATGCGACAGCATGACAGACGACAATCCGGATAACCTGCCGCGCGATGAACTGCTTCGAATGACCACCCAAGTCGTGTCCGCCTATGTTGGAAACAACACTGTGGCAGAGCCCCAGATATCCGACGTCATACAATCCGTTTATAGTAGCCTCGAGGGGTTGGGTGGGAGCCCCAGGACCACGCAGACCAAGCAGAGGCCGGCCGTACCCGTCAAACGGTCGATCGCGCCCGACCATATCGTTTGCCTAGAAGATGGTAAGAAGCTGAAGATGCTCAAACGCTATCTGCGAACGACCCACAATATGACGCCCGAAGAATATCGCGCAAAATGGGGCCTTCCCGCCGACTATCCGATGGTCGCCCCGAACTACGCGAAGCAACGCTCGGAGTTTGCGAAACAGATTGGCCTTGGCAAGCGGTAGCACAGTACCAGGTTTTCAGTTTAATTCGGCTCTTCGAAATCAGAAATATGCACCGCGTGGCTTGTTCGGATCAGGTCATTTCTTGTCGGCTATTTAGTTCAATTTTATATCTAACTGTGCCGCTATGCGGCCTCGTCAGAGCTCGGTTGGCCGCCGATAACTCAGTGATTACATCTGGAATCAGGCAGTCAGGGCATATCCGTTCGTGTTTAGCGGCGACCAAAACATTGGCCGTTTATCCGCATCAGTTTATACTTTCCTATCTATAGAAAACGCTCCGGGAGCGGGTCCTATCAAAGCGGCCAAACAGAAATTTGTGTTAAATGTAGATTCCGGCGCACCGGTGACGCGGCCCGATACGACGGCTCCTCGCCTAATACAAAATTGACCAAAGGCAGAAGTCGGCAGATGGGCTATCTTACAGGTTAAATCCGCCAATCACGGAGTTAAAGTTATGAGTCTAGCATCCGACGCTACAAATTTAACTACTTCGAGCAGGTGCAGGCCACGTTTTCAATGGGACGATGCGCTGCTGCTCGACAATGAGCTCTCGGAGGACGAGCGGATAGTCCGCGACATGGCTCGAGCATACTGCCAGGAAAATCTGATGCCGCGCATCCTTGAGGCTAACCGCACTGAGAACTTCAATCGCGAGATCATGAATGAATTTGGCGCACTCGGTATGCTTGGCTCTACCCTACCCGAAGCGTATGGCTGTGCGGGCGTAAACCATGTCTGCTATGGGTTAATCGCGCGCGAGGTCGAGCGGGTCGATTCCGGTTACCGCTCTGCTCTGTCAGTACAGTCTTCCCTCGTCATGTGGCCTATCTATACATACGGGTCCGAGGGCCAACGCAAAAATTACCTGCCGAAGCTGGCCACCGGTGAATGGGTCGGCGCCTTTGGCCTGACCGAACCCGATCACGGTTCGGATCCCAGCAACATGGTCACTAGGGCGAAGTCGGTGGACGGTGGTTTCTCGCTCTCTGGCACAAAAATGTGGATATCTAATGCACCGATCGCCGACGTTTTCGTGGTCTGGGCGAAGGACGATGAGGACGTGATCCGGGGGTTCATCTTGGAGCGCGGCATGGAGGGTCTTTCCACACCGAAGATAGAGGGCAAGTTTTCTCTGCGCGCTTCATCAACGGGTGAAGTCGTCATGGACGAGGTCTTTGTGCCGACCGAAAACAAACTGCCCAACGCACGCGGCCTCGGCGGTCCGTTCGGTTGCCTGAACAAGGCACGTTACGGTATTTCCTGGGGCGCCATCGGCGCGGCAGAAGCATGCTGGCATGCGGCACGCGACTACGTGCTCGAACGCAAACAATTCGGTCGCCCGCTGGCCGCAAACCAACTGATCCAGAAAAAGCTCGCAGACATGCAAACCGAGATCACGCTCGGGCTTCACGGAAGCCTCCGTCTCGGCCGGTTAATCGATGCAGACCAATCCACTCCGGAGATGATCTCGCTGATGAAACGGAATAATGCGGGCAAGGCACTCGACATTGCGCGGGTCGCCCGCGACATGCACGGTGGCAACGGCATTTCAGATGAGTATCACGTCATCCGTCACGTGATGAACCTCGAATCCGTCAACACCTATGAGGGCACCCACGACATCCATGCGCTGATCCTTGGCCGGGCGCAGACCGGGCTGCAGGCGTTCACCGGAGCTTGACCACGACGCGGGCGAATCAGAATCTCTTGCTTTAGGTCTCAGGTGAAAAATTAACGCAAAATTTTGTCGCGTCCTCGTAGGTGAGCTCGGCTTGCTTGAAACCGCAGATCGTATTTCCAGCCCTAGTCTCGCCCTCGGAATGGCCGCAGGTCTTGCAGAAACCTAGATCCTGGCCACCAGAACGTGCCTGCATCTCGATGAAGATCCGGTTTAGGCCCTGCGTCATGGAATCCAAAATTTCGGGCGGCAGATTGGATATCGCCTTATCGAGGCAATTGAGCGGGTCATCCGCCAGAAGATCTGTGCCACGCCGGGTAAGTTCAATATAGCGCACGCGCCCGTCTTCGGGATCGCGCAAGCGACTGAGATATCCCTTCTTCTCAAGAGCGTTCAGCGTCTGGCTCGCCGTACCCTTGGTTGTTCCAAGAAACGCAGAGAGCCCACCAGGGGTTCGGGAGAACCGATTCGCCTTTCCTAGAAAGCGAAGACAATCCCACTGCGCCGGATTCAAACCATGAGAATACTGCAAACCTCGTGACATCCTTCCGACACGGTCCAGCAGACGCGAAAGATCTGTATTTTCTATATAATCAATCACTTGTGTGCACTAATTGATCTGCTCTCATGGCTCGGTAAGCTACTTCTATATTCAACAAAATTATACAGAATAGATATTATCGAGTCGATATTATCTTGCCGCAGCTGCAGCCGACGGGTATATTTTCCTATCGAGTCGATACTAACGCTCATTTTGCTATTCGGGATATAAGCCCCGACCCGATTTGTCAAAGGACAAAAATGCCATGGCTGTATTCGCATCACAGGCGATAGAGCGCGGAAACCATCGCTACGCCGCCGCCGTCATGAAAGCCCCTCTGCTTGAGAAAAAGCATGAGTTTGAACTCGCCCGACGCTGGCGCGAGGCTGGCGACGAGGCCGCGCTGCACGAGCTGATAGGGGCCTATGCGCGCCTAGTAATTAGAATGGCCTGGAAGTTCAAAGGCTACGGCCTGCCGGTCGGGGATTTGGTCCAGGAAGGCAATATTGGCCTGATGGAGGCAGCACAACGGTTTGATCCCTCCCACGATGCCCGATTCTCGACCTACGCTTCCTGGTGGATCATGGCGGCAATCCAAAATCACATCGTACGAAACACGTCGATTGTGCGGGTCGCGACCACGCCTGCCCAGCGACGTCTGTTTTTTAATCTACGGAAGGTGCGCGCCCAAGTGGCCACCGGGCCGAACGGCACGTTGAACGATGAGGATCGCGACCGGATCGCCGAATACCTCCAGGTCAACCCGAAGGACGTTGTAGGCATGGAGGCCCATCTTGGCGGACCGGACAACTCGCTCAATGCCAGCCTAGGTGAAGGAGACAACTTTGAGTTTCAGGATATGCTTGAAGATAACGAACCGAATCCTGAAGAGATCATTTCCTCACATCATGACAGCAAGGTGCGGACCGCCTGGCTCGAAAATGCCCTCGATACCCTCAGCGATCGTGAGCACCAAATAATCGTCCGGCGTTTCCTGTCCGACGATAAGAACACTCTGGCGGAAATCGGCAAGACTTTCGGGGTCAGCAAGGAACGGATTCGACAGATCGAAGCCAAGGCACTCGAAAAGTTGAAATCCGCACTTAGTATCCATGGCGAGGAAGCGATGGCTCTACTTTCAAACGATCTCCAGGCGTAAGCTCTCTCTGCCTCGGCCGAGGAACCACCGAAGGCGAGGGCGGCTGAGTTCGGGCCTCTCCTCCAGCAGCCTACGCGCACCGAGTGGCGATCGGCATAAACAGGTTAATTACAACTGTGGAATCTCACATGGCCGCCGCCAACCGCGAGTGCCATCGTGGTCGATACCGGCGTCG
>PBMH01000036.1 GCA_002722515.1 Alphaproteobacteria bacterium | reverse complement strand
ATCCGAAGGCTCCACAGGCTAGTATCTCTGTCTCAGCAAGGACTGGGCCGTCAACGCGATTGCCTCGGAAGGAAACTATGGCGAGATATTCGACAAGTATCTTGGGCCGGACACGGCGCTCGGGCTGGAACGGGGATTGAACGCACTGTGGACCAACGGTGGCATTCTCTATTCGCCGCCGATCCGCTAGGCAGGAATGAAAAGGAAGCTGCCCGGTAACAAAGCCGGGCAGCTTCAATCTCGCAAACAGACATCTAACAGTCAGAACATGACCCAGACCGGGGCGACGGCTGCCGACCCGACAGGTATTAACCGCCTGTGGCGGGACGAATATACTCGCGGGCTCATATTGCAATTGGTGCTGGCACTCGGGCTGGCACTCCTAATCGCCTTTATCGCCTCAAACACAATTACTAACCTCCAGAATGCCGGTCTAGCCGCGGGCTACGGCTTCATCGATGATACGGCATCGTTCGACATCAACCAGCGCCTCATCGGGTATGCTTCCACCTCAACCTACGGTCGAGCGATAGTCGTCGGTGGGCTCAATACCATTCTTGTGGCCGCGCTCGGCATCGTCACAGCGACTATCATTGGCTTCACGGCCGGCGTTCTGCGCCTATCGAATAATTTCCTCATCAGCAGCCTCGTCGCGGTTTATGTAGAATTCACCCGTAATGTCCCAGTTCTCCTCCAGATCATCTTCTGGTGGGTCATCTTGCTTGCGTTGCCGAAGGTCCGGGATAGTCTAAGCATCAGCGATTCCATTTTCCTCAACAACAGCGGTATCTCCGCGCCCGCGCCTATCTTCCTTGAAGGCTGGGGATACGTGCTAATTGCAATCGTGGTCGGCCTCTCCGCCACCTACATACTCTCGCGCTGGGGGCGCAAACGTCAGGAAGCGACAGGCGAGACCTTCCCGGTAGGCTGGATAGGTCTTGGGCTCATCGTCGGACTACCGGTCATTGTGTTCTTCGCTTTAGGCCAACCACTAGATTGGAACGTACCCGTTGCCAATCGTTTCGGTCGACTGCGCGGTGGCCTGACCATCACACCAGAACTAGTCGCTCTCTGGCTTGCGCTCGCGACATACACCGGCGCATTCATTTCCGAGATTGTGCGCGCGGGCATCTTATCGGTCTCCAGAGGACAGACCGAGGCTGCGCACGCGCTTGGCCTGCGCGCCGGGCTAACAACACGTAAGATAATACTGCCGCAGGCGCTGCGCGTTATCATCCCGCCACTGACTAGCCAATATCTGAACCTAACCAAGAACTCTTCCCTAGCGGTTGCGATCGGTTACCAGGATATTGTGTCGATTGGAGACACCGTCCTGAACCAGAGCGGTCAGGCCCTCGAAGTAATCTCGATCTTCATGGCGTTCTATCTGACGCTTAGCCTGCTCACCTCGGCCTTCATGAACTGGTACAATAAGCATATTGCGCTGGCGGAACGATGAGCGATAAAGCCTTCCATCGCACCCATTCCGAAATGCTTAACGAGCGTCCCGCTCCGACTTCGACCGTGGGCGTAATCGGCTGGGTACGCGCGAACCTGTTTGGCGGCCCTCTGAACACCGCACTAACGCTGCTCTCGGTTCTGCTACTCTACTGGTCCGTTCCGCCCCTTCTCGATTGGGCTTTCTTCTCGGCCGATTTCACTGGAAATCGGGGTAGCGAATGCACCGCGGAGGGCGCCTGTTGGGCATGGCTCGATCAACGCATCGAACAGTTCCTGTACGGGTTCTATCCGCAGGAATTCTATTGGCGGGTTAATCTTAGCATCGCCTTGTTGTTTCCGGCGCTCGCCTTCGTACTGTTCGACGGCCTTCCCTGCGCCCGCTATGGGCGCTGGTTTTCACTTCTTTACCCCGTGATCGCCGCGACCCTACTGGTCGGTGGATTCGGCCTTGAGGGCGTGACCACGGACAAGTTCGGCGGCTTCATGCTCAACCTGGTAGCGGGGCTTTCAGGGATTGTACTATCCTTGCCCGTTGGCGTCCTTCTGGCCCTAGGCCGACGCTCAAATCTGCCGATCGTGCGCTACCTATGTATCGGGTTCATAGAGTTCATTCGCGGCGTACCACTGATCACGCTTTTGTTCGTCGCGATAGTAATCTTGCAACTCTTCTTGCCACCTGAGGTTTCGCTAGACCAGCTTGCAAGGGTGATGATCATGATCACGCTCTTCGCATCCGCTTATATGGCCGAGGTGATCCGCGGTGGCCTACAAGCCATCCCCAAGGGCCAGTATGAGGCGGCCCAAGCCATGGGGCTAAACTACTGGAAATCGATGCGGCTAATCATCCTGCCGCAGGTACTGAAGATCTCAATTCCCGGTATCGTAAACACCTTCATCGGACTCTTTAAAGACACCACGCTCGTCATCATCATCGGTTTGTTCGATATCCTGGGTCAGGCGCGCCTACTGCAAACCAACCCAGAGTGGATCGGCAAGGTCGATCATGAAACCTTTATGCTCGCCGCCTTGTTCTTCTTTGTAATCTGCTTCTCGATTTCACGTTACTCGATTCGCCTAGAGAGGCGGCTAGACACAAATAAACGCTGACCGGAGGACCCCATGTCCACGACCGAAGCTAAAGCAAATACGGCCGCCCCAACCATCGAGATCGAGGGACTCAACAAATGGTTCGGCGCCTTCCACGTCCTGCGTGACATCAACCTGGCTGTCGCCGAGCGCGAGCGCATCGTGGTCTGCGGACCGTCGGGCAGTGGAAAGTCCACCCTGATCCGATGCATCAACCGCCTAGAAGAGCACCAAGAAGGCCGGATCGTCGTCGATGGGACCCGCCTTACCAATGACCTCAAGAATATCGATGCAGTGCGCCGCGAGGTCGGTATGGTTTTCCAGTCCTTCAACCTGTTTCCGCACCTAACCGTTATCGAAAACTGTACCCTAGCACCGATCTGGGTGCGCAAGACCCCGAAGGCTGAGGCCGAGGCGGTTGCGATGGAGTATCTCGAGCGGGTCAAGATCCCCGAGCAGGCAGACAAATATCCAGGCCAGCTGTCGGGCGGGCAGCAGCAGCGCGTGGCGATTGCCCGCTCGCTCTGTATGAGGCCAAAAATCATGCTATTCGACGAGCCCACCTCCGCGCTGGATCCGGAAATGATCAAGGAAGTGCTCGACGTAATGGTCGACCTAGCGGATACAGGCATGACCATGCTGGTTGTGACCCATGAGATGGGCTTCGCGGCCCAAGTCGCGGACCGGGTGATTTTCATGGACGAAGGGCAGATCGTGGAGCAGAACAATCCCGACGCGTTTTTCAACAATCCGCAGTCGGACCGAACCAAGCTGTTCCTTAGCCAGATCCTAAGCCACTAACTCTCATCCCGGCGCCCGCCGGGCCACACCGGCGACCCCATGCTCAACACATTCCTCGCGCTCGCACCCGTCTTCCTACTGATCGCGCTCGGCTGGGCAACAAAGGCGTTGTGGCTGCACGATGACGTCATGTGGCAACCAATAGAGAAACTCGCCTACTATCTCGCGATCCCCGCCTTAGTTATCCATGACCTCTACCGAGCAGACCTCGGTACCCTGCCATTTGCGCGGATGGCCGTCGCGCTGGTTGGCACAATCCTGATCATCTCGGCAGCGCTGATCATCCTGCGCCCGGTCCTGTCGCGCATTCTGGTCAACCATGACACGAGCTTCACCTCGGTATTTCAGGGCTCGATACGGGCCAATTTTTTCATTATCCTAGGCGCCGCACCAGCCCTGTTGCCAGCCGATGGCGCGGCGCTGGTGATCGTCGCTGTCGCCTTTTTCACGGTCACCGTCAACTTCCTGAGTGTGCTCGTTCTCGCGCGCTGGGGCGCACAGGGCGAAGCCAATCTCTGTACACTGACCAAGCGGTTACTAACAAACCCGTTCATCGTCGCCACAGCGGCGGGGATAGCGATCAATGTCGCCAACCCGCCGATCCCGCGGGTGGCAGATTCGACGCTGGCGATGCTGGCGGGCGCCGGCGTGCCGCTGGCCTTACTTACCGCAGGTTCGGGCCTGCGCCTCGCCTCGATGAGAGTGCATCTTCCGGGCATCCTTGTGTCGAGCCTCGTGAGGCTGATCGTGACCCCGCTGGTCGCGCTGGGACTCGGCATGTTACTGGGGCTCGAGGCCTCGGTTCTTGCAATTCTCGTTCTGTTCCACAGCCAGCCGACCTCAACCTCCTCCTATGTTCTGGCCCGCCAGATGGGCGGTGACCAAGAATTGATGGCGGGCATTCTGACCACCCATACCCTGCTCGCCATCCTTACGATTCCGGCCATGATGGCGGTCTTCACTTAACGCCATCCCAGCGTTGCCAAGCCGCGACTGCAGGTTAAACTCGTCGCACACATCCGATCCGAGAGGATAACAACATGAATATCGAGACTATCGACCATATCGGCATCCGCGTCTCGGACCTGGACCACGCCATGGCCTTCTACGAGCTGTTCGGCTTCAAGGTGATCCACAAGGCCGACAATGATTCCGTGGCCGTCGTCGAGAACGATGCCGGCGTCGAGCTGAACCTCGTCTTCAACGCCAGTGATGACAATGGCGGCGATAACATCCTGATGGATGTGGCCGCCAAGTATCCGGGCTTCACTCATGTGGCCTTCCGGGTCGACAGCATCGCTGACAGTATTCGCCTGATAAACGAGAATAATATCGAGATCACGCAAGGACCGGTGAAATTCGGACGAGGTGGACATGTATCCGTCTTCCTGCGCGATCCCGACCGCAATACCATCGAGTTGCGCGGTCGCGAGGAAGCCTTGTCAGATCTCGGCGGCGTAGAGACCTACGAGAATGAAAACTAGAAACCGCCCGAAACGGGTGCATTGGGGGACTACACAGCATGCAACTAATCGACCTTAGTGGTGAGATTTTCCACAAATGCCCAACACTGCCGAACCACCCGCCGGCGGTCCTGACAGAGTGGAACACCCATGATACGTTTCGCGAGGCCGAAGGGGTGAGGTTCTCCATCGCCTCTATGTACATGTCGTTCGGCGAACACACGGGCAGCCACGTAGATGCGCCGGTACATTTCGACGCCGACCCGAATGCCTTGTCTGTGGACCAGATGCCGCTCGAGGATTTCTATACCGAGGCCGTGTGTCTCGATCTATCCCACAAGGAACTGAAAAGTCGGATTAGCGTGGAGGATCTTGAGGCCGCGGAGAAGGCTGCCGGCATCGAGATCAAACCACGCGACACGGTGATGCTTTACATGGCCCATTACGACCGCACCTTCGGGACGCCAGAATTTCTAACGGCCTTCCCTGGCCTGACCAAGGAATCCGCCGAATGGCTAGGCACCAAGGGAGTCGTGATGTTCGGGGTCGAGGCCGTGAGTCCCGGCCGCCCCGGCAAGGACAATTTCGAGGTCCACCTCGTGTGTCGGGACATGGGCTTCACCCATATGGAAGGTCTCACTAACCTCGACAAGGTAGTCGGTAAGGGCAGGTTCCGGTTCATCGGTTTCCCGCTGAAGATTCGCGGCGGGACCGGCAGTCCGATCCGCGCCGTCGCCGTCATCGACGAGTAGGCGCTACGCGGCTGTCAGCCCGCCATCGACGGCGATGACCTGACCAGTCAGGGACGGTCCGGCATTCGCGAGAAACAGTACGGCGTCGGCGATTTCCTGCGCCTGCGGGAAATCCCCGGTGGGTATGCGCGCCTGCATGCGTGCGCGCAAGTCGGGGTCCTCCAGGAGTTTCTTGCGGGAATCCGTGAGCACGGTGCCCGGTGCGACCGCATTCACGCGGATGCCCGAATTGGACCACTCGATAGCCAGCATACGCGCCATCTGGATCAGCCCACCCTTGGAAATGCCATAGACCGAGCGCCCGGCCAAGCCTGTTAGGCCGTGTGTCGAGGCAATATTCGTTACCGACCCGGGCTTGCCCTTGGTGATGCAATGCTCGGCGAGACGTGCGGCGGCAAAGTAGGCACCCTTGAGGTTGATGCCCATCACCGAATCCCATTCTTCCCATGTAACGTTGACGGCCTGAGCCAGCAGCGTGCGGCCGGCATTGTTGACCAAAGTATCGAGACCGCCAAGGCCGTCAATCGCGGCCGCCATGCCGTCGCGTATGCTGGCCTCGGACAGAAGCTCGAACTCCACCGGCATCGCAGTTATACCCGCCAAGTCAGGGTGGGCCATCACCTCGTCAAGTAACCCGATCTCCCGATCCGCCAGCGCCACGTTGTATCCGGCGCGTGCTAGGGTGAGCGCCGTCTCGCGGCCCAGTCCAGTCGATGCGCCGGTAACCAGCGCAGATTTGCGGCCGTTGCTCATGTCGAGGCCTTCAGATCGCCAGCTTCCGTGCGCTCTAGCCCGCTTTCCGACGCCGCCTCGGTAATAGTCGGGTGCCAGTCGACCCGTCCGGCATCGGGGCCGCCGATGATGGTCAGCAGGGTCCCTTGGCCCTCGCCCACATAGCGAAATCCCCGATAGACCCCCATGGGAACGCTGATCGAATCGAACGGCTCGAGGGTGATCGAATTGTCACCCTCCTCGATCGCCCAGTAGACCTCCCACGGACCAATCAAGGGCATGAAAACCTCCTCGGTCTCATGGGCATGGAGCGCAGCACCGTTACCGTTCTCAGCCTGGATCATGCCTAGGTTAAACCCCTTCGCCGGCAACGGGATGTTCGGGTGCAGTTCGGGCTTATCCGTGGCCTCTACCACCCCCATCCCAACGAGGTTGATCTTGAACCGCTTGTGGCCCGGTAGACGGCTGTCGACGAAGGCCTCGTCAGAGCCCGTGAGTTCGGAGAAACGGGCGACGAAGGTCTCCATTTCCATGACCGAGATATTATTGATGTCCATCGGATGTCTCCTAAATGCGTCGCGTTGGCTAGTCGGCGGCAGCAACCTTCTGTTCGTGCACGGCAAGGCCGGCGCGCGCGCCGAGCAGGATCGGTGTGTGTAGCCCGGCCGCCTTGGCCCGGTCGACCATGTCGCCAATGATGTGATCACCCTCGGAAGGGTTACCCGCAAGCACGTCTCGCAGCATAGAAGAGGCAAATTTTGAGCCCTGGGTCGAGAACATTTTCTCGTAGAGCGCAATGGTCTTGTCGGTAACCGTGTGGCCGAGCGCGTCAGCAGTGGTTCGGAGCTCCGAAAGGGCTGCGGTGAGGAACTCATGCCCAGATGGGGTGTCCAGAATCTCGCCCACGGTGCCCTGCGTCAACGTATTGGCCGAAGACATGGCGCACAGCATCGCAAACTTGTCCCACAGCACCTGCGAGATATCCTCTGACAAATCGAAGTCAAACTTGACTGTATCGTCAAGAGCAGCAATGGCCTCGACCCGGGCAGAAGTGCCGCCAGACATCTCGCCGAAGGCGATGCGATGGAAGTCGCCGAAATGGATGATGTTGCCCGTCTCCGCGTCGAGCCGCGCGCCGATATAGGTCGTCCCGCCAATCACGCGTTCTTTACCAAAACGCGCGCCGAGCATTTCGATGTGCTTCATACCGTTCAGGACCGGCAGAATGGCCGTATCAGAGTCCACTGCCGGTGCAATCGCCTCCATCGCATCGTCCAGCTGATAGGCTTTGCAGGTCACAAGGATGACATCGAAGGACTCCTCGATTTCCTCCGGCGTGATCGCCTTCACCGCCGGTACGTTGGCATCGTCGGAAAAATCAGACTGGATCTTGATGCCACTGGACAGCAGCCGGTCACGGCGCGGCGCACGCACTAAGAAAGTCGTGTCAACACCGCCCTCGGTCAGACGGGCACCAAAATAGCCGCCGACCCCGCCGGCACCCAGGACGAGAAAACGCAAGCCCATTTTAGACACCCCTACTCGGTCAGGCAGAGACCGTGTTCAGGCTGGAATGTGAGCCAGACAGTCTGGCCCGGGCTCAGATTCTCATAGTGATCAATCTGAATGCCGATCTCATGACCGCTCGCTCGCACCCGGCCCTCGAGGAAGCTGCCCAAGTAAATAGTGTCGATAACCTGGCCTTCGATTACATTCTTCCCATCTGATACGTCCGGCGCCTCAAGGTGCAGTTGCACGTCTTCCGGTCGCAGGTTCAGGAAGATACCATCACCCGGCTGCGCACCGGGCGCCCCAGCACCGCGCAACTGGAGCGGATCAGAACCGTTCGCCGATGGCACCTCGACATCGCACACCCCGCCATTACGCGCGGTCAGCTTACCCTCGAGCAGACTGGTCACGCCAATAAAGTTAGCGACGAAGGAGTTGACCGGGTTGGCGTAGATATCTTCGGGACCACCGATCTGCTGAATTACGGCCTTATCCATTACCACCACACGGTCACTCATCACGAGAGCCTCGGACTGGTCATGGGTGACGAAGATAGAAGTAATCCCAACTTCCTTCTGTAAACGCACGATCTCGTCGCGCATCTGTTCGCGCAGCTTGGCGTCGAGATTCGACAAGGGTTCATCAAACAGAATGACGTCAGGCTCGTAGACGATGGCACGGGCAAGCGCAACCCGTTGACGCTGGCCACCCGACAGCTTGGTTGCGAACCGTTCGGCCAGATGGTCCAGCCCCACGAGTTCGAGCGCCCGCATGGTCCTAGTCTTAATCTCCTTGCTTGATGTACGCCGCACCCGAAGACCGTAAGCTACATTGTCGAAAACGGTCATATGTGGCCAAACCGCATAACTTTGAAAGACCATGCCAATGTTTCGGTGCTCGGGGAACAGGTATATGTCCTTGGCCGGAGCGACGACGGTCTCGTTACCAATCTGTATCTCGCCTTCCTCCGGTCGCTCCAAACCAGCGACACAGCGCAGGGTCGTAGTCTTGCCGCAGCCCGACGGACCAAGCAGAGTCACAAACTCGCCCTGCGTTATATCTAAATTAAAATCTTTAACGGCAGTCTCGGCACCAAAATGCTTATGGAGATGCTTAATTGAGACCTTGACGTCGGACTTCATATTCATGGCTGCACCGCCAGAGTGTGTTCGGCGTCGAAGCGCAGATACACTTTCTCGCCCGTACGCGGATGGTTGCGAGGATGGGTAATGACTTTCCACTCGAAGTCGCCCCATTTCACGCGGCAGTCAACATAACTGCCCAGGAAGATGGCATGGGTACACTCACCCGCAAGCATGCCCTCGCCGCCTTCGCGTTCAGCATGAACATTCTCGGGTCGCACCGACAGGACAGCGTCCTTTCCAGCTTCGATCCCGGGACCAAGCCTGCACATCAACTTTACGGCTTGCCCACCCTGAGAGACCTCTACCTTTCCAATTCCGGTCTCGCTGACCTCGACGACCTTGGCCTGCATCAGGTTCGCGACACCGATAAAATTCGACACATATTCATTAACAGGGCTCGAATAGATCTCGAGCGGTCCACCGCGCTGCTCGATCTTCCCTTTGCTCATGACGATGATCTCGTCGCTCATGACAAGTGCTTCCGACTGGTCATGGGTAACATAGATAGAGGTAATCCCCACCTCGTTCTGAATGCGTTTGAGCTCGACCCGCATATGCTCGCGCAGCTTTAGATCGAGATTGGATAACGGCTCATCAAACAAGAGTAAACTCGGATTTGAGACGATCGCCCGGGCGAGAGAAGCGCGCTGCTGCTGGCCGCCTGACAGGTTGGTTGCCAGACTGTCGGCCCAGTCGGTCAACCCGACAAGCTTGAGCACCTCGGCCACTCGATCATCGATATCCGAACGTTGCCATTCACGTATCTCAAGCGGATAGGCAACATTCTGAGCTACAGTCATGTGCGGCCATATGGCGTAGCTTTGGAAGACCATGCCAATGTCACGCTTCTCTGGCGGCAGAAAAAGACCTTCTTTAGGAGAGGTAAACACCGTCTTACCCACCCGGATACGACCGCCGTCGATTGAATGAAGCCCCGCAATGCTCATCAGAGTCGTGGTCTTACCGCAACCCGAAGGGCCAAGCAGGGTCAGGAAGGCACCCTTCGGAATACCAAAGGAGATACCGTCGACGGCTTTGTCGTCTCCGAAATACTTAACGAGGTTCTCGACCTCAAGATAAGCGTCTTCATATTCGCTGGTCATTGCTCTCTCCACCCGCCTATGCCGTCAACGCTTCGCGCCCAGCGAACCGGCGGAAGGCATAGATAGCAATCAGCAACAGAACGGTCTGGGCCATCGACAGAGCCGCCGTCAGCGGCTCATTTTCGAAGTTGGTCAAGTAGTAGACGCCGACCGAAAGGGTCTCTGTTCCGGTCGTAAACAGGATGATAGAGATCGACAGCTCACGCAGGAAGATGATGAAGAGCAGGATCCAGCCCGCGAACAGGCCCGGCTTGAGCAGCGGGATTGTGATACGTCTAAGTGTCGTGAACCAGGACGCACCAGCCATCCGCGATGATTGATCGAGCTCTTCGGAGATCGCCAACATGATCGAAGATATATTGCGCTGCCCATAGGGGAAAAAGCGCGTGATATAGGCCAACATTAATATCCATAAGGTCGCGTATATCGGCGTCTGGATGTAGGTCACCAGCACACCCATGGCGAGCACGATGCCCGGGAAGCCGATCGGTACCACCGACAGAAAATCCAGCATCCGAACACCGAAGCCCTTTGTGCGGTGGATCATGTAGGAAATAACAAGGGCCATCACCATCGCGATCGATGCACCGCCAAAAGCTAGGATCAGAGAGTTTATGATTCCATTAGTCGCCGCCGCAATCGCATCCGGTCGCCACCAGAAGAGCGTCTTTACATAGTTAATCGTTGTGATGTCGGCCCAGACCATCTTTCCGGTCCACACCGGGTGTAGGCTAACGATGATCAAGCAAACGATCGGCAACACCACTGCCACAGCGATGAACATCAAGTTATAGCCAAAGGCCACCCATTTCCATGGACCCAGGTCGAGTACATTCGGACGGAAGCCCTTGCCAGTCACCGTGGTGAAGGAGCGCGGCGCAATATAGCGCTGCTGTACCCAGATCAGCAAAACGGTGATGATACCAAGCGCCATACTCATGGCGGCGCCAAGGTAATGGTTGGCGTCGTCGCCAACGGCCTTGGAAAAGATCTGCGTCGTCAATGTCTCCCAGCCGTAAGGTGCGGAGAGCTTGAACGGCACACCAAACTCGCCAGCACTCGTCACAAAGACGATGATCGCGCCCGACAGAATACCCGGCATAACCAGCGGCAGGGTAACGGTCATCGTGGTGCGAACTAAACCAGCGCCCGTCGTCCGCGCGCTGTCCTCCAGCGAGGGATCCATACGGCGAAGCGATCCGACCACAAAGAGATAGACCAGCGGAGCGAAGAAAATACCGGTCACCCAAATCACGCCCCAGATATTGTCAACATTTATGAGAGCACCCTCGATTCCAAGGATATCGCGCGCCCAGTTGTTGAGCAGCCCGGTCTGGGGTTCTCCTAGATTGTGCCAAGCGATCGCACCGATGAAGGGCGAGAGAAAAAACGGAATGAGGTTGTAGGGCTCGAGATAGTCCCGGCCCGGGCAATTGGTTCGAGCATTGATCCAGGCTAGCGTCACGCCCAGAAAGGTGGCCAGCACGGTGGCGCCGGAGGAAATAATCAGTGTGTTGAGAAATGCCTTTGGAATAATCCGATCGGTGAACATCTCGACATAATTTCCGAAGCCCCAAACAGTATCCCAGCCCAGTGGATCTAGGACCTTAAAGCTCGATACAAACAGTACCGCCAACGGCACGATCACCGCACCCGCAACAATCAAAGCCACGACCACGGTGATCATGTTCTCCTGGGTCACCATGGCGCGCAGGCGGTTGTTGAGACGAGAACGCTGCAGCGTTGGCGAAAGGGTTTCCGTCGTCATCGCATTTCCATCGGATCAATTTACATTGGGTCACACGCAACGAAATGGGTCACGTGACAGAACCACGAAAGATTTCTTAATGGAGAGTGACCGCGAGGCCCGGGCATAGCCCGGGCCTCGCGACCCCGTCGGGCTATTCAGCCTAGCGGAAGTTCTCCTGCCACAGGCCGCGCACAGCCTTGAACTCGCCCTGCGCGCCGACCCAGTCTTTCATACCGATCAGCTTCGCCTTGCTCAGATCAAGGAGGTAAGGCGCGGTAGCCGCTGGCGGTGTGTAACCATCACGCAGCGAGTAGATCGCTTCACCCTCAACGAAGATGTCCGAACCTTCTTTAGATAGCAGGAACTCGGCCAGCAACTTACCGGCGTTCGGGTTCGGTGCGCCTTTGAGGACGGCCATCTGGTTGCCCAGCAGCACCTGCCCCTCAGAGAAGGACCCTATCTTGATCTTACCTTTTAGGGCCGGAGCCTTGAGCACGTTCTGATACACGCGGCCCGACAGGTTCCACATATCGAACGGCCTTTGGCACGAGATGACCATCTGCATCTTCGGCTCCGTGCGGAACTCGACGATCGGATCAGTCTTCTTCAGTGCTGGCCAGAAATTGTCAAAGTTGACAGCGCCCGCCTGCCCCAGTGCCACGACGGTGTTGGAATAGGTGAAGGATTTGGTGATATCGGAGGATATCGTTTTGCCCTTCAAGCCTGCCTTAACGGCGTCCTTATAGGAAGTAACGTTAAAGTTCTCCATGCCCGGGCAGGAAGCATTCCAAACCGGCTGAAACGTATAGGCCAGGGGCGTCACTACATGCGGATAGTTCGAATACTGGCCGGCATTCGCCATGGTCTTTGCGAAGTCGCCCCAGTAGCCCGAGTCTAGCTTGGCGAACGCGCCACGCTTAGCGGCCTGATCAAAGAAGCCAGGCGCCGACACCAGGATCATATCGACGGTGAACTTACCCGCTTTGATCTCTTGACGGACCTGAGCCACCGTAGCGCCCGTGCCCTTGCGCAGACTAGCAAATTTGAAGCCGTCGCCGAGGCCATAGCGCTTCTTAAACGCTGCACCCATGCGCTGCGCAGTGCGATCACTGAACAGCGGGTTAATAATAGTGACAGCACCCTCGGCCTTCGCACCGGCGATGAGCGCCTTCTCGGTAGCGTTGAGGTGACCGCCTGCCTGGGCGACCGAACTGGCTGCGAAAAGAGCGATGGCCGAAACGGCGCCTGCCCAAATGGTCTTACTCTGGAATTGCATCGAATTCCTCTCCCTTGTTCTGAAAAGTTATAAAAACAATTTTTTTTTTTTTGTAACGGATTTATGGACCGTATGGAAGTAGTTGTTATTGAAGTAGTTGTTATTAAGATTTTTCTAGGGATAGCTCCGGCGACCCAATGTCAGCAGGCCACCCGCTCTTCGATTATTCAGAAAACAATGGGCTCTTTTCACCGTGGAGACCTAAAGGTGACCTGGCCTCAATCACCACGTAATCGTCTCAGAACGTGAGACTGACGGGCGCGGGCATCCGGATCAGTCATGTTGAGCAACACCTGGTCCTGCTCCATTGCAGCGGTGTCCGGTCCATCGAACAGACGGTTTACTGATTCCTTAACCATCTGCTGAGCCACGCGCGGCTTAGACGTGATTTCAGCCGCCATCTTCAGTGCTGCGGCCATCGTATCGTCGACAACCTCCTCGCACAATCCCCATTCAAGCGCGGTCAGCGCATCAACCCGACGGCAGAGCCCAGCAATAAGCTTAGCGCGCGCCGGGCCGACGAGGCGCACCAGCCGCGGCAGAGTGCCCCAAGAGTATGTAATCCCCAGTTCCACCTCGGGTGCATGTAGCCAAGAACTCGTCTGGAGCACGCGAAAGTCACAGGCAAGCGCAAGCGAAATGCCGCCGCCAATCGCGAACCGGTCGACCGCAGCGATAGTCAACTGGGGCAACGCCTCCCATGCTCGGCACATCTCGAGACCCAAACGAATATGACGTCGTGCCTCAGCAAGGGGAAGATCCTGAGCAAATGAATCAGGTTCTGAGATGTCGTTACCCGCGCAGAAAATGCCGCCCGACCCTGCTAAAATGATCGCGCTAATATCTGTCCGCTCAGCGAGGACTCTTGCCGTATGGGCGAGTTCTCGTTTCAACGCGGATGACAACGCATTTCGTTTATGAGGCCGTTCGAGACGCACTATCAGCGTACCGACGTCGGCTTCCTCGACAGTTACGAGGGGATCAGACAAAGCCCTTCTCCTTTGACAGCACCATCTAGTCGTAGAAAACGAACGCGCGCGTTTCGATGGTTTGACGCGGAGCGGGATTGGCCGGGGTCGCCGGATCCTCGAAGGCCGAGTGAAGCGCGAAGCGCGCCGTTCCATCGGTGCGCGTGTCGTAATTCTTGAATAGCAGGACTTCGTCAGCTGTCATGCGAGGAAAATAATACCAGCGATGGTTGGCATCGTAGGCGGCGTGCCGGGTTGCACTTGGACGCGCATATTCAAAGGAAGGCTCCGGCCGGACCGGGGCCTCCCGACGAGTGGAGATCAGGAAGTCATCGTTGATGGTGCGCGAATCGCAAATAGTCAGCGGCCATTGCTCGATCGGCCCTGACATGGAGCGCCAGACGTTCACGATCGCGAAGCGATGCTGTAGAAATTCATCTGCTGCATCGCCGAACTTGTCGCGCATGCGCTGCCGGGCGGACGAATCATCATAGTCACTATGTGGCGCGGGCACGGGATCGCGAGAGCCATATTTCTCGCGGTGCGATGCCTCTGTCGACCGCCGCGTATGGTCAAAAACAACGGCCTCGCGGGCTCCGGCAACCCTTGCGATCAATTTTTCGATTTCGGGTGTGTAAATCAACTCCAACTGCTGATCGTCATTGAAGTCGGTTACTTTCGTAACCTGCGTGGCAAAGGCAAACCCCTCGATATCCAAGGAAAAACCGGCTGCAGAACCTCGACCATCTCGAATGGTTACGGTCCGCGGCTGGCGCGCTCCGCCCAAGCTTACAATGTCAGATGCTGTCTTGGTTTGCCGAAAAACGGGCGTTTCATTTGTATCCTTCAGATAATTTAGCGCTGCCCTAGTCGCTGCTGTTACTGGCACCTCCTCTTCAGGGTCCGTCATCTTCTTTCCTCCGCCATCGCTCACCACGCCACCAGGTAAAGCTCCAGTTTAGGTCGACGATTATTGCGGAGTCCATGAACTCGCCCACCGCAAAACGGTACGAGCACCGTTACATAAGGACCAGCATGGCTTAAGATCCGCCCTAACAAACGCCAATACAATGGTATAGATGCCTTTCGCGGATTTTTGCTTTAGCGAGCCTTACCCGCTCCATACCTCACGCGGACGCCCCACAAGCACCAAATGCCGATGCTCAAAAAGTTAAACAAGGCCGCGCTAGACCCTGGCCTCTTCTGGTTCTGGGCCTATGCCCGTCTGCTCCCGCACGGTGCCACACGCCGCGGATCATTGCTCGCACGTCGAGCGGGTCTGCGCGGACCGCATTTCATTTTATCCTTCGACTGCGACACCGACGCCGACAGCAGGGTCGTTCAGACGCTCCACGCCCGGCTGCGTTCAAACGGTCTCTCGCCTCTATATGCTGTCGCAGGAGAGGTTCTAGACGCCGCGTCAGACGCCTACCAAAATATCTCCGACGACGGTGCCGTGTTTCTAAATCACGGCTTTCGTCGGCATGCGGCTCTGGACAAGGGGACCGGTGAGGTTACATCGACCTACTTCTATGGCGACGTGCCCGTTGATGACTGGCAGGCGGACATCCGGCGCGGGCACGAAGCAGTTGCCGACATTCTGGGCCAACGTCCAGACGGATTCCGAACACCACACTTTGCGAGCTTCGAAAGCCCCGGCGAACTGGCAACCCTATGGCGTTTTCTGACAGCGCTCGACTACAAGTTCTCAAGTTCCACCCGACCACTTTTCGGGCTTCGGCACGGCCCATTCTTCAAGCGCGCAGGTATTATGGAATTCCCCGTCAGTGGATGTCTGTCAGAGCCGAGACAAATCCTCGACACTTGGGGATTGGTCCGCGGCGGTAGCGGAACAACACAGCGGCTTCGCGAGGAACTGCGCGCATATCTGAAAATCATGCAAACGGGACAGCCCTTGCTACTCAATCTTTACATGGACCCCGTCGACATCGCCAAAGACGACGCAGTAATCGACCTTTTAGCAGGGTTCGCACCTTATTCCGTCGCCAGCTTTGCAGCAACTCTCGCGCAGGCACACCATGGCTGATACAACGATGCGTGTCCTCTGTATGGGGTACTGTTTTCCGCCTGTCGCAAGCCCCGAATCCTTCGTGACATCAAAGACAATGGCCGCTATCCCGGGCGCGGAAGTTGACGTGGTTGCGGCTTCCGCTGCACTTTTTCCCCAGCCGCCCGACCACAGCTTGGACGATTATGTAACCGCAAAATTCGGGCGAATTGAAAGAATCGACGGGATGCATCTGCGCATTCTGGGCAAGATATCGCGTCTGCCAATAAGACCCGATCGCTATCTACTTCTAACGGGAGCCGCGCGCGCGCGCGCGGAAGCACTGAACCCCGGGAAATATGACTGTCTAGTAACGCGTTCTCAGTATCACTCGGTCCATGCCGCAGCGCGCCACCTCAAGCGGCGTTACCCGGACCTGCCCTGGGTCGCCTGCTTTTCGGACCCATGGTCGGGAGGCACCTATGAACGTACTATTCCGGTAGCGTCGACCTGGAGCCGCGCGCTCGAACGCAAAGTACTGCAAGAAGCCGACACATTGATCTTCCCGACCTCGGAGATGCGCGATCATTTCATATCGCAGGAACCTAAAACAGACATCACGAAAAAGAGCCATGTGGTGGCTCATGGTTTCGATCCGAAGCTGTACACGGATGATCCGATATTACCATCAAGCGGCAAGGTACGGCTCGGGATATTCGGCACGTTCTACGGTCCACGCACACCTCGGCATCTGCTTAAAGCGATAGACCGGTTAGCTGGTGATAAATCCTTACCAAAATTTTCACTGGAAACATTTGGACTGGGCGGCGAGGCCTTCAAACGTGAACTTGCGCAGTTTGGCGACGCCGGAAACCATGTCGCCCATGGCGGGATCCTGCCACATACGGCCGCGCTGAATCGCATGACCGCCTGTGACATTCTCGTGATCAGCGACGCACCAACGCCAACGCGGTCCATCTTTCTAACCTCCAAGGTCGTCGACTATCTCGGTGCTGGGCGCCCTATATTTGCCATCACGCCGGAGGGACCGACGAAAGACCTAGTCGAGCAGTTGGGCGGCTGGGCGGTCGACCCGAGAGACGGCACCTCCATTGCACACTTGCTCGCCGATGCGATCCGAAAAGTTGGCTCATCCGAGGCCACTATCTCGAAGGCCGTCAGTAACGAATACAGGATCGACAGGATTGGCAGACATTTCCGCGACATTCTAGACGCAACCATTGCAAGCAAGGCCAGCGCAACGTGACCGGTTCCGAACGCCTGGGACACGGTTTTCTCTCGATGACGCTCTTGGTGAGCGTCATCGGATTTCTTGGCTACTATAATGCGGACGGCTTTGTCTCGTTGCCTCCAACCATCGTTTATATATTCCAGATGCTCTGCGGGATCCTGGCGGCCCTTTTCCTGCGCGACCGTCTCTGGACTAATACAAACGCGGTTTTGCCGTTGCTACTAGTCGCCATCTGGTCAGCTGCTACACTAATATGGGCAGACGACTCAGGGATCGCCGCCCGCCGCTGGTTTCTGGTGTTCACACCCGGCCTTCTGATCTGCACCCTAGCCGCCGGGGACCCTCGGCCCCATCAGACCTTAATCCGGTTCGCGATACTTATAATTGTCATAGTGCTCGCATCAGCAGTGTTTTCGGGCGCTGTTGTTGCACTCTGGGATCGGATGGTTCCAGATAACGCGCTGAAATATTTTCTCCTCTATTTGAACGGCTGGGCGGTCGGCGTTGCAGAGGGAGGGCGACAGTATGAGATGGGACTGTATATCCCGCGCTACTCCGGATTCACATCGAACCCCAACAGCATGAGCTTGTTCGCGGCAATCGGTGTAATCATCCTTGCCGCAATCGCACGCCCTCGTTGGAACCTACAAGGCTTGGGAATTGTCGCGATTAGTCTGTCCGTCGCTTTCGTACTTCTGTTGTCTGGATCGCGCGCGTCATTTGCGATGACGGCCGTCGGTATCTTTTTCGTGGTACTTATGAAAATGAACCAGCGCCAACTGGCGCGACTTACTGTCTTCCTTGTTTGTGGCCTGATCTTTGCGCTTTACATGACGGCCTGGGCAATCGGCACCACGCCGGAGATCAGTCCTGTCGAAGCGCAAATACTGAGCGAACGTTCCGAGAATTGGCGCGTTACAAATTTAAACCATAACGAGGTCTTCGAACTGCGCGAACGTTCCGCAGCATGGCGTATCGCGATGGCGGCCATCAGCGATTCCTGGGCGTCGGGCAGAGGTTTTGGCATGATTCAGGAAGTAGTGTACTCACCGCTCGGCCTGAACACCGGCGCCCACTCTGTGCCCCTATCCACGATCCTGGAAACCGGAATCCTAGGTATGGTATTGGTGCTGATCGCATGGCTTGCCCCGATCTTTAACGCGACGCAGCTTGGTCATCCACTATCAGTGACTAATATCGCCGTCATAGCATTACTAATGGGATTGTTCGTTCATCAAGCATTCGACAGCTCAATATTTCGATATCACTGGGCGCACTTCATTTTCGTTTATCTCCTCGGCGCCAGCGCCGGGTTGTCGGGATCGCGCACTAGCGAGTAAGTATCCTCTAGAGAGGGTTGATCGTGGGCTCAAATTTTAAATTCGCTTCGCGGCCCGATGTCGGGATCGAACGCTGGAATTATTGTTCAGACAAATTTCCGGATGCATGGCTATGGCATCGCTGGGAAGCGATCGATGCCTATGCGACATGGCCGGGGACGACCGATGCAAGCTTCGCGCTTCTAGACCCGGTATCGAGCGACCCTGTCGCTTTGGTCCCTTTGCACCGGATACTCGGGCCGCGTCCGATCCGAAATTGGGCGGCACGTTTTGAATCCACGGGTGGCCCTGCTTATGCCGAAACCCTATCCGCCCGTCAGCGCGGCCATGCGGAACGTGATGTGCGATCGACCCTGCTGTCTCTGGCTGCCCAGTCGCAGGTGCACCGGATCGAACTAGCTATGGCACCCCTCGCGCCAGCGCGACAAACCAGGAACGGCATCAATCCGCTAGCAATGCTCGGGTGCGCCGATGCTTCAACACAGAGCTGGATTCTTGACCTCTCGGGACGGGACGAAGAAGCGCTGTGGCAAAACATGGAGCACCGAGTGCGTAAAAGTGTAAACAAAGCGGAACGCAACGGGGTCAGAGTGCGAATTGTTGTGGCCGGCGATTTCCCGGATTTTCTGCGGCTACACAAGCAAGCAGCCAAGCGTAACGGGTTGCCCGTAAAACCAAACGCATATTTCGAGACGATCTTTTGTGATTTCATTGCCAATGATCGGGCGATAGGATTCTGTGCCCAGGGGCCGGACGGACAAACGATCGCGATACACGTCTTTGGTATCTACAAGCAGGGTGCACTCTATTGGGTCGTCGCGAGCAATCCGGAGGCCCTGCGTTGCGGCGCAAACGATCTCGTGCAGTGGCACGCTATCCGGACCTTTGCAAAACGCGGCATCACTTATTACGAGTGCGGCGAGGCGTTCCCTGGTACCCCTGACGGAAAACTGAGACGTATCAGCGATTTCAAGAAGGGTTTCGGCGGCGATCTGGCGCCATATTATCGCGGTAATCTTAATTCCCGCCCGCGTGTCGCGGCGGTTCTCAGTCTTCTAAGGGCTATACGCGGGCGCGGCATGCGGGGTGATACGTGAACGACCTTGTCAGCCATTTCGACAGGGAAGCGAACGAATATCCGATTCAGATAGGCTCGGACTATACTCAGAATCGGAAATGGGCGCTGGTCTTGGAGCACGCACCACGGGTCGGCGTAGCAGCGGATATAGGGGCCGCCACTGGCCGACACGCGATAAAACTTGCTTCATCTAAACGGACGGTCGTTGCGGTCGACCCCAGCATAGGGATGCTAGACGAGCTACTGCGTCACGCAGAAGCCTGCCGGGCCAAGGAGACTATCCACCGCTGCGCAGCAGCCCTGCCTAATCTGCCGTTTGCCAAAAATAGTTTCGATCTTGCGTTCTGTTTCTCCACGCTTTTGCTGCTCACACCGGGCGCCCAAGCCGAGGCGGTTGCTACGATGGCTGGTACACTGCGTCCGGGTGGCACCCTTATCGTTGATCTTGCCGGCACACGGTCCCTAGCAATCCGCTACTGGCGGCGCTACTACCGGAGCCAGGGTCTGGATGGCGTTTACGGGCACACAGCCGCTGATGCATGCCGACTACTTGAACGAAACGGCCTCGAGATTATTAGCCAGGAAGCCCATGGCACTTTGTCGCAATTCCTTCTGTTTCCTGGGCTTCAAGCAATCCCAGGACTTGTTCGCCTAATCCGCGGCGGCAAGACTGGTCCCGGCTGGGACGCTGCAGTTTCGAGACGCGTTCCCAGATTCGCCGAACGCTGGTACATCGTTGCCCGCAAGCCTGTGCATACGGACAGCTGAGATGATCATTGGGCGGCATCGGGTCGATAAAGACCTTGTCCTACGATTTGTAGCTGAGGCCACAGGCAAGGGCACTGCACTAATCATGGCATTCCTGCTCGCGCGCTGGCTCGCGACAGAGGGATTCGGCGCTTATTCACAGACACAGGCCCTAGTCGCAATACTTGTCCCCGTTGCGCTATTAGGCCTCGGATTCGCAGTTATTCGTCAAATCGCTGGGGCGGTGACCGCCGCCGAAATCTCCGCGCCGGTCACCACCGCAATCGCAATCTCTTTGATGATTACACTTCCAGTCGGACTGGTTATGTGGCTGGGGTCAGACCTAATCGCTGGGTATTTTTCGAATCACCCAGCTGCACGCCCTCTAGTTCAAATGGCGGCACTTCTGCTGCCCGCAGCTGCTTTGCAATCACTCTTGTACGAAGCCTTACGCGCGCGCCAGAGGGTGTACTCGGCCACGACGCTGCAGATCGGTGAGGCACTCCTGAACCTCGCCGCAATAATCGCCCTATCCCTAACGGAATCGCTCGAACCAGTCGCCGCCTTTACTGCCGTCGCGGCGATTAAGCTTCTTTTTTTCCTGCTTGCGGCCGGGGACTTTATTCATTCCCAGCATATCCGGGCTGGCGAATTAAGGTTCCTACCCAAAAGCGGCATCCGAGCTGCTCTCGCGCTCGGCATTCCCTTCATGATCGCAGGGGTGGGCGAGTCTTTAATGGGCCTCGCGGATCGCGTGCTCGTAGGTAGCATTGGTAGCGCCGACATGGTCGGTCGCTATGTCGCGGCGCAAACCTTATTAGCTATCCTCGCATCCTGGGGAGCGCCCTACTGGTGGCTGCTTTATCCGCGCATGGCTCAGGCGATGGCGACAGATTCGAAGTGTGCCGTGCTCGGAATAACCCATCGTCTATTCGGGCATTTCATCATTTGGGGTTTACCACTCGCTGTAGTCCTGGCCTTATTGGGATCACAAATCATTACCCTCACCGTCGGTGATACCTTCTTCGTGTCAACGGCAGTAGTAAGTACTCTTGTCCTTGCAGTTTTCATAAATCAGGCGGCGACCCCGTGGGAGTATTTTCTCTACATCACCGGTAAAGCGGTTTTCCTGATGTGGGTCTCGCTGTTTTGGGGCATAGCAGCCGTGGCTGGTATCGTCGTACTGCTGCCGGAATTCGGCCTACTCGGCACTGCGGTATCAGTCGCGGGTGCTCGCTTTGGCTTCGCACTTTCGATAGTTTTTGCGGCTGAAACTGATAGCTTTAGGCCCAAACTCCTACCAACAGAAGTCACAAAACGTGCCCTCGTCGCCGTCGGTTCTGGAATTGCTGTCGTCGTTACGATGGGCGTGATAGCGGCACCAATACCAACCGAACCGTGGCATTCAGCCGCGGCTTTTCTTATGGTCTACGTGTCGGTGAATATGCTCGCTGCAAAGCTTCAGGCCCGCCGACGCGCCGTGTGATTGGATTCGACCTCGTCTACGATCGCAGCCGCAGCCGCAATGCTGGCCTTGCCATCACCCTGAAGCTCGCGCCAAGCCGCCACTGCGGTCGGGTCAACCGGGACAGAGATGAACTCATCAGTCGCCTCGATCAAGCCAGCAGCATCAGCGCCAACGATGCGGGTGAGGCCCAGCGCGACAGCGTCAGGGCGTTCCGTCTTTTTACGCACAATGGCAACGCGTGTCCCCATGCTCGCCGCCTCCTCCTGAACACCACCAGAGTCCGATACAACGAAAGCCGCTGCCTCTTGGGCGCATAGAAATTTAGGGTAATCGAGCGGCTCAATCAGCCGCACGCGATCCTTGAGATCGCCGAAAAATTCAAACACGGTTCCGCGTACCTTAGGGTTGGGATGAACTGGCCAGAGAATATTGAGGTCCGGTTGACGCTCTAGGACCGCAATAAGTCTGCGGCAAGTTGCCTCCAACCGGGCTCCGATATTCTCGCGACGATGCAACGTGACGAGGGTAAATTTGCCATCAGGCAACCAAGGGGTGTCGGCATCGGCTCCATGCGCTAGCATTTGGTCTTGGCCATCGAGGCCGGTGTTGCCAATCACCAGAATCTTATCGGGTTCGATGCCCTCCGCTATCAGGTTTTCCTGCGCGCAGGGATATGGCGCCAAATGCAGGTCCGCCAAGCGTGCAATTTCCTGCCGAAAACCCTCTTCAGGCCAAGGCTCATGGATGTCATGGGTCCGCAGTCCCGCTTCTAGATGCACAACCATACTCTCACCAAGATAGCCGAACACTGCACCAGCAAACGCCGTTGCCGTGTCACCCTGCACCAGTACCCAGTCCGGACGATCGTGCGAATATTTGGCAGTGAGGTTCGCGATGATTCTTTCAACCACCTCCATGGGTGTCTGATCGCGTTTCATCAGGTTGAGATTCACGTCTACCTTGAGCTCCAGCGCACTCAGAGTTTGGGTCATGATCTCTGCATGCTGGCCGGTACACACGACCTCGAAATTCTTAAAGCCAAGGTGCGCACCGATTCTCGCAACCACTGGCGCAAGCTTGATGGCCTCCGGGCGGGTTCCAAATATTACTAGCCCGGACATATAAATAACTTTCTTATCACGTACCTAAATTCCTTTCATCGCGAGCGACCGCAGCACATCAGCGGTTTTCGTTGCTACCTTCTGTGGATCCCATAGTTGCCAAGCAGCATCCTGCGTTTCTCGCCTCTTTGCCTCGAGATTCTGAGGGTTGTCTTCCATATAACGCAAAGCCGATGCATAGCTGCCGGAATTAGGATCGACGAATACAACCGGTAAACGCGAGTATTCCAGAGACTCTACGGCAGGCAAGCGATTAACGATAATTGGTAAGCCTGCGAGTGCTGCCTCCATCACTGTTTTCGGCATTTCACGAAACCCGCTATTCACAACCAGTACATCATAGTCGCCAAGCGACGCGCAAAGTTTGCGATTGTCCATAGCGCGAACGAACCGGGTTCGGTCTGCAAGATGCGTCGCACAGCGTCGAGCGACATCATGTAACGGCCCATCGCCGATCAATGTCAGGTGCACGGTTGGCAAGATATCCAGAGCCTCGAGGATCGGACGCGGGTCTCGTCCAGGCATCTGCCGGCCAAGCCAAAGTGCACGCATTGGGCCTTCCCGCCGTGTTTGCAGCTCCGGGCGTGGCGATATACCCACAACGTTTGGCACGACGATGGCTTTGTCCGTCACACTCGGCGGCAAATACTCAAGAATAGGCGCGTAGGCGGCCATGACCGATCCGGCACCCTGAAAGGAGCGATTTACCGCCGACCGCAAAAAACGTCGCCATAGCCGGTCGGGCGCACCGAGGTAACGTGCTTGTATTTCGACATCGGCAGTCATGTGAACACTCACGGCGAAGGGGGTTCCCGTTTCATGGCTGACCGCTGCTGCCGCAACCGCCGCGAGCCCATCACCATAGCCGCGGATCACATCCGGCCGGCTTAGCGGCACCAGAGGCGTTAATCGACGTAGTCTACGAAAAAGCAGTTCCGGTCGGAGCCCCGCCGTCGATAACATCAGATACCGTCGGTCGATGCCCGCATTGATGTATTGATGACATGCGGGCGCGCAAAGGCGCTCCAATGTCGCAACATCGGGCTGATCGGCGACGAGTCCGAATACAGTGACGGTCTCAAAGGCACCCGCAGGATTGAAGTAACCCTCCAGGATTTCACCCTTAGATTCCCATTCCGATATCCGGTCCTCAAGGATTACCATCAGGTGCATGGCACGCAGCCCTTCATCTCGGCACCGCCCATCATCGTGGCACAGCCGACCTGGTCGGAACACGATGTACAGACAAAATGCGGCGTGCGTCCATGGGCTCGGTCGACACTTCGCCAGAAACGCAGACTTGGTAAACCCCCCTGTCCACCGGCACTAGGTCGGCGGGACCAGTCAGAATGCCATAGCGGACGGACAGTTCCGCCATTGGCTTACGGTCATATAGAAACACGATTGCCGTGTCTGCGGGCAGTGCAACCAAATCTTCGTAATGGTTCGTGAGTGGGTTCAATTCCGCCCTGAACTCGTCGCGCGCTGCTATCACCGGCCAATAGCTCCGCCGCCGTCCCAATCCGGCTACCTTTACCACCGGGCTATCAAGTCCAAGGCGCCCAATCACCGGGACACCGGAAGGGCAGGCAGTCACAACAGGGTAAGTCACTCTCGAGGACAGCCCTACTTGCGGCAAAGGCAAAACTAAGGTGATCAAGGCGACAATCATAGCCACTGCGAGTGCTGGCAGGCTACCGGCGCCCGGGGCCGGCGGATAGGCCTCGCGGTTCATTGCGTCCCGTTGTGCAAGGAACGCGACGAACCCGCCAATGACCATTGCACCACCCCAGGCACGCGGATCACTTGCTGTTAAGATCTGAGACAGCGCAAGAGTCAGCAGCACCCCGGTACCCCAAAGTGCCGTGTAAACGCGCCGTGCTGATGACGTAATTCCCGCGACGAGAACAGCAAAGCCGAGTGCTGCGAGAAACCCGTCAACGGCAACCGTTGACGCCCAAACACGTGTATCACCTACGATCGAAATTATAGGCGAGGACAGAAAAATACCGAGAACAATCAATCCAAGCATCCGGCCACCATCCCTGCCGCACGGACGCAGCAGCGCTGCAATGCCGCAAAGCCAGAGCGCCCCGAGCACCACGCGGACGGGTGTCCAAGGAATGTACGTTAGCAAGCGTTGAAGATACTCGAGCAAACCCTGAAGCAGGCCAAGCAGCAGTAGATGTGGCTGCGTGCGGATCAAGTCGAAAGCTGCCTCGTAGATTTCCCCGCTCGTGGCACCCGGAAAACGTGAGTGAGCAATCGTCCAGCGTTCGCCGCCAACCGCGAGCCCATAGAGTATGGGGCCGAAGTTCGAATTGTACTCGCTGAGTGATCCGCCGGCCTGAACGATCAGAAGTGATCCCAAGCCGAACCCAGCCGCGACCATAATCACGAGCATGCCAAACAGCCTCCAACGCCGACATCGCGACATGTCAGCGATAAGAAATGGCCAAATCACAATTAAAGGCAGCACCAAGAACGCGCCCGCCCGCGCATTCAGCGCAACGCTCAGGATAAATACACCCACCGTGAGCATTCTCACGGAGCGTCGCTCGGCACCGGACAGTGTCAGCAGAAAACCGGCGGCGCCGAGTACAAATCCGAGATTCTCGGTCAAAGTAGTAACGGACGTCAAAGCTGCAAATGGAGCGAGAACCGCGATTGTTACAAGAGCCGCTGCAGTACCCCAGCGTCGCATCGCAGCGTAGGCGACAATTAAGATTGCCGCACCGTTCATGATCCCCTGTAAGACCAAGGCCAGCTGCAACTCAGCCCCGGCGACCCTCAAAAGGCCCGCGAGATAAAACGAGTAGGCCGGGCGCCGCTGACAATGCGGGCTCAGCCCCTCCCCATCGAGTACCGAGAGCGCACAACCGTAGTAAGCTGCCGCATCATTCCAAGGTAGGATGCCCGCGATCGCGTTAGGGTGAGTGCGCCCGGCAAACCAATAGCCAAATATTGGCACAAGCGCGCCAGCTAGGGCGACGGAGGCGAGCAGGAGAATGCCGACCGACACGCGCGCCCGCAGATCGCGATCCGGCCACAGCGCTATTGCCAGCGCCATCGCGACCAGGATACCTGCCATCCAATGGCTTGACCCGGTTGCGACAGACTCCATCAAAACTGCCGCCACGGAGCGGGCGCGGCGGGATTCGGCGGGTCGAGATGCTCAACCCGAATACACATTAGTTGATCTCTATATGGAGAAATGGTGGGCACGGCTGGGATTGAACCAGCGACCCCTGCGATGTCAACACAGTGCTCTCCCGCTGAGCTACGCGCCCCACCTGATACGGGTTTCCGCGTTGTAGGCGGTAAATGTGACGCTCCGCTAACAACAAGGCCGGGTGATACACCGCACCCTCTCTAATGGCAAGAGGCGCTGCCAGCCATTTCGCTAGCGGCTATCTCTTGTACTCGATCTCATAGCCCACCACATCTGTGTTACCCGTGTTGACCGCATTATGCTCGACCGGCGCGGTGTAGGAACCAGCCTTACCTGGTTCATAGTTAAACACCTTGGTGGTGCCGTCAGCAAAGTGCGATGTCAGTTCACCGGGGGTAAGATAGATAACCACATAGTCTAGTTCATGTTTGTGCCAGCCGGTCTGCTCGCCGGGCTTGATGGTATATTTCACAACGCGCGAGCGGCCGTCCTCATGGACGATTTCACTGAGTTCTGCTGTGCGATCGCCAGCATCGGGCGTGTAGTTTACGTCGACGGTATTGGACAACGGCACCTCCGGGGTTTTTTCTAGGTATACGCACAGTATAGCGAAGAAAGTCTAATAGTCAGGCCTCCTGTTTCTCAAGTATCCTGTCAGGATGGTCGACGAAACCGCGCTTTTGGAAGGACCCGGAAAGGATCTCTGTGTTGCCTGTCTCCGTGCGCGCACTGATTGCAACGATCGCGAAGCCGATGATCCACTTGGCCCTTAGTGACCGGTCTCGGGTTCGCAAGAAACGCACACCTGTCAAGGGTGACAGCCCAAGTGCTTTTCGCTAAATCAGATACATTATGGATCGAAAAACCATTAACGATTCGGATGCCGCGATCGAGATTCTATCGCCAGCTGAGCAACGTGTCCCACTGGTCTTTTCCTCACCCCATAGCGGCCGAGCCTACCCCGCCACCTTCCTTGCGGCGTCAAAGCTCGATGCACAAGCTATCCGCCGCTCCGAAGATGCTTTTGTCGACGAGCTATTTGCCCAGACGCCTCATCTAGGCGCCCCTCTTCTCAAGGCCCTGTTCCCGCGCGCCTTCGTTGATCCCAATCGCGAGCCCTATGAACTTGACCCAGCTATGTTCATCGAGCCACTACCGCCGTTCGTCAACAAGCGGTCGCCGAGGATCGCGGCGGGCCTCGGAACGATTGCACGGGTGGTCGCGAGTGGTGCAGAAATCTATTCCGGCAAGCTCACTTTCGCCGAGGCGTGCGAACGAATAGAGCGCTTCTACCAGCCCTACCACGAGGCATTGGAAGACCTTATTAATCAGACCCGAGTGAGGTTTGGCACCTGTATCCTAATCGATTGCCACTCAATGCCGTCGATCGGCGGCCCGATGGAAAACGATGCTGGCCGCCGGCGCCAAGTAGATTTCATTCTCGGTGACGCCCGTGGCCGCGCCTGCAGCAGCTCGCTAACCGCCCTGGTCGAGGAGACATTGCGCGAGATGGGGTATACGGTTGTCCGCAACGCGCCCTACTCCGGCGGCTTCATTACACGCAACTACGGGCAGCCGGAAACCGGGGTGCATGCTCTGCAAATTGAGATCAACCGCTCTCTCTATATGGACGAATCCAGAATCGAACGCACCGAGGGACTAGTGGAGGTTGCGGAGAATATGAGCCTGCTGACGCGGCGCCTTGCCGCGCTTAAGCCTGCGGCACTCGTGGCCTAAGGCAGGCCTTGTCAATCAATGTAGAAAAAGCAGGCGCACTCCCGCCGCGCGATGATACCGGACTTCACCCCAACCGATACTGAACTACTCGAATGCGGAGAATTTCCGGCCAGCAGCGTAATCCCCGAGAACAAAATCTTGTCCGGTCCGAGGTGACAAAAAAAGGACCGCGGAAACCACGGCCCGAAGTTATAGGGAGGAAAAATTTCGAAGTACAACTAAGCCACACCGTTATGCTGCGGTGCAATATATATTGTTCGCACAAAAAAGCAATCACATAGCTTTCATGCCATTGTTATTGAAGAATATTTTCGAATTTGGCAAGTTTCCTAAAATATTATTTCTCCAATATACTGCGCCGCATCATTTTCTGTCGCGGCGCACGAAACTAGATCCCGTATAGTCTCTGGGACGTTTACCGCACCATGCCGAAAACGGTTCTCTAACATATTCGTCCCACCAAGGAATGCGGACGAAAGAGCCAAGATCCGGCACAGTATTATGAAATCGAGAACTTAAAAACCTTCACCCCAAAGCCCGGACGCCGGCAGCCTTAATACACTGCCATCGACCAAAAGGCCGGGTACACGGTCTCGGGCAAGCAGCATCGGCCCGTCAAGGTCGACGAAAGCGGCTTCCTGCGCGATCAGCATGGCCGGTGCCATCGCGAGGCTAGTCCCCACCATGCAACCTACCATGATCCCAAAACCCGCCGCACGCGCGCCTGTGACGGCCGCACGCGCCGCTGTCAGTCCGCCGGTCTTATCCAGCTTTATATTAACCAGGTCATATTTTCCTACCAGCGCCGGCAGGCTGGAAAGATCGCGGAAAGCCTCGTCAGCGCAGACTGGAATCGGCCGTGAGAGCCGGGCAAGCGCCGCGTCATCGTCCGCCGGAAGCGGCTGCTCAATTAGCACCACCCCGAGTGACTGGAGCTCGGGTACCGCCGCCATATAGCTTGCAACATCCCACGCCTCATTAGCGTCAACAATCAAACACGCGTCGGGGGCCACTGCCCGAACCGCACGAACACGCATCAAGTCGTCATCTGCGGTAAGTTTAAGTTTCAGGAGCGGCCGCTCGGCATTAGCTGCTGCTTCTCGCGCCATCTGTTCCGGGCCGTCAGCACTTAGAGTGAACGCGGTGACAACCGGTTGCGGAGCCGCGATCCCCGCACACCTCCACGCCGGCATGCCCGCCATTCGCGCCTCAAAATCCCAAAGTGCGCAGTCCAGCGCATTACGCGCCGCCCCCGGAGGCATCGCTGCCTGCAAATCATCGCGTGAAATTCCATCGTTCACCGCGGGCGCCATGGCGCAGATGTCTGCCGCAACGGTCTCGGGCGTCTCGCCGTAACGGGCATTGGGACCACATTCACCGCGCCCAACAACATCACCTTCGTGCACAGTGGCAACCACGACAACGGTATTGGTCTTGGTACCACGCGAAATCGTAAAATGTCTCGTAAGTGGGAACGTCTCGATTTGCGCGTCAAGCGAGGGCATGACCTAGATATCTTCCAGCCGGTCCGCAATCGCCGCCATACCGTCGCGCACGGGATCAACCGCAGGCAGAGAAAATCGGTCGGACAGACCACCGAGCAGCGCCGCTCGGGCGTCGTCGTCCCTCATGCCGGAGGTGTTGACGGCAATGCCAACGAACAATGCTTCGGGGTTGGTCAATTGCGCCGCCGCGAGGTGGCCGTCTAGGCAAGCTCCAATCTCCGGTAGATTCTGATGCGGCAAGCCACGCATATGTGCGCGGGTCGGCTCGTGGCAGAGCACCAATGCATCAGGCTGTGAACCATGCACCAACCCCATGGTTACTCCCGCATAGGAAGGATGAAACAAAGACCCCTGGCCCTCGACAAGATCCCAGTGGTCGACCGCATTGGCAGGCGCTAGCCACTCCGTCGCGCCGGAAATAAAGTCCGAAACCACGGCGTCGACGGACACGCCGGATCCCGAGATCAAAATGCCGGTCTGGCCGGTCGCACGAAAATCACAGTCAATCCCTCGTGCGGTAAGAGTCTCTTCGATCGCCAGCGCAGTGTACATCTTGCCAACTGAGCAATCAGTCCCCACCGCTAGCAATCGCTTGCCCGGGCGCCGCGCGCCTGTGCCCACATCGAAGGTCTGGGTCGGGTGCCGCACGTCAAAAAGCTGCGCGCCATTGGCGCGTGCCGCATCGGCTATTTGGGGAATTTCGGAAATCCGTGCATGCAGCCCTGAGGCGACGTCCAAGCCGGCCTCGATCGCGTCAACGATAGTCGCTGTCCAGCTCTCACCTATGATGCCGCCCCGGTTGGCTACCCCGATTACCAAAGTCCGCACCCCTGCTGCCGCAGCCTCGGAGACCTCCATTTCAGGGAGCCCGAGATCAGCATTGCAATTTTCTAGCCGCAGCTGGCCGATGCACCAGTCGCGGCGCCAATGGACAATACCCTGCGCCGTCTTAGCGGCGAGCTGGTCAGCCGCATTACCCAGGAACATGAGATATGGATGTTTGATCTGCAAAATCTTTCTCCCCTTCACTGCCAATTGTGATCATACGGGTGCAGTTGCTGCACCAACTAGCAGAGCGTTATGGTCCGCACTAAACCAGCGCGGAGAATGCAATCCCATGTTTACCACACGACCTGAAATTCGTGGCACCCACGGCATGGTCGCCTCGACCCATTACCTAGCTACGATGGCGGGCTGGCGCATGTTCGAGATAGGCGGAAACGCCTTCGATGCCGCCGTCGCCACGGGGCTTGCCCTACAGATCGTCCATCCCTATCAGAATGGCCCGGGCGGCGATCTGCCCATCGTCCTGCATAATGCACGGACCGGAAAGGTCGAGGTGATCTGCGGTCAGGGCGTCTCTCCGGCCGCAGCGACCATCGACGCCTATAGCAATCTTGGTCTAGACCTCGTCCCCGGCACCGGCCTGCTCGCTCCCTGCGTCCCTGGCGCGTTCGGTGCCTGGATGCTGATGCTGCGGGACTATGGGCACCTATCACTGCGCGATGTTATCGAACCCGCTATCAGCTATGCCCGCGAAGGATATGCCGTGGTACCGATGATGAACACAATTATCAACGGCGTCGCCGAGCTGTTTCACGAGGCCTGGCCGACATCGGCAGAGACCTGGCTAGTCGGCGGTGCGCCTCCGGTCGTGGGAAGCATGCATCGAACACCCGTAATCGCCCAGACATACCAGCGCTTACTTGACGAGGCCGAGGCCAGCTCCGGTGACCGTGAAGACACAATCGAGTCAGCGCGACGGGTGTTCTACGAGGGATTCATCGCCGAAGAGATAGACACATTCTGCCGCACCACCGAATGGCTGGACTCATCAGGTATACCCCATAGCGGCCTTTTGACAGGTGACGATATGGCTAACTGGCGAGCGACGGTTGAGGAACCCGCGACGCTTGATTATGCGGGCTATACCGTATGTAAGCCTGGCGTATGGAGCCAAGGTCCGGTCTTTCTGCAGCAACTGGCGCTGCTAAAGGGCTTCGATATCGGAGCAATGGATCCACTAGGCTCTGAGTTCATGCATACACAGGTCGAATGCGCAAAACTAGCACTGGCCGACCGCGAGGCCTGGTATGGTGACCCAGCAGTCAACGATGTGCCCATCAGAACACTACTATCAGACCCCTACAACGACGTACGCCGCGCCATGGTCAGAGATAACGCATCGCTAGAATTTCAGCCAGGCGCCCCGGACGGTCGTAACCCATCGTTGGCTGAGTTCACAATTTATGATCCTGATGCTGCGGGTGTAGCGCCAGGTGCGGGGGAACCCAACGCGGCCCAGGAGGGCGTCGGTGAGCCTGACGTCGTGCCCAGTAACTCGAACGGCGACACGGTCCATTGCGACACCGTCGACGCCGAGGGAAACATGGTCGCCTGCATGCCATCAGGCGGCTGGCTGCAATCTTCTCCGACAATACCTTCGCTTGGTTTCTGCCTCGGCACCCGCGCACAGATGTTCTGGTTACAAGAGGGCTTCCCGACCACGCTCAAACCCGGCATCCGTCCGCGTACGACCCTCAGCCCAACCCTTGCCCTACGAGACGGCCAACCGGCGCTGGCGTTCGGGACACCGGGTGGTGATGCCCAGGACCAGTGGGCCCTGTCTATGTTCCTGCGCCACATCCATCACGGTTATGACCTGCAGGCCGCGATCGATGCACCCAACTTTCACACCGACCACCTGCCGTCCAGCTTTTATCCCCGCACCTTCCAACCAGGCGAAGTCAAGGCCGAAGGGCGTTACTCCGACAACGTCATCGATGCCATGCGTGCGCGAGGTCATCGCATGACCGTAGTCGGCGATTGGTCATCAGGCCGCATGACTGCCGTAGGTCGATCACGTGCGGAGCATGGCTGGTTCCTCAAGGGCGCAGCGCATCCGCGGTTCCAGGAAGCTTATGCCGTAGGCCGCTAGGCACGGTGAGTTGTCGTGACCGCCAAAGACCCGTCACCCCCATCATCCTCCAACACCCCGCCCGAGCTGCCTCTGGCACAGCTGCGCACAGCCCCCTACGGACGCATCTGGCAACTGTCTTGGCCGACGATCCTTTCGAACCTGACTGTACCTATGCTTGGTGCGGTCGATACAGCCGTGATGGGCCACCTTCCGGACCCCGCTTATGTCGGCGGTGCAGCCATCGGCTCCATGATTTTTTCCTTTCTCTACTGGGGATTCGGATTCCTCCGCATGGGAACAACGGGTTTCGTCGCTCAGGCTAATGGACGTAAAAATGGTACGGAAATACGCGCCGTGCTCGCCCGCGCGCTTCTGACCGGTCTGGCCGCCGCACTTATTCTGATCATTGTTCAGCAACCGATGTGCACTGGCGCCCTGAAGATCGTTGACGGAACGGCCGAAGTTGAGCGGCTCGCCCAAGCCTATTTCGACACCCGCATCTGGGGGGCCCCAGCTGCGCTAGCCAACTATGCAATCCTCGGTTGGATGCTGGGCATGCAGCTTGCACGCACCGCCCTGCTGATCCAGATCGTTATCAACGGACTGAACGCCGCGCTGGACATCTGGTTCGTTGTCCAACTCGGCTGGGGCATCGAGGGCGTCGCGCTAGCAACCGCGTTGTCCCAGTATGCTGGAGCCATACTGGGTCTGCTGTTTGTCACTTTACGTCTGAGTCGAATCGATGGGCTTTGGGTGCGCGCCAGAATTTTCGACCTCAGGGAGGTCAATAACATGTTCCGGGTCAGCCGCGACATCTTTATCCGCACCCTAACCATGATCTTCGCATGGTCACTGCTGACCTGGTCCGGCGCGCGTCTCGGTACCAACATTCTTGCCGCCAATGCTATTTTGATGAACTTCCAAGCCTTTCTCTCCCACGGCCTTGACGGGTTCGCCCATGCGACATCAGCCCTAGTCGGCGAAGCCATCGGCGCTCGCAACCGCAATCTGCTGCGCGGTTCCATCGTCGCTGCCACCCTTATGGCCAGCTGTGTAGCGGTCGGTTACACGCTAATCTATGGCCTATTCGGCGCGTCCCTACTAGGTCTTCTGACAGACATTCCCGAGCTACTCACCTTAGCGGGCGAGTTCTTACCCTGGATGGTATTGTCACCCGTCTTGTCGGTCTGGTCATACCAGCTGGACGGCATCTTTATCGGCGCCACGCGCGCCGCAGAGATGCGCAATGCCATGCTCACATCGGTCGCACTCTACACCGCAGCGATCTTCACCCTGCCAGATTTCATGGGTAATCACGGGCTGTGGGCTTCGTTGATGCTATTCATGTTACTGCGAGCAATAACCTTGGGGATCTTCTATCCCCGGATCGAGAGAATAGTGGAGAGATAACGACAACGCATTGATTATATTAGGACTTTTTTATCCGATCTGCCAGATCGAATGTTGACACGAAGCGCGGCAGTTCGTCATCTTCGCCGAGCGTCGGCGTTTCAAAGCTGTAAACCTCCGACACTTGATCTCCGTAGAGGATTCGACGTTTGCGGTTCGACATACGAAAAAAACCCGTGTTGCTTGCAATCGCTGCTGCGGCGATCGCTCTCCCCGTGGTTGCCTTCACAATTGGCTCGCTAGTTGGTAGCAACAACAAAGTCCAAGTTACAACACCAGCTTCGACGTCAACTTCTCCGGCTATTTCCGCGGTAGCCCCTAAACCGGGGTTTCCAAAACTGCGGGTGCACAAGGTCAAGATTGAGAACGGCGACAGCCTGATAGACGTACTGATCAGAGCTGGCGCCGAACGCGCGGACGCCCACTCGGCGGTCCAGTCTCTCAAGGGCGTTTACGACCCACGGCGAGATTTGCGCATCGGCGACGAGCTGCGGATCACACTGAGCCCTGTGAACATAACCACAACCATCAACGATTCCGAAGCCATCGATTATCAGCTCAAAGCGGTATACCTGCCAGTCACATATGACCACGAGGTTGAGGTCGCGCGCACGCCGGAAGATAGTTTTATCGCCCAAGAGATTGAGATTCCTCTGACCACTGAGTTAATCCGGGTCAAAGGCTCGATCGATTCAAGCCTGTTCGTGAACGGGCGTGATGCTGGCATTCCGATTTCGGTACTGGTGGACTTAATCCGCATCTATAGCTTCGATGTCGACTTCCAGCGCGACATCTGGAACGGCGACGCCTTCGATATCATGTTCGAACGGCAGCGCGACGAAAGTGATGTAATTGTCAACAATGGGGAGATCCATTATGCCACGCTCACCCTGCGTGGTACGCGATTACCTCTCTACAAGTTCGAGACTTCGAAGGGGACGATCGACTACTTCAACGAGAAGGGTGAAAGCGTCCGCAAAGCATTGATGAAGACCCCGCTCGACGGCGCAAGACTTTCCTCGCGCTTCGGCAACCGAAAGCACCCGATCCTGGGATACACCCGACTCCATGCGGGGGTGGATTTCGCTGCCCCAACGGGAACACCAATTTATGCTGCCGGAGATGGAACCGTCGAGATTGCCAAGACGAATGGCGGTTACGGCAAATATATCCGAATTAGGCACAACGGCACATATTCCACGGCCTACGCCCATTTGAATGGCTATGCCCGCGGCATCCGCCGGGGCAAGCGCGTACGTCAGGGACAGGTGATCGGCTATGTCGGTTCGACCGGTCGCTCTACCGGGCCGCACCTGCATTACGAGATTCACCGCGACGGTCGCCCCATCAATCCGCTCGGATTAAAATTGCCAAGCGGGGAAAAACTCGTCGGCGAGCGGCTAGAGAAGTTCCAGGAGCTGCGCGCAGAGGTCAACTCAAAGTTGGAATCGCTTGCCCTACCCGCGGTCACCGCCGAAAATGACAAATTGCTTTCGGATTAAGCTCGCCACAGGACCATCGGGGTCCACCGCCGGCACTTGCTAACCAATTATAACCAGCATATTCGAATCTTCTGGCGCCCCAAGCCGGCCATAAGAATTAGCCTCGATGCACGGACAAGAGACCTGCACGAGGGCTATAGCCGCACCCATGCGTGAATTGTTCCGTCAACTTTCACCTGTACTTTGTTCCTTGGAGGAATAGATCGCCTATCAAGCGGCTACAGCTGGGACAACCTCGTCATTGACTAACAACCCGCCTGCACCAACCGACACGTAAACCGTTTCACCGTCCACGATTGTTCCCTCGAGCAGCATTTCAGCCAGCGTATTCTGCAGGTGGCGCTGGATAACACGTTTCAGAGGTCGAGCCCCATAGATCGGGTCATAACCAGCTTTTGCCAGCCAGATTCTCGCCGCGTCGTCCACCTCAAGCCCGATCTTCCGATCCTCGAGAAGTCGTCGCAGATGGGCCAACTGATTGTCGACGATCCCGGACATCTGCTCTCGTGTAAGGCAATGGAACAGGAGCACTTCATCCAGGCGATTGAGAAACTCGGGCCGGAATGTAGCACGGACCACGTCCATCACCGCCTCACGCACTATATCGGCTTCTTCACCATCGACCTGATTGGCGAGGTGCTCTCCCCCTAGATTGGAAGTGAGAATTATCAAGGTATTCTTGAAGTCGACCGTTCGGCCATGCCCGTCTGTCAGCCGCCCATCATCGAGCACCTGCAATAGAACGTTAAAGACATCCGGATGCGCCTTCTCAACCTCGTCGAACAGGATCACCTGATAGGGTCGGCGGCGAACCGCTTCAGTCAGCGCGCCACCTTCTTCATAACCGACATATCCTGGCGGCGCACCGACGAGCCGAGCAACGGCATGCTTTTCCATATACTCGGACATGTCGATGCGGACCATCGCCTGCTCATCATCAAACATGAACTCGGCCAGCGCTTTGGCCAGCTCGGTTTTTCCCACACCCGTAGGGCCCAGGAACAGGAACGAACCGATCGGCCGGCCCGGGTCATGAAGCCCGGCACGCGCACGACGCACTGCATTAGAAATGGCACTGATGGCGTCACCTTGTCCGATCACCCTGCCACCGAGAACAGATTCCATCTCCAGCAACTTCTCGCGTTCGCCTTCGAGCATTTTTTCGACGGGCACGCCCGTCCAACGCGAGACCACGCCCGCGACGTGCGAGTCCGCAACCTCCTCGTCGAGCATGTTTCCGACTCGCACCTCACTGGCATCGGCCACGGCCTTTTCCAGGTCCGGAATGAGTCCATACGCCAACTCGCCCGCCTGCTCGAGATTGCCGGCCCGCTGTACCTGCTCCAACTCATGACGCGCTGCATCCAGCTGCTCCTTAAGCCTTTGGGTGCCGGCTAGTTTTTCCTTCTCGACCTGCCACACGAATGTAAGGTCCACAAACTTAGACTCCAGACCCCCGAGTTCCGCTTCGAGGTTAATAAGGCGGTCCGCCGACGCGCTGTCGCTTTCCTTCTTCAGCGCCTCCCGTTCGATCTTGAGCTGGATGATCCGGCGATCAAGCTCATCGATCTCCTCGGGATTGGAATCCAGCTCCATCCGCAACCGAGATGCGGCCTCGTCAACTAGATCGATCGCCTTATCGGGAAGGAACCGGTCCGTGATGTAGCGGTTGGATAGCGTTGCTGCCGAAACCAGCGCGGAATCCGTTATCCGCACACCATGGTGAAGTTCGTATTTCTCTTTAAGTCCGCGCAAGATGGAAATCGTGTCAGCCACTGTCGGCTCGGGCACAAAAACCGGCTGAAAACGACGCGCGAGTGCCGCGTCTTTTTCCACGTGTTTCCGATACTCAGCCAATGTTGTCGCGCCGATGCAGCGAAGTTCACCGCGTGCCAAGGCCGGCTTGAGCATGTTCGAAGCATCCATAGAGCCCTCAGCAGCGCCAGCACCAACGATGGTATGCATCTCATCAATGAACAGTACAATGTCACCAGCAGCGGCATCAACTTCTTCGAGCACCGCCTTCAGGCGCTCTTCAAACTCGCCGCGGAACTTTGTGCCGGCAATCAACATACCCATGTCGAGGGACAAAAGCCGCTTATTGCGTAGGCTCTCGGGTATGTCACCGTTAATGATCCGCAGCGCAAGACCTTCGGCGATGGCCGTCTTGCCAACGCCAGGTTCGCCGATCAGGACCGGATTATTCTTTGTTCGCCGCGAAAGGACTTGGATCGCCCGGCGAATTTCCTCGTCGCGCCCGATCACCGGATCGAGCTTGCCATCGAGCGCGGCCTCCGTCAGGTCCCGCGTGTATTTTGCAAGCGCCTCATAGGAGTTTTCCGCCGTCGGGCTGTCAGCCGAGCGACCCTTGCGCAAGGCGTTGATAGCCTCATTAAGTGACTGCGGCTCAATTTTCGCGCCCGAAAGAATTTTTTCAGCACTGGTTCCGGTCGCGAACGCAATCGCTAACAACAGGTATTCCACTGTGACAAATCTATCGCCGGCCGTTTCCGCCAAGTCCTGGGCGGAACCCAAAATGCTTCCAGCCTCCTTAGACAAATAGAGTTGGCCTGCACCATCGCCGTCAACCTTGGGGAGCTTGGCAAGCGCGTCATCAACCGCCCGTTCAACCGCAACGGGGTCCCCGCCAGCGGTACGAATGAGACTCAAACAAAGCCCCTCCTCATCGCAGAGTAACGCTTTAAGAAGATGCTCCGGCACCAGTTGCTGATGCGCGCTGCGTTGTGCAACGCTCTGGGCAGCGTGAACGAATCCGCGTGCGCGATCGGTATATTTATCGAAATTCATAATCCTCTCCTCGAGCGACCCCCTCTCCCGAGGCGGGTTTGAACGGCGAACCCAAATTAGGCAATTCGCCACAAGGAAGCGCTGTAGGCCCGCCATATCAATGCACGAACCGTCGCAAACCTCTCAGATATGGTGTTGCTGCAGCGCAACACAAGGCCCAGAGCGGACAAACCCGAACTCCCCCATACAAGGCGCTTCAACCGCAAATCAGTAATAAGGTGACGAACTATGAACGCCAGGATCTCAGAAATTCGCAGCTACCCCGTCAAGGGTCTTTCCGGATCCACGCTTTCTCATACGAAGCTGGAACCAGGGCAAGTAATACCTGGTGACCGGCAGTTTGCGCTCGGTCGACCCGGATTTAAGTTTGACACCACTAATCCGGTCTGGGTACCAAAAACCAATTTTCTGACACTGGTAAAAGATGAGAAACTAGCCAAAATCGACGCCAAATATGACGATGAAAAGAACTTACTCACGCTACGACAGGAGGGAGACGTTGTTTTCGATTTCATGCTTGCGACACCGGAGGGCAGATCATCTCTCGAGGGATTCTTTGCCGACTTCCTCACCAACGAAGTCGACGGCCCACCGACGCTGCTCGAGGCCGACGACCACAGCTTCTCCGACCTCGATGCCCGGGTAGTCTCGCTGATCAACCTAGACAGCGTGGCCGACGTCGCGGCAACGATCGGCACGGACCTAGACGCGCGCCGCTTCCGTGCCAATGTATATTTCGAAGGGCTCCCAGCCTGGAGAGAATTCGACTGGCTGGGTCAGCATATCCGAATGGGCGATGCCGTCTTGGAGGTGGTAAAGCGAACCCAGCGCTGTGCTGCAATCAACGTCAACCCTGACACGGCCACGCGCGATATAAACCTGCCACGCGCGCTCCAAAAGAGATGGGGTCACATGGACCTCGGTGTATACGCACGCGTGATATCTCCCGGCGAAATATGGCCGGGGGATACACTTAGTAAGCTCAATTAGCCGGAACGGGCTTCAATGTTACACCTACACATCAGCCGGCCGCGTTGTCATCATCGCCGGCATCTCCGGAACCATCTACAGCGCTATCATCATTAGCCGACTTCTCGTCCGCGGCAGCATCGGCGACGGCTTCCCTGCCGCGCCCATTCGACCGGCGTGAACGCCGCTTGCGCCCGTTCTGCTTCGCATCACCGTCGTGATCGACGGTATCGCCGTCAGGCTTAGCTTCGTCATCCGTCTGGATGTCCTCGACAAAGGCACCATGACCGTTACCCGAACCACGCGACGACTCATCACGCACACTCTCGTCACGCACACTCTCGTCACGCGAATTCTCATCCGGGTTATTTCGTTGTTCATTCTTGGCAGCGGCGGCGCTCATAAGCCGGAAGTAATGTTCGGCGTGCTGAAGGAAGTTTTCCGCTCCTACCCTATCACCACTGGATGCCGCATCACGAGCCAGCTGCTGATATTTCTCATAGATCTGCGACGGGTTGCCCCGTACGCGCGCGCCGGGCCCGTTGCTGTCAAATGTCTGGTTACGAGAATTTCCGGACTTGCGTCCGCCCCGGCCCCGTGCCCGCCTATTATTTGCGTTTGGTCGCATTGCTTCCGTCTATCAGTGTTGCTGATTACGGTCCAACCCCCGCCCAAACGGCATGTTCCACTTGGATCATGCGCTTTTCAGAAAGAACCGCTAAACCGAGCGATATCTCTTTGAGTTCGGATCCGGGAGTTCAGATTTAACACCAACGCCTGAGGGATTGTGATCACAACAGGCAACGTGGGTTGTATCTGACGACCGCACCCTAGGCGGCTCACCTTTGTTTTCCAAGAACTTTTTTATCTTACCTTACACATTGGGCACAGGCTCGAATGTGATAACCCGTGCACGGCGGCTAATGTCCTGATCAACGTCAGCAATCCGCAGTCCAGCAACACGGCCCAGTGCCGCGACCCCTTTGGCCTGACCCAGCCCCAATTCCAGCGCTATAACCGCCCGGCTGGTGCCCAGACGGGGCAGCGCAGGAACTATCTGACGGTACGCCGACAGCCCGTCCGCGCCCCCATCGAGGGCCAGGTTCGGTTCATAGTCCCTCACTTCCGGCTCAAGATGTCGCATCTCGTGACGAGCGATATAAGGTGGGTTGGAAACGATCACATCGAATTCGCCGTCCAGCCCCTCGCACCAATCGCCTTCGCGCCACTCAACCCGCGCATCGACGCCGAGTGCGGCTGCATTTCCTGCAGCGACATCCAGCGCCGCGGCAGACGCGTCGACACCTAGGCCAGTCGCATTTGGACATTCGGCGAGCAGGGTCAGAAGTAGACAGCCGCTGCCGGTTCCAAGGTCAAGAATGTGTAACGAGGCGTCCCGGTCCTTGATCCGCGTCAGCACGGTCTTAACAAGAGACTCGCTATCCGGACGGGGCGTTAAAACGTCCGGCGTCACGCGAAAATCCCGTGACCAAAACTCCCGCGAGGCGATGATCTGTGAGATCGGCTCCCGCAGCTCCCGGCGCGCCAGAAGTTCGACAAAGCTATCGAGCATCGTCGGTACGATCTCGGCCTCACCATTGGCAAAAAGCCAAGCATCATCTTGGCCCGTCGCGTGACGCAGCAGGACCCGTGCATCCAGATCTGGTGTGTCAGAACCCACAGCCCTCAAACGGTCGCCGGCTTCGGCCAAGGCCGCAGCCACGGTGTTCGTATTGAACTCAGCCATGGGTTCCGTCGTCCTCGGAGAGTTGTGCGGCCTGTTCCTCGGTGGTGAGGGCGTCGACCAACTCGTCGAGTCCTTCACCGTCGAGAATGCGCTCAAGCTTGTGAAGGGTTAGGTTAATCCGGTGATCGGTCACCCGCCCCTGGGGATAGTTGTAGGTACGTATCCTCTCAGAGCGATCACCGGACCCGACCTGGCTGCGTCGCGATTCCGCGCGTTCGGCATCGGCCTGCTGGCGTTCATGCTCGTAAATCCGGGCACGCAGCACACGCATTGCCTTAGCGCGATTCTTGTGTTGGGACTTCTCGTCCTGCTGGGTGACGACTATGCCCGTCGGCGCATGGGTAATTCGGACCGCACTGTCGGTAGTGTTGACCGACTGTCCGCCTGGACCTGACGCTCGATAGGTGTCGATGCGCAGATCACTTTCGGCAATATCAATATCAATCTCCTCGGCCTCGGGAAGTACTGCGACGGTTGAGGCAGAGGTATGAATGCGACCGCTGCTTTCGGTCTCCGGCACGCGTTGGACCCGATGGACTCCGGACTCGTATTTAAGACGTGAAAAAACGTCTTTGCCGCTTATAGACGAGACGATTTCCTTATAGCCGCCGATACCGGTACCGCTAGAGGTCATAACCTCGACCTTCCACCCCTTGGCCTCGGCATAACGCTGATACATTCGAAACAGGTTCGCTGCGAACAAAGCCGCCTCATCGCCGCCGGTCCCGGCACGAATTTCAAGTATCGCGTTCTTCGCATCCGCCTCGTCCTTCGGCAGCAACATGATCTTGAGCGCTTGCTCAAGCTCGGATGCGCGCGCACGCAACTCCGCAATCTCGACCTCCGCGAGCTCCTTAATCTCCGCATCTGTCTCGCCGTCGCCAATAATCTCCTCAAGATCGCCGATCTGATCCAGCGCACCGCGCTGGGCGAGAACCGCCTCGACGACCTGGTTCAACTCTGAATACTCCTTAGATAGACGGATATATTCCTGCGGATCGCTGCCGTCGGTCTGAGCCAGCATGTCCGACAGCTGGGCATGGCGTTGCACCACGCGATCGAGTTTCTCATCAAGGCTCATTTGTCCTCACTTTCGGGCGCTTCCAGATCGACTTTGCCTCGCATTTGCGTTTCGCCATATACATCTTTAAGTGCGAACATCCGCCTAGCTGCGAGAGCGATGGCATTATCCGACCCGGCATCACGCGCAGCCTCACGAAGGGCCGCGAAGGGTTCGTGCAGCAACCGGTTAATCAGGCGTCGGCTGACCTCCTCTGCGCTCGCGTGTGGCGCACTGGCCCGGATCTCGTCCCGCACGGCCTCAAAGTGTGCACGTAACTCCTTGACCACAGGCACAGCCTCGCGCTCGGCACAACCAGTCTGGAACACCTCCAAATGCTTGTCGACCAGGCGCCACGCCTCTTGCATCGCAGCATCGCGCATATCCCGATTTATTTGGGCGATCGTCTCGAGAGTGTCCAAATCATAAAGAAAGGCATCTTCGAGCATAGCAATATCCGGATCGGCGTCCCCCGGGATGGCTACATCGAGCACGAAAACCGGCCGGCGCCGACGAGCGCGAAGTGCCCTTCGCAGCATCTCTGCAGTAACCATATAGCGACCTAGACCTGCCGCTCCAATCACAAGGTCAGCACCGATAAGCGCGTTAGGAATGTCGTCGTAAGTCACGCTGTGACCGCCCACAATGCGCGCAAGGGCGGCACTGCGGGATGCGTTTCCGGCCGCGACGGTTATCCGCCGCAGGCCAACATTCTGAAAGTGATCAACCATCAGAAGTCCGATTTCTGAAGGCCCGATCAGAAGCGCCGAAATATTCTCAAGACTGCCAAATAGACTGCCCGCGGCTTTGATCGCCGCCGTCGCCATCGAGACTGGCCCTTCGGCGATCCCGGTGTTCGTACGAATGTCCTTCGCCGCACCATAGGCTTGCTGCATCAGAAGCTCTAGCGCCGCCCCGACAGCACCGACATCAACGGCCTGCGCATGGGCGTGCTTGATCTGACCAAGGACCTCCGCTTCGCCAACCACCAAACTTTCGAGACTTGCCGCAACGGCGAATACATGTCGTGCCGCAGCGTCTCCGGTAAGACAGAAGATGGCATCACTCGAGGTATCGACATCTTTTCCCATCCGCAATTCGAGAAGGTTGCGGCCAGCCGCAACCGCACGCTCGACATCGACGGCGACACCGTAGAACTCAACGCGGTCACATGTGGAAACAACCATTACTTCATCGAAACCGCGATCACGGAGCGCAGCCAGAACATCCGGCAACTCGGCATCTTCGACAAAAATTTGGTCCCGCAAATCAATGCTGCTGGTCTTTTGGCTGACGCCGACGACAACATAGTCGCTTGACGCCACCCTTGGTTCCGGACAGTGGCCCATATCGATCGTACAGTTAACGGTAGGCGGCGAGATGGTCAGTCAGATCGGTGATAACCACGTCCACCTGCTCTCCGCTGTCGAGGTCCCGCACCGTCACGGCCCCACGCAAAAGTTCATCAGCGCCGATCAGCACCGCCGCCGCCGCATTGATCCGATTGGCGCGGCGCAGACCGCGCTTCAGCCCACCCTTGTACTGGAGATCAATCGTCAGTCCAGCGCAACGCAGCTCGCGGGCCAGATGCATCGCCTCACGTTCTCCATCATCACCCATGCCGACGAGCACGACCGGTCGCACCGCAACGTCGGGATCACGGAGCATCATGGCCAGACGCTCGATACCTGCCGCCCAGCCGACGCCCGGTGTGGCAGGCCCGCCCATAGTTTCGATTAGCCCATCGTAACGACCACCAGCGAGCACGGTTCCCTGGGCACCCAGGGCTTCGGTAGTAAACTCGAAGGCCGTGTGACTGTAATAGTCGAGCCCTCGCACAAGCCGCGGATTCAGCTCGTAGGCAATACCAAGCGTGTCAAGCCCCGCGCGAACGGACTTAAAAAATGCACGGGCATCCCCACTCAAATAATCGTCAAACACGGGCGCATCGTTGATCACCGCGCGATCGCCCGGGTCCTTGGAATCGAGGATTCGCAGTGGATTTCGGGTCAGCCGTTCCCGACTCTCTTCGGATAGCGCATCGGCATGGCCGGTAAAATAATCGACCAGCGCGCCCCGGTATGCCAGGCGACTCGGTAAATCGCCTAGCGTGTTAAGCTCCAGTGTAGTCTCGGTGAGGATACCTAGCGCGTCTAGGATGTCCGCCCCCAGCGCAATAATCTCAACGTCGCCAGTCGGCTCGGGCACTCCTATGAGCTCCGCTCCTATCTGATGGAACTGGCGCAGGCGTCCCTTCTGCGGCCTCTCATAACGAAACATCGGGCCTGCGTAGAAACATTTCAGCGGTAACTCGTTACGTAAGCCGCCGGAAATAAATGCCCGCGCCACCCCAGCAGTCCCCTCAGGTCGAAGAGTTAGGCTGTCTCCGCCCTTATCCTCGAAGGTGTACATCTCCTTTTTGACAATGTCGGAGGTGTCACCGAGGGTCCGCTGGAACACATCAGTAAACTCGAATATTGGCGTGGCAATGGGACTGTACCCATAACGGTCAGCAACGGCACGCGCGGCTTCGGTGAGGGCAATGTGGGCACGCGCCTCGTGTCCGATGAGGTCATGGGTTCCACGTACTGGCTGAAGTTTGGCCACGATGCCTCTCAAAATCCGACGGGTCTATTCTGCTGCCGACGGCAGGCCGTCCGCTTGCTCAGCATTCTCGGCCTCGATCTCCGCCGCCTTCGCTTCTACTAGGGAAACCAAGTGATCAACGATATCCTCGTTCTGCAGACGGTGATGCGGCTGCCCGCCGATGTAGACCTGGTGGGTACCTCGGCCACCGCCGGTGAAGCCAATATCGGTCATTGTCGCCTCGCCGGGCCCGTTGACAACACAACCAATCACCGACACCGTCATCGACGTCGTGATGTGTGACAGCCGTTCCTCTAGCACCTTCACGGTCTCTATAACATCGTATTGCTGGCGCGCGCAGGAAGGGCAAGAAATCACACTCACACCGCGATGACGCAACCCGAGCGTTTTCAGCATGTCGAAACCGACCTTTACCTCTTCAACCGGATCGGCCGAGAGAGAAACCCGCAACGTGTCACCAATACCCGACCACAGCAACATGCCCAGTCCAATAGACGATTTAATGGTACCAGCGCGCTGACCTCCCGCCTCTGTAATCCCAATATGCAGTGGATAGTCACAGGCTTCCGCCAGACCCGTATAGGCAGCAACGGCTAGAAACACATCCGACGCTTTCACCGAAATCTTGAACTCGTGGAAATTCTCATCCTCAAGAAGATGCACCGAATTCAGCGCGCTTTCGATCAAGGCGTCGGGACAGGGTTCGCCATATTTCTCGAGTAATTCCTTCTCGAGGCTGCCTCCGTTCACACCAATACGCATAGAGCAATTATTATCCCGAGCTGCCTTGACTACCTCGCGCACCCGCTCGCTTGATCCAATGTTTCCAGGGTTCAGCCGCAAGCAAGCCACACCGGCTTCGGCTGCCTCTATCGCGCGCTGATAGTGAAAATGAATATCCGCGACAATGGGTACAGTGACCTCGGGGAGGATCTCACGTAGCGCCCAGGTGCTATCCTTATCTGGGCAAGACACACGGACGATGTCGGCACCAGCCACCTCGAGTGCGCGTATCTGCTCAATAGTTCCAGCCACATCCGTGGTCCGCGTATTGGTCATCGACTGCACCGTGATAGGTGCATCTCCGCCGACGGGCACGTCGCCGACCATGATCTGACGGCTTTTACGCCGTTCGATGTCGCGATAGGGGCGAACGTTCATGCTAGTTTCAAACCTTCGGAATTCGCAAGGATATGAAGCGCTAACATGCGCGCGGCGATGTCAAATATCAACCACACCGGCCCACACCGGAGGCTACTGAACCACAGCAGACCCTGCCCTAAGCAGGTCCGGTTCCAATCGGACATTACGGCGACTTTGGCCCAGTGTCCCAATCGCCGGAACCGTCTCATCGTCGACAAGAATTTCAAGACCGCCCGCGTTTCCGGTCATCAGCCGCAGGCCATCGAGGTTGGGCACCATGTAACGATCGCCGGCCTCAAGCATCTGCGTGATGACTACGCTCTGGTCCGAAGCATGCACCTGCACCCAAGTGTTTTCTCGCGCCCAGAGGACTATCCTAGCAGTCGAGTTCCGCGCACCAAACGTTCGGCCCCTTAGATCAGACGATATCAGGGGCGCGGCCGCCTCGACTTCGGGCAACGCGACGATTGCGGGTTCGGACGAGAATGCGGACTCAGACCGCGGGACCATGGCAACCTGCTCACGCGACGCAGAAACCGTCGGCGCCTGCAACTCAATCACGCTCGGTGCTGCATCCTGCACCGCGGCATTGCCCGCTCCGCTTTCTGCCTCGCCGTCTCCCGATGTCTCGGTCACAGACGCGGGATCCATACGCTGGAGTTTAGGTGCAACGGCGGCCGAATCCAGGTCCGCTATGGCGGGAGACATATCTGGATCTGTCGTTGCGACATAGGACGGCGGTTTTGGCACCCGCGTGACTTCGACACTGTTCTGATTCTCGTACCAGTACCATCCACCAAACGCCGCACCCGCAAGCAGCAGGCACACCGAGATGATCAGACCACCGGGAAACCGTCCCTCCGGCACAGATGTCGGGAATTCGAGCTCCTGCTTTACCTGAATACCGACCGCTTCCTCCTTGAAGCGCGCAACCAGTTGAGGAACATCGAGATTGAGATAAGCCGCGTAGGAACGGACAAACCCGACCGCGTAGATCGCACCAGGTAACTCGTCGAACCGACCATCTTCGATCGCCTCGAGATAGATCCGGCGAATGCGAAGATTCTGGGCTACATCGGCGACCGTCCTCCCTGCAGTCTCGCGCGCCTCGCGCAGGAAAGCACCAACATGATCTGCACCCTCGACCGAGCGCATCATGTCCGAAGCGTCATCCTGATTAAGGACGCGTAACGAGCGTGGGTTCAAACGTACCATCAGGTCCCCAGAAAACAGCGATGGTGCTGTCTAACGACCGTCTCCAACACCCCAAATCAGTCGCGGGGTTCAGATCCAGAAAAGAAGCCGGCTGCACCGTAAGTAACCATAATCAAACACATTTTATAATTTTATTCCGACCTAACTATCAAATGCGAGTTCTGGCCGCAACGATTTACACCTCGGCACCAAGATATCGGTACAATTCGAAAAGGTGAGAATGAACACTTGGATGCAGCGTATACAAGAGGAGAACAGGTGACCTGTCAGGCTAACTAGCGCAAATGGAAGGACCATCGCCTTGGCTGGTCTATATTTCAAAGGCGCTATTGGTGGATGTCGTTAGCCCGTTCCGATCAGCTTCAAAGCTGCGAAAGAATCGGAACATCCATGAGCGATCAGTAACGCTTCATCCGTTTCAAGACGATAAAGCAACTGTGATCTAGCTTAAATGTCAGCCAGCGCGGTGGGCATGGTCTAGACCGCCAAAAAGCCGAACCGATCCTTCGACGGACTAATTGACCGGCTGGGTTGTCGGCTCCTTCATATCTTTAAGCCCCGCCAACCCCCAGTCGAAAATCGTTTTAGACCATCCTCAAATGGGACAACTTTAGCCTACACTCGAACCTCTAAGCAGCGTCGAGTCCATAGGCAGTGTGAAGGGCACGAAGGGCCAACTCCGTAAACTCCTCGGCAATCAGCACACTGATTTTGATTTCCGAAGTAGAGATGACCTGGATGTTGATGCCACGCTCGGCAAGTGCCGAGAACATTCGCTGAGCTACACCAGCATGGCTTCGCATGCCCACACCCACGACCGAGACCTTCACCACACCGGAGTCGGGCACCAAGGCAGTGAAGCCGAGCTCCGCCTGGCGAGCATTCAGAATCTCAACAGCCCGGCCTAAATCACCGTGCGTGACCGTGAAAGTCATGTCTGTGCTAGAGCCGTCCTCCGAAACATTCTGCACAATCATGTCCACGTTGACGTTGGCGTCGGCCAACGGCCCAAAGATTGCGGCAGCCACGCCTGGACGGTCGGAGACCTGCACCAAGGTAATCTTGGCTTCGTCGCGGCTGAAGGTAACGCCGCTTACAATTTCATGCTCCACGATATCTTCCTCGTCTACAACTAGGGTCCCCGGTCGTTCGCTGCCGACGGCTTCGTCAAATGATGAGAGCACCTGAAGCCGGACCCGGTGATTCATTGCTAGCTCGACCGAGCGGGTTTGCAAGACCTTCGCCCCGAGAGACGCCATTTCCAGCATCTCCTCATAGGTCACCTTACTCAGTTTGCGGGCGCGGGTCACGATCCGCGGATCGGATGTGTAGACCCCATCAACATCGGTATAGATATCGCACCGATCTGCCCTCAACGCAGCGGCCAGTGCAACAGCCGTGGTATCCGATCCGCCACGGCCCAGCGTAGTGATACGATTGTCTGGCCCGATACCCTGGAAGCCAGCCAATACGCAAACCTGCCGATCGGAAAACCGGCGTTCCATTTCCTCAATCTGGATGGACTCGATGCGAGCGCGAGCATGGGCATCCGAGGTGCGGATAGGCACCTGCCAACCGAGCCAAGACCGGGCCGGTACCCCCTGCTCCTGAAGACATATAGCCAAAAGCCCCGCAGTGACCTGCTCGCCCGTAGACACCACAACGTCATATTCGCGCGCATCATGCAGGGCATCTGCCTCGCGAGTCAGCTCAACCAGGTCATTGGTAACTCCTGCCATAGCTGACACCACGACGGCCATCTGGTGGCCGGCCTCATGCTCGCGCCTGACACGCTCCGCGACGGCGCGGACTCGGCCTAGGTCAGCGACGGAGGTCCCGCCGAATTTCGCAACAATACGTGCCATGGTCTCTTCCATTACGCCTGCCACTAGCACACATAGATGGGTATGAAATACGCAACACGGCCGCATTCGGCGCGTGCGGCACCATCTTGTTATGCGAAGGCGCCGTATCCATACTGAGCCCGAACCCCGCTGGCAAGCACCGTGCGCACACTTATAGAGACGATTACAACAGGACATGACAAGCTGATGAACCGACCCAGCAGCACATCAGATTCCCGCGACCCAGCAGAAATCGAGAAGTTCCGGCACATGGCAGCCGAATGGTGGGACCCGACCGGAAAGTTCAAGCCGCTGCACCGTTTCAACCCGTTGCGCCTAGAATATATCCACGATCAGGCGTGCGAGCATTTCGCCCGGGACAGCAATGCAATGCGCCCGTTCGAAGGCCTCAGCCTCATAGACGTAGGTTGCGGCGGCGGTTTGTTGTGCGAACCCATGGCGCGGCTCGGCGCGAAAGTCACCGGGATCGATGCACTTGCCCGGAACATCGAGGTCGCCTCACTACATGCTCAGGAAAGTGGTCTTGATATCGACTACCGTGCAACGACCGCCGAAGATGTCCTGTCCGGCGGCACGCAATTCGATATCGTGCTTAGCATGGAAGTGGTCGAACATGTAGCCGACCCGGCGGCCTTTCTACAGGATTGTGCACATCTCGTCGCACCCGGCGGCCTAGCCTTCGCTGCAACCCTGAATCGCACACTAAAGGCCTTTGCGCTCGCTATCGTTGGCGCCGAATATGTGATGCGTTGGCTGCCGCGCGGAACCCATAACTGGCACAAGTTCGTCAAGCCATCCGAACTGGTTAGCGGCCTGGAAGCCGGCGGTATCGAGATGCTCGAGCTGACTGGCGTGGTGTTCAATCCGTTGACGGGAACCTGGTCGCGCAAGCGCTCGGATATGGACGTGAACTATATGGGTGTAGGCTGCCGCCCTGCCCAGACCAGCTAGCTGTCCGCGCGTTTAACCCAGGGAAGCTTTCCTACGGGGACACCCTCTTCAGCAAGTTTCTTGGCGTCCTCATCCGTGGCGTTACCGTATATCGGTCGTTCGTCGGTCTCGCCGTAATAGATTTTCCGCGCTTCGTCGGTAAAATCATCGCCCACATCGTCGAAATTCGTTTCGACATAGTCGCGGACCTCGCCGAGCAGCTTGCGCAACTCGCGCGCCTGCACCGTCTTCTCACTGCGGTCGGCTACGACCGAATCCTTGGCCCCCACAACTGGTGCCATCAAGGACTTTTCGATGCCGGTGTCACCGCATTCTGGACAAGCGACCAGCTGTTTCTCCGACTGGTGCGCAAAATCTTTCGAACTCCGGAACCAGCCCTCGAACTCGTGCCCGTTCGTGCAGACCAGATTAAAACTAATCATTACAATACGCCCATGCTTTGAACCACCGGCACACGCCGCCAGTAAAGAGTATACTAAACGCCAAAGAATTGGTGCTATTCCAAGAAAATTACAAGCCTCCATCGACGTCTGTTAATGTCTGCACTCATACCGCCATCGACTTGGGTCACACGGTTTTCCGAAGATGCTGCAGGCCCGGTGCTAGACATCGCCTGTGGCGCAGGCCGACACAGCCGCATGTTCCTCGCGAAAGCGATGGACGTCACAGCCGTAGACCGGGACGTCTCGCGCATGGCAGACATTGCGGACCACCCCCTCCTAACACTGATCGCGACCGACCTCGAAACCGACGGGGACGCTTGGCGACCAGCCCCGCTCGCCTTTAAAACAGTCATAGTTACCAACTATCTCTGGCGACCGTTGCTTCCCTCTCTGGTAGAGGCGGTCGCCCCAGGCGGGCGGCTAATCTACGAAACTTTTGCGCAAGGTAATGCGCGGTTTAGTAAGCCTTCCAACCCAGCGTTTCTTCTATCGCCAGGCGAATTGCAGAATGCCGTCGAGGGCAAGATGAAAGTCGCAGCGTTCGAGCACGGCATGATCAGCACACCGCAGCCTGCAATGATTCAGCGAATCTTTGCAGTCAAAAACCCGTCAAACACGGTCAGTTGATCCCTAGAATCGCGTCGAGTTTACCTGCTGATTCGAGAGCATAAAGATCATCGCAACCGCCCACATGGGCGTCGTCGATGAAAATCTGCGGTACCGTTTGGCTGCCATTCGCGCGCGCCAGCATCTCCTGGCGCTTATCGCTGCTGAAGCTGACATCCGTCTCCTCAAAATCAACGCCCTTATTTTTAAGCAGTTTTTTGGCGGCAGAGCAAAAGCCGCACATCATGCCGGTGTAGATCTCGACTTTCGCCATCTATCAGTCTCCCTGCGTCTAAAGTTTGTTTTATCTAAGGAAACCTGGCCCACTTGACTAGTAGCCGCGTCCGGCGCGGGTTCGTAATACCATCAACTCCTAATGGTCCCTACCAGCCAAGGCGGGCGGTCGATCCGAACGGAAGCCAATGCTTTCGGCCCTTGCCCCAGTTCGAAAAGCATCCCTCAGACCTTATTCATGGGCCTCCAACTGCACGCAATGTCGCCCGCCCGGCTTTGTGAACGACCGGGTCCATGCCATATAGAATTGATGACCGGCCCCGTGCATATTTTTGACCGCACACTGCTGCGCCAGCGCCGCGCGCGGATGGCAACGGATTATGCCAACCACAATTTCCTGTTTCAGGAGATCGCCTCGCGGCTAGCCGAGCGCACCGCCGATGTTCGGCGTAATTTCGATAGCGCACTCGACTGGGGCGGACGCACGGGCGTATTCGCCGACGCAGCACGACGTCTCGCACCTGAAAAAATCGGCCAGCTAATCCATAGCGACATGAGTTACGCCTTAGCCCGGCACGCACGACGAGACCACGGGAACCCCGTCGTTGTTGCAGATGAGGAAACACCACCCTTCGCCGAAGCGAGCTTTGATCTTGTTGTCAGCATCGGAACGCTACACGCAGTCAACGATTTACCCGGCGCACTCGTGCAACTCCGCCACGCACTTAAACCTGGCGGGCTTTTTCTGGGCGCCATGTTCGGCGGCGAAACGCTATACGAACTTCGTGATGCATGGCTTGAAGCGGAGGCAGAGACAGAGGGCGGCGCCAGTCCACGGGTCGCACCTTTTGCTGAGTTGTCCGACGCAGCGGCTCTGCTCCAACGCGCCGGTTTTGCATTGCCGGTCGCCGACCTCGACACTATCTGCGTTACCTATGACCACCCATTGAAACTAATGCATGACCTGCGCGGCATGGGCGAGACGAATATCCGGCGCGACCGGCGACGTACGCCAACCCGCCGGACGACCCTGTTCCGAGCTGTAGAAATCTACGCCGAACGTTTCGCTGGGCAGGATAATCGCATACCGGCCACCTTCGAGATTTTCTTCTTGACCGGCTGGTCGCCGGATGCGAGCCAGCCCCGTCCGCTAAAACCGGGCAGCGCTCAAGGTCGCCTCGCGGATGCGCTCGAGACAGTCGAACACCACATCGGCGACGCCGCGAACCCGCGTCCGACGAAGGACTAGAACTGATGCCAATTAAATTGTTCACAACTCTCGGTACCTCCTACAGCTTCCTATGGAACGAACGACGCGACCTGTTCGCATACGCGTTCCTGCCAATATTGCTGGTCTCCTTTGTGCAGATCATCGGGCTTTGGCTTACCGGCGACTGGCAGAACTATTTCAAGGCACTTGGAATGGCACCAAACAGCGCGCAAACACCTCAGATCGCCCTGCGAACCATCCAGCCCATCGACATCGCGTCCATAGCAGCCAACGCAGTCGCCGCCTTAGTCGCCTATACGATGTTCGCCGTCGCCTGGTTCCGGCGCTACCTGATCGGGGCCGAGGGTATGACCGTGGGTGCAGCGATGTGCTGGGGGCCACGCCAATGGCGCTTTATCTCACGATTCCTCATGCTGATCGGGCTAGTACTGATGCTGGGAACGCTCGCTACTATCCCGCTAAATCTCCTCGCGACGACGAACCCAATGCTTGGGATATTCGCCAGAGCAGCGATCTTGGTGGGCAGCCTGCTGGTCACTGCCCGGCTATTACTGATCCTCCCCGCCGCTGCCATCGACCAAAGCTTCGGGTTTCGTCAGGCTGCTAGCGCTACTGCTGGCAAAAGCTGGTACATGGTCGGAATCTATCTCCTCTCGCTCATGCCGGTGCTTCTAGCGCTGGTCATAATCGGCCAGCTCATCACCGGCCTAGCGATCGGCCTTGGCTTGCCATCCCTGTCATTCATGTTCGTCGCCCTGCTTATGCAACAGGCGGTTATGTTCGTCGCCATCGCGGCGCAGGTTACCGCGCTCGCCGAAGCCTACCGCCAGCTTGTGCCGCCGCCTACGCCGACACCGACGGTCTGATCTTGACCATACCGCCCTACAAGCTTCCGCTGGTCGCCACTATTGCCGAAAGCTATCGTTTCTTGGCTGTTCGTTTTACGTCTTGGTTCCAGCTGGCGATTATCCCTCTAGTTATCTGGATCGCGATCTTTCTCGTCACCTCTAACAACTGGTTCTTCGGTTGGAATCGCGGACTCGGAAGCGATAGCCCGCTCGTAGCCTTCTTGCTACTCAACGCACCCATCTCCGGCGCCTACCTACTGGTGACGGTCTCACTACTGCTCTATGCAGTCGCGCTGCACCGACTGGTACTGGCGCTGCCTGGTAGCGCCGGTGTTTTCGCCTGGTTCTCCTGGCGGGCACGGCACATCCATTATATCGGCCAAGCAGTCGTCGTTGTCGCGATCATCCTGGTCGGGATCGTCGTATCGGGAACTTTTATACCTATGGTCGGCGCGATCGCGACTGACGCTGGTGCTCTCGATTCCACGGCCGGGCAGATCACGCTCACGGTCATAGTGCTACTACTGTTCGCTGCCCCTATCGCCTTGCTGGCCTGCATGGTGCTGCTGGCGCTGCCGGCGGCCGCGGCCGAGGACCATGCAATCACCCTGTCCGAGGCATCGAACCAAGCCAAGGGGAACCTCTGGCGCATGACATTCATATTCCTTATCGGCGGCCTAATTCCTTTCTGGTTAATCGAGCGGGGTATCGCATTTCTGACAGCTCGATCCACCACGGACATAGATCCTAAATTTTTTACCGAAATCAGCAGTATTATCGTCAACTTTCTTGCTTTCACAGTGCTGATCACACTGCTCTCTTTGGTCTACCGCCGCCTACGCAACAATAAGACCCTCAAGGCCGATCTGCCGCCACGGTAGAAAACTAAAGAAGGTCCTGTAACTGGGCGACAAGCGGCATGTCGGCGGGCGGCATGGGATAATCCCGAAGCGCGTTTGGGCGAGCCCAAACCAGTTGTTGGCCTTCCCGCGGCGTGGCTGTGCCCTGCCAAACCCGGCAGACGAACAGCGGCATCAGCAGATGAAACTCGTCATAGGTGTGGCTGGCGAAGCCGATGGGTGCAAGGCAGCTTTCATGGGTATTGATGCCGAGTTCCTCGTGGAGCTCGCGGATCAGAGCCGCCTCGGGCGTCTCACCGTCTTGGAGTTTGCCGCCAGGAAACTCCCACAGGCCAGCCATGGACTTGTCCTTGGGACGGCGGGCAAGCAGCACACGGCCATCCTCATCAACCAGCGCGGCGGCGCTGACCAGTAACAGCGGAAAATCCGACATGACGGCTAACTCCGGTACTCGGCGTTGATCGAGATGTAACCGTGGGTCAGATCGCAGGTCCAAACAGTGCTAGAGCCGCGCCCGATGCCGAGATCAATGTCAATGTCGATCTCTAACTCCTTCATGTGGGCCGCCACCGGCATCTCATCATAGTCGGGCACTAGTTTTCCCAAACGGGTAATCGACACACCGCCAATGGTAATCGAGAGCCGGTCGCGATCGGCCTTCTCACCGGCCTTGCCCGCGGCCATGACGATCCTGCCCCAGTTGGCGTCCTCTCCAGCAATCGCCGTCTTGACCAGCGGCGAGTTCGCCACAGCCAGCCCCACAGCACGCGCAGCACGCTTGGACTCGGCACCCCTGATATTTATCGTTACAAATTTCTGCGCCCCTTCACCGTCACGCACCACTTGCTGCGCGAGGTCAACAAAGACCTCGTGGAGTGCCGTCTTAAACTCAGCTAAATATTTGTCCGCCGCCGACTTGATACGTGGATGGCCCTGCGCCTGGCCGGTCGCGAACATGAGGACGGTGTCCGAGGTAGAGGTGTCGCTGTCGACGGTGACGGAGTTAAAGGATTCGTCAGCGGCCCAGCGCACTAGGCGCTGAAGCACAGGCGCCGGTATCTTCGCGTCAGTGAATACGAAACCCAGCATCGTAGCCATGTCGGGCGCGATCATACCCGAGCCCTTAGCAAACCCGGAGATCGTGACCCGCGTCTTGCCTATCCGCACCCTACGGCTAGCCCCCTTCGCGAAGGTATCGGTGGTCATGATCGCCTCGGCGGCATCACGCCAGTTTCCCGCACCTAGCGAGCGTTTCATCTCCGGTAGTTTATCGGCGACATAGTCGGCCTCGCGGGGCTCACCTATGACCCCGGTCGAGGCAACGAAGACCTCCTTGGCGCGGCAACCGAACAAATGAGCCGCCTCGCCAGCAGTCTTAGCAACCTGGAGATCGCCCGCCAGGCCCGTGAAGCCATTAGCGTTACCGGAGTTGACTACCAACGCACGGGCCCGCCCACGCGGCAGAATGCTGCGGCACCATTCGACGGGGGCAGATGGACATTTAGACTTCGTCAACACACCCGCAGCGGTTGTCCCCGGCGCGAAGACCGCGACCATCAAATCCTTGATTCCAATATGCCTCTTCAAGCCCACGGCACGGCCTGACAGGCGTACGCCACGGACATTGGCGATGGCGGGAAAAACATCAGGCGCCAGCGGCGAACGCGATAACTTAGGTGCCCTTGAAAAGGGTGACTTGGATTTGGTCTTGGCCGCTTTCGCCATAGCAGAAACCCCCGGTTAGCCTGCGATCGAGGCCGCCGCCACGAAGCAGAAAACTGCTGCTTTAGCGAGCCATCGACCGGCGAGCCGTCGAGATTGAACATCGAAATCTCGGTCTTGTCTCGCAAACATTCCATATGCATAGCGATTAACCCGCACGTCAACTGCTGTTCGGGAACCGGTCGCTATTTAGCGACGGCCGGCGCCGACTGACGGCGCTTGTCGCAGACTTTGATGACGTTCCAACCGGACTCGGTTTTACAAGGTATAATCCAACTAACCCCTGTTTGATGGCGGTGGCCGCGCCCGCGAACGGCCACCGTGACCTGCCAGGCTAGCAGCGGCGCAAGAACCAAAACCAACGCCATCGCGGTCGACCACAAGTAAACGTACGTCAAATTTGCGGTAACGAAACGGCATTTGGATATTAGCGCAGTACTTGACCCTTGACCGTCATTGACACTTGGAATGACGCATCCTAGACAATGCGCAGACAATCCCCATCTTTCTGGGAGCGGTTGACACGCCGCCCCTAAACGACGCTATCGGGCGAGCCCCGTCGCACGCGTCAGAAAAAACGGCTTCGAGGTAGAGTTATGGTCCTCAGTCTGGTCACACGGGCCTTCGGAACGGCGAATGATCGCTATCTGAAGCGTCTGCAAAGAGACGTAGAGGCGATCAACGCGCTTGAGCCCGAGCTCGAAGCGCTCGACGACGCCGGCCTGCGCTCCCGGACCGAATCCTTTCGCGAGCGTCTGGCAGGGGGCGAAACGGTCGACAAAATTCTCGTCGAGGCGTTCGCGACCGTGCGTGAGGCAGCGAAGCGAAGTCTCGGACAGCGCCATTTTGATGCACAGCTCCTAGGCGGCATGATACTGCACAACGGCATGATCTCAGAGATGAAGACCGGCGAGGGTAAAACTCTCGTCGCAACCCTGCCCGTCTACCTCAACGCACTCGAGGGTAAGGGCGTTCATGTGGTCACGGTGAACGACTATCTAGCACAGCGCGACTCTGCTTGGATGGGCCGGGTCTATGAGTTCCTGGGCCTAACCACAGGTTGCATCGTGAACACCATGTCGGACACGGAACGACGCGAGGCCTACAACGCGGATGTGACCTACGGGACGAACAATGAGTTCGGCTTCGACTATCTACGCGATAATATGAAATTCCATCTCGATGAGATGGTACAACGTGACTTTAACTTTGCTATCGTCGACGAAGTGGACTCGATCCTGATCGACGAAGCACGCACGCCGTTGATCATATCGGGCCCGGTCGAGGATTCCTCAGCCGCTTATGTCGAAGCCAACCAGATCATTCCTCAGCTAACGGACGAAGACTTCGAGGTCGACGAGAAGGCTCGCGCAGCAACCCTTACAGATGCAGGCGTCGAGCATACCGAAAGACTTCTGGAAAAAGCGGGTTTGATCGAAGAGGGCGTTAGCCTCTACGACATCACCAGTGTCACGGTCCTGCACCACATCAACCAGGCTCTGCGTGCTCACAAGCTTTTTCAGCGCGACCGCGACTACATCGCCCATGAAGGTCGCATCGTTATCATCGACGAGTTTACGGGCCGCATGATGGAGGGCCGACGCTTTTCCGACGGGCTGCATCAGGCCCTCGAGGCCAAGGAGGAAGTCGAGGTCCAGAATGAGAATCAGACCTTGGCCTCCATCACCTTCCGGAATTACTTCCGGCTCTACCCCAAGCTAGCAGGTATGACCGGCACGGCTATGACGGAATCAGCCGAGTTTGCCGAGATATATAAACTCGAGGTGGTCGATATTCCGACCAACCGTCCGATGATCCGTGACGACCAGAATGACGAGGTCTATCGGACGCTTGAGGAAAAGTATAACGCCATCAATGAACTAATCGGGGACGCCAACAAGCGTGGCCAGCCGGTGCTGGTCGGCACGGTCTCGATCGAAAAGTCCGAAGAGGTCTCCGCTGCACTCAAGTCGCAAAACATCGCCCACGAGGTCCTAAACGCGCGCCACCATGAACGCGAGGCACAGATCATCGGCCAAGCGGGCGTGCCGGGTGCGGTCACGATTGCGACTAACATGGCCGGCCGCGGCACCGATATACAACTCGGCGGCAACCTTGAGATGCGCCTTGAGGCCGAACTGGCCGATATGGAAGAAAACCCAGCGCGCGATGAAAAGGAAGCAGAAATTCGTGCCGAAGTTGAGAGGCTGCATGACGATGTGCTGACCTCGGGCGGGCTGATGGTGATTGGCACCGAACGGCATGAGAGCCGCCGGATAGATAATCAACTGCGCGGACGGTCGGGCCGCCAAGGCGACCCAGGCACGTCGCGCTTCTTCCTGTCGCTGCAAGATGATCTCATGCGTATCTTCGGCTCCGAGCGGATGGACGGCATGCTCCGGAAGCTCGGTATCGAGGAAGGTGAGGCGATCGTTCATCCCTGGATCAACAAGGCACTTGAGAAAGCACAGCAGAAGGTTGAGGCCCGTAACTTCGAAATTCGCAAGCAGCTGCTCCAATATGACGATGTGATGAACGACCAGCGCAAAGTAATTTACGAGCAGCGCAAGGACCTAATGCGTACCGATGACGTATCGGATACGGTTAAGGCGATGCGCGCCGAGGCGCTCGACGAGCTAATCACGCGGGCTATCCCCGAAAAAGCATTCTCCGAACAATGGGATACAGACCTGCTGCGCGAGGAGGCTATGCGGATATTTGGCCTCGACATTCCCGCCGAGGAATGGGCCGCTGAGGAGGGCATCGCAGACGAAGAAATCCACGACCGCATGGAGAAGATGGTCGACGAGCGTATGGCCGCCAAACTCGCTAACTATGGCGAAGAGATTATGCGGATGGCCGAGAAAAACCTGCTGCTGCAGATCCTCGACCAGCACTGGAAGGACCATCTTCTCCGACTAGATCATCTGCGCCAAGGCATCGGCCTACGTGCCTTCGGACAGAAAAACCCGCTTAACGAATATAAACGCGAAGCCTTTGACCTATTTCAAGATATGCTCGCCAAGCTGCGTGAGGGTGTCACGATGTTGCTCAGCCACATCGAGATTCAGGTAAACAGCCCGGAAGCGGTGCAGAAGCCCCAGGCGCCGCGCGAGATGGAAACCGAGCACGCCAGAATCGGCCAATTTGGGGACGCCGCCCAGCCTACAACACAATCCAACGCCACCATCGCACAGGCCAGCAACCAGGACGCGAAGAGGCTAGACCCGGATGCCCCATCGAGCTGGGGCAAGGTACCGCGCAACGCACCTTGCCCGTGTGGATCGGGTAAGAAGTACAAGCACTGTCATGGTAAGATCTCGTAACGGCGTGGTCTAAACAATGATGCAGTTCGGCGTCTTTGATCATCTCGACCGCCAGGCCGGCGTGCCACCTCAGCGGACCTACGAGGACAGGCTACGCCTGATCGCCGACTACGACGCGGCAGGCATCTCCATGTACCACCTGGCCGAGCACCATGCGACGCCGCTGGGCCTCGCTCCCTCGCCTAGTGTGTTTTTGTCAGCTGTTGCCCAGCGCACCACCAACATACACTTCGGGCCGATGGTCTATTGTCTACCTCTTTACGAGCCGCTGCGCCTGATCGAGGAAATCTCAATGATCGACCAGATGAGCGGTGGACGGTTCGAGTTTGGTATCGGGCGAGGTATCTCACCCTTCGAGGTGGCCTATTTCGGCATTGACAAGGAGAATGCAGGGCCGATCTATCTCGAAGCGCTCCAAGTCCTCAAACGCGGGCTTTCGTCCGATACGCTCAACTTCGTAGGCGAACATTTCTGCTACGAGGATGTCCCCATGGTAATCTCGCCCGTCACGTTACCGCATCCGCCGATCTGGTACGGCATCGCAACACCAAACGGGGCAGCCTGGCCGGCAACCCAAAAAATCAATGTTATCAGTAACGCGCCGTGCGAGATTACACGCAGTGCGACCGACCAATATCGCGAGACCTGGGCACGTGAGCACGGTGGGCCTGTCACAACAAAAATCGGCGTTGCGCGACATGTGTTCGTTGCGGACAGTCAGGACGAGGCCGATAGAATCTCTGGGCGGGCCTATGCGGCCTGGTATGAGAATTTCATTAGCCTGTGGCGCAAGTTCGGCGTCGAAAATCCGGTCTATGCATCAACCCTTGCAACCGCACGCGAACGCGACGCGATTATCGCCGGCACGCCCGATACAGTTGCGTCCGAGATCGAACGCCAGATCGGACTAGCGGGTCTCAATTATTTTGTTTGCCGGTTCGCCTACGGCGACCTGCACCATGACGAAGCATCGAACTCATTCGCACTGTTTGCCAAAGAGGTCATGCCTCGCTTCGTCGGCTAAAACGTCGAGACAATCTCCGGCGCGTGACCGATTACGGTTCAATCGAAGTAACTCAAATCCTGTACAATCCGCTTTTTTATATTATTCCGAGACCTCAAACTTGACGCCGAAAAGACCTAAATTAACGTCGAGCATGTCGCCCTCGCTTTTTCTCACACCCGTCTCATTGACCGTGCCCTTTAGGCCAGTCCCGCATTTCCTAGTTTGAGGAATTTCTCGCGCCGCCGCGCCAAAAGCTCCGACCCATCCAAGCCCTCCATCGCACTTAGTGCTGCCCCCATCGCGTTGTCAACGGCGGCGATCGCGGCGGCAGGCTCGCGGTGCGCACCACCAAGGGGTTCGGGCACAATGTCATCGATGAGCTTGAGCTCAGCCAGGTCCTGGGCCGTGATTTTGAGGGCCTCGGCAGCGTCTTGGGCACGTTCGCCGTCGCGCCAGAGAATCGATGCACAGCCTTCGGGAGAAATCACTGAGTAGACCGCATGCTCCATCATCAGAACCGTGTTTGCCGTCGCAATCGCGATAGCGCCGCCCGAACCACCCTCGCCGATGATGATGGAAACGAAGGGCACCTTGAGCCCGAGTGAGACCTGGATCGCTCGGGCAATCGCCTCGGACTGACCACGCTCTTCCGCACCCACACCAGGATATGCACCGGACGTATCGACGAAGGATAGGATTGGCATGCCGAAACGGTTCGCAAGTTCCATCAACCGCTGAGACTTGCGGTATCCCTCGGGACGCACCATACCAAAATTATGGCGTACCCGGCTCTCGGTATCGTTGCCCTTCTCTTGACCAAGAACGATGACGGGGCGGCCATGATAGCGACCCATACCAGAAAGGAGCGCGTTGTCCTCGGCATAAAGGCGGTCTCCAGCCAGCGGCGTAAAATCAGTAATTAGTCCCTCAACATAGTCACCACATTTGGGGCGTAATGGGTGACGTGCAACTTGCACCTTTTGCCAGGCGGACAACCGACCATAAGTCTGACGCAGCTCGCGGTCGACCTTCTGCTCAAGCTTGCCCACCTCCTCAACGATATTTAAATCGCCGTTGTCGGACAGCCTGCGAAGCTCCTCAATCTGACCCTCGAGTTCAGCCAGAGATTTTTCAAATTCCAAAAAATACGCCATGAGCTTCTACTAATTCTCGCTCGAGCGTCTGGCAAGCGGATGATGCTCGGCGACTAGTCTTCGCATCCGTTCATCAAGCACATGCGTGTAGATCTGCGTCGTCGAAATATCGGCGTGACCAAGCATTTTTTGGACGGTGCGCAAGTCAGCATCGTGATGAAGCAAGTGTGTTGCAAAAGCGTGCCGCAGCACATGCGGACTGACTTTGCGCGGATCGAGGCATGCGGACTCCGCTAGGTTCTTGAACAGCTGGAAAACACGCTGCCGAGTCAGATGCTTGTCGGCATGTCCGGCGAACAGATATGGGTTGGTGGTGCCCTCCGACACAAACGCATCTCGGATGGCTAAATAATCCCGCACGGCATCGCGCGCCGGCATGCTCAGGGGCACCATGCGTTCCTTGTCCCCTTTCCCACGCACGATGAGCACTTCCGGGTCCCTAAGCAAGGATGCAAGCGGCAATCCCACCAGCTCGGAGACCCGCATGCCTGTGGCATAACATAGCTCGACCAAGGCACGCAGGCGTTTACCGTCTGGTCCCTTCAGACCGGCAGCGGCGTCTAGCAGCGAGTTGACGTCGTCTTCCGACAATATCTTCGGCAAGGGGCGCCCCTGGCGGGGGCTTTCCAAGATGGCCGAAGGGTCGTCCGCGCGCAGTCCGTCTGCATAGAGAAAACGGTAAAACTGGCGCAGGGTCGACAAGCGTCGGGCTGACGTGCGCGCCGACATGCCGCGGCTCTCAAGATGCTTCAGATACCCTCGCAGATCATCGGTCGAAGCCCCGTCTAGAACGCCCATCCGGCTGTCAGCGGTGACGCCTAAAAACCTCGCCGCGTCCTCTAGGTCCCGACCGTAGGCAGACACCGTGTTGGCCGACGCCCCGCGCTCGGCCACCAACAGTTCAACGAAGGCTTCAAAATAGCGGCTAACGAGTACCGGTTCGATGGGCTCGCGCCGCGGACTCATTGCGCACGAGTAACCAGTAAGGAACGAGCAATCGCCTGAGCGTCGGTATCCAGTCCAACGCGCTGCAGACCGCGGACTACACTTCCTACAATCCCCGCATGTGGGCTTTCATCCACCTGGCCGAGGACGATCATGGCGTAGAGCACCGTCTCCGCGCGCCGACCCGCCGCCGACGCGCGCGCCAAGCCGGCAAGCGCGGCTACGCTGGGCATTGCTTTGGGGTTGCCGGAGGCTTTACCCACCTTGTCACCTAAACCGTTATTGTCGACTATGGGTGCACGCGCCCACTGCGTTTCGCTCACCGGATCGCCGAAAACCTGCAGCAGGTAAAGAACGGTGCCAATATCAGTCATACCCAGATTGTTATCGGCGAGGTCAATCCAACGCGATAGTCGCGCCGCACTCCAAGGGACCGGCGCGCGCGCCTTGACCGAGGCTACACCGGCGGACTGGGTTGTCGGCACGGTAGCGCCCGTCTCGCCGGCAACCGGCGTAATACTCGAAATGGCGGCGGCCCCCAGTGCATCATCGGAGGAAACATCAGCAGCGGAAAGAGTTCGACCGACAACCCGCATTTCGGGCCACATCATCACAGTAGCACGGGCTATGTCGGCATCAGATCGGCCCTGGCGCAAAGCCAACTGGTACCAACTGACGGCGAGTGCATCCTTTCCCGCGAGCAACGCGGCACGGGTAGCGCCGGCGGCGAGCCATCCAAAGTCAGCCGTCACCGGAACACCGCTCAGCAACCGCGCGGTGGTAGCCATGACGACATCGTCTAGTTCCACCGCCTTTGCCAATGTCCAAGCCTCCCACAGCGCCTCCGAACGAGCAACGGCGACGCCCTGGTTGCGCGCGGCGAGATAAAGACAGGCGAGCCGCAGGTCGAGTTCGACGGACTCAGGGTCAAGCAAGGCGTCGGAAACGGTCTCGTCATCTATGGTCAGCTCTTCATAGAGGATGGCCACCTCGTCCGCACCGATTCGGCCCGAACGCAGTGCTTCGTGGGCACGCGCGAGCTTACGCGGCACATCAACACGCTGCGACGCCAATACCGCCCGCATAATCGCGGGGTCATCCGACCCTACAACCCAGTCCGGCAATTCGGCTTCAGCTACGTTCATCAGAGCAAACGTAAGGATATCGGGGTCGCTAGGGAGCATCAACTGATCGGCCGTAACGGGCAAACCGACAGCGGCCGTGTAAGCAATATTCTGAAACAATGAGTCCGTTTCGCCACGCTCGTCACGCAACAGGTCGAGACCAAGTGAGGCTTCTGCCCCCTTCCCGCGGGCAATCTGGCAAATGATGCGCGCCTTTTGCCAGAAGAGCTCAGAATATCCGCCACCGAACCGGTCAAGGACCTCACAGCCCGACGCCGTATCGCCACGCAAAAAATGTGCGGCGACGACCGAGGTAGCAATATTATCGGGAACCTCGCGCGAATTCACCGCCCGCGCTAGGTCGATAACATCGTCCGCCGCACCGATCGCGACCAAGCCCGCGAGGCGAGCGGCTAGGAGGCCCGATTTATCGGCCCCGCCGATCGGTGGTGTTGCTACGGAAAGAAGTAGACGCCGTGCTAGAGGGCGGGCATCAAGTATCGGAAAAGACGCAGGCAATGCATCCAAAAGGCGTAGGGCTGTCGCCCAATCGGTTCCAGCCCACATCTCATCGCCTAGGCTCCCGTCGAAGATCGACAGCACACCCACCGCATCCTCGGGTACCGCATCGAGTCCCTGGATAAGAACTGCGCCGGATGTTTCGGTAGGAGTTTCTTCTGACGACTTGTCTTCGGACACCTCTGTTACCGGCGCTAGGCGCATGGGGCCCGACTGTTGGGCCTGGGCGTTCATGGCAAATGCTGAGAGCCCAAGGGATGTAATAATAATTATAGCAGGGCAACGCATCGAACCGGTCAGCGGGGGAAGCGGTCGTTGGAGATTATTTTCTCAACGCTCTCGACTGGCGCAGGAATGTCCCAAGTAGCAAGGAACACACCTCCGGCGACAATTACGGCAAAAAAGAGGATGATGATATACTTTCCCAAGTAATCCTCCCGATGAATCCAATCGGAACAGTTAATGGCCAGCCGTTGCGATTTATAGTTTCGATCTCGCGAGGCCGAGCACGAACGCCTAGTATGCCATCCAAAGAGTGGCAAAAACACGGCGAACCCTTCGCCAAGTTTAATCGCATAAAGATAACAGCGCATGAGTGATTCTGAACAAGCCGAAGACACGAGCCAAACCATCGACCCCCAGGTTACAATATATTCGCTGGAGAGATCTATCGTGATGGTCGGTCTGATGGGAGCTGGAAAATCGTCTGTCGGGCGGGGCCTAGCAGCGCGGTTCAACCTGCCATTTGTGGATGCCGACACCGAGATCGAAGCCGCTGCGGGATGCACGATTTCCGAATTCTTCGAACGTCATGGCGAGGCAGAGTTCCGAGATGGCGAGCGACGGGTGATCGCCAGGCTACTGGAGGGAAGCCCCAAAGTCTTGGCCACCGGTGGCGGCGCGTTCATGGATGACGAGACCCGCACAGCTATAACCGCAATGGGAATCTCGGTCTGGCTGCGGGCCGATCTCAGCACTCTCGTTCGCCGCACAGCGCAAAGGACGAACCGCCCACTGCTTAACAATGCCAACCCTGCTCGTACGTTAGAGGACTTGATGGAGATCCGTTATCCGTTCTATGCGCAAGCAGACATAACCGTCGAAAGCGACGACAGCCCGCCTAACGTAACCGTTGAGCGCGTTGTCAACGCTCTGGAAAATTTTTTAGAGACGAAAGAGGCATCGTCCACATCATGAATAGCTCGGCAGACAGCATGCGTATAATTCGGGTCGATTTAGGTACGCGGTCATATGACATTGTAATCGGCCCGGGCCTGATCGACGACGCCGGTACATTGCTCGCCGAACGTCTTGGCGAGCGCCATTGCGTAATTGTCACGGACACGAATGTTAGCCCCCACTATTCCAAACGGGTCGAGAAAGCCTTGCGTAACGCTGGCCACCAGGTCCGCACGATCACCGTCCCAGCCGGGGAAACGTCCAAGAGCTATGCCGTGCTCGAGGACCTTCTGGAGAATCTGATCGGCGGCGGACTTGAACGCGGCAGCGTACTAATCGCTTTGGGCGGCGGTGTCATCGGCGACCTAACCGGGTTCGCCGCAAGCATCGCGCTGCGCGGCGTCGAATTTGTACAGGTGCCCACCTCCCTGCTTGCCCAGGTGGACAGCTCGGTCGGCGGAAAAACCGCGATCAATTCCAATCGGGGAAAGAACCTGGTGGGGACCTTCTACCAGCCACGCCTGGTCATAGCCGACACCGACACCCTCGCGACGCTATCGGCACGCGAACTGCGTGCCGGCTATGCCGAAGTCGCCAAATACGGTTTGCTAGGCGATGTTGATTTCTTCGTATGGCTTGAGGCGAACGGACCGTCAATCCTCGATGGCAAAACCGGTCCTCAGATCCAGGCGATCGAGCGCTGTTGTGAAATGAAAGCGGAAATTGTCAATCAGGACGAACGCGAGACCGGTCGCCGAGCACTCCTGAATCTAGGACACACCTTCGCCCACGCATTAGAGGCTGAGACGGGCTACGGCAATGAGTTGCTGCACGGCGAGGCAGTTGCAATCGGGATGGCCGCGGCCTTCGAACTTTCCACAAGGATTGGACATTGCCCCGCTGCAGACAGCGCGCGCGTGCGCGCTCATCTGACAAGATGCGGGCTTCCAGTCAAACTTCCCACCCACCACGGCGACGGTTGGGACCCAGCAATACTGCTCGACCATATGGGCCGCGACAAGAAGGTCCAGGAAGGGCGCCTCATCTTCATTCTGGCGAATGGTATCGGCGATGCCTTCGTCACTAACGAGGTGACGCTCGATGACATTTCACGTCTTCTTTCCGATATGGTCGCAGCCTGAAACACCAAAGACAGGCCATAAATAATGACTGATCCCATCACCATCATCGTTATCATAATTGTCGTTCTGCTGGCGCTTTCAGCATTTTTCTCAGGCTCCGAAACGGCACTTACTGGCGCCTCGCGGCCGCGCATGCACCAGCTCGAGACCGAAGGGAACAAACGTGCGGGCACCGTAAATTTACTACGCGCACAGGAGGAACGGCTGATCGGAGGCATCTTGATCAGCAACAATATTGTCAACATCCTCGCCTCAGCGCTCGCAACCAGTATGATGATCACCCTATTCGGCGACGCAGGTGTGGTTTACGCAACGGTCGCGATGACGACGCTGTTAGTGATATTCTCTGAGGTTTTACCAAAGACTTATGCCATCCGCCACGCCGACGAAGTGGCCCTTACGGTCGCCCAACCGATCCGCGTGATAGTTACCGTTCTGTCGCCGTTATCACACGCAATCGAGGCCGTGGTTGGTGCAATGCTTGGTCTAAAAGGCGGACAAATCTCGGCCAGGGAGGACTATGCGCGCGAGCAGGAGCTGCGCGGTGCTATCCGCCTGCATGCAGATACCAACATAGTCGCTGCCCATGAAGGGCAGATGCTCGGCGGAGTGATGGACCTCGACGATGTGGAGATAGGTCAAATCATGACACATCGTACGGATGTACAAATGGCGGACGCAGCACTTACGCCGAGCGCGATCGTAACCAAGGTTCTCGACTGCCCGTTCACGCGCATTCCACTTTATGAGGATGATCCCGACAATATCATCGGTGTGCTTCACGCCAAGGCACTGTTGCGCGAGGTACAGAGCCATGACGGGCATATCGACGAGATCGACGTGCGGACCGTTGCGACTGAACCTTGGTTTGTGCCCGAATCCACTGACTGTCTGCGCCAGATGCATGAGTTTCGCGACCGGCGCGAACATTTCGCCCTAGTGGTCGACGAATACGGGGCCCTACAGGGCGTCGTGACGCTAGAAGACATTATCGAGGAGATCGTCGGGGAAATCGACGACGAGCACGATATTCCTGTGCCGGGCATGCGCCGACAGAGCGACGGCAGTTTTATTGTCGACGGCCGAGTCACGATCCGTGACCTGAACCGTGAATTCAACTGGAAGCTACCCGACGACGAGGTGTCGACGATCGCAGGGCTGGTGCTGCACGAAACGCGCTTCATTCCCGAGGAGGGTCAGAGCTTCGACATCGAGGGACTAAAAGTCGACGTCTTGCGCCGCAGCGGGAACCAGCTCCGCTCACTCCGGATCACACGGCGTCCGGTAGAAGCCAAGCCAAGTGGCATGGCGATAACGACCTAGGCCGACCGACGGATTCTTGACCGAACCGTAAACACACCTATAGTCCGGAACATCTCACATCACCCACGAGGATCATTCCCATGCCACTGTCGAACCCGGCGGAGCGGAAGCATATTCACACCCGAACGCTAGAATGTAGCGGCTATCGGCGCACCGACGGTCTGTGGGACGTTGAGGGACACCTCATCGATGTTAAGAGCTACACGTTCCAAAACACGGAGCGCGGCGACGTTCCGCCGGGCGAACCGGTGCACGAGATGTGGATTCGCCTGACCGTGGACGATGATCTAAACATCCACAAGGCTGAAGCAGTTACGGAATACAGCCCGTTCTCGCTCTGCAAAGACATCGCGCCCAACTTTGAACGCCTGGTTGGATTAAGCATCGGACCGGGCTGGCGCACGCGCGTTCGCAACCGTGTCGGCGGCGTCGAGGGCTGCACCCATATAGTAGAGATGCTAGGCCCAGTTGCCACAACGGCGTTCCAGACAATCTACCCTATCAAGAACAAGGAACAGCCCGAGAGCCGGGCGAAGTCAACTCGCCCGCCGCGCCTACTCAACACATGCCATGCATTCCGCAGCGACGGCCCGAAGGTGAGGGAGTTATGGCCCGATCATTATGACGGGCCCGCGCTGGATTAGTGCGCGGCCGATAACCCCGGCGCTAGCGTCAATAACTTTACAAAGGCGATCCACCGCAAGACGTTCGCGTGCGGCGATATCCGACACAGCATCCCAGAACTCTGGCTCCAGCCGCACATTGGTACGCAGAGAACCAAAAGTAATGTTGCGCTTTACAACCATTTTAGACGCCCGGCCAACCCCTAGTGGGGTCATACGAATAATTGCCACGAGCGAGGTAAAAGAGGGACGGTAGCTTTGCAACATATAGTTTCATTTTGTTTCTTTTATAGCCTCGTCAGGCGTCAGTGCTCTTATCGACAATGCATGTAGTCCACCTTCGAGTTCCGCGGACAAGAGACCGTAAACCGCCCGCTGGCGCGTCACACGTGACTGGCCGGTAAATTCAGAGCTGACAACCAGAAGGTCGAAATGTGTTTCGCCCTCAGGCCGGGCTCCCGCATGGCCAGCATGCAAATGCGAATCGTCCCGCACTTCGATCCGCTGCACTTCGAAGGCGGCCTCCACTGCCGCCCTGATTCGTTCCGCACGATTCACTGAAACCTCCAGTATTTGGCCTTTCCCAAAGACACATAACCTTTTCCGAGCAGTTATTGCCTCGCGGGGGTACACGATACATATTTCCCGCATGACTCGACGGCGCAACCCCATCGACTTGGACGGCCTGCTTACCGAAGGCAGTTACGGAACGCCCGGCAAGCGCGCCTGCGCCGAATCTGGCTGCGATCTGCCAGGGAGATACCGGGCCCCGCAGTCACGCGAGAAGCTGCGCGAATATATCTGGTTATGCCTCGATCATGTACGCGCATACAACAAATCTTGGAATTACTATGACGGCATGTCAGAGAATGAAATCAACTCCGACCGTCACAGCAAGACCTTCTGGGACCGGCCGACATGGCCGATAAGCGGCCAACGGACGGGCGAAGGCATCCGCGACGATTTCGGATTCTTTCAGGAAGAAATGTGCTCCTCGGCGGCGGGCGCTGCAGCGTCGGCAAAAGCGGGACTGGACTCCGCCACCGTTGACGCTCTTTCTATAATGAAATTGTCGCCTCCCATTACCGAAAACGCTATAAAACAGCGCTATAAAGAGCTGGTGAAACAGCACCATCCCGACGCGAATGGTGGTGACAAGGTCGCGGAAGAACGTCTCAAGGAGATTAACCAGGCCTACGCAACCCTGATGCAATCGGTCGGCCCCGAGCGGGGCCGTGACGAGTAAAAAATTTTTGACGAAAGTAGACCGGATTATGAAAGCAACAGAATCGATCACCAGCTCAGATATGCCTGCTAACCCTGAGCCAGACATCAAGGTGTCCGCTCGCCAAGTTTTTGGCATCGATTCCGACATGGAGGTCCCGGCCTTCTCCGAGGAAACAGTGCATGTGCCAGCCCTCGACGAGACCTACCAATTCGATCACGACACCACGCTCGCGATCCTAGCCGGCTTCGCGCACAACCGCCGGGTCATGATTCAGGGTTATCACGGCACCGGCAAGTCGACCCATATAGAGCAGGTCGCCTCGCGCCTGAACTGGCCGTGCGTGCGCGTAAACCTAGACAGCCATATCAGCCGCATTGATCTGATCGGCAAGGACGCCATCGTCCTCAAGGACGGGGCACAGGTCACTGAGTTCCGCGAAGGCATCCTGCCTTGGACGCTGCAGCATCCCTGCGCCCTCGTCTTTGACGAGTATGATGCCGGCCGCCCGGATGTGATGTTCGTAATCCAGCGAGTACTAGAGGCAGACAGCAAGCTCACCCTTCTCGATCAGAACAAGGTGATCCGGCCACATTCGAGCTTCCGGCTATTCTCTACGGCGAACACGGTCGGGCTGGGCGACACGACTGGCCTGTATCACGGCACCCAGCAGATAAACCAGGCACAGATGGACCGCTGGAACATCGTCACAACCCTCAACTATCTGCCACATGAGCAGGAAGTCGATATCGTAATGGCGAAGTGCAACAGCTACGAGGGCGACGCAGGGCGCGAGAAGATTTCCGCCATGGTCGCAACCGCTGAGCTCACCCGTACAGGTTTCGTCGCCGGCGACATTTCCACCGTAATGTCGCCGCGCACCGTAATCACCTGGGCCGAGAATGCCGAGATCTTTGAATCCATTCCGGTTGGCTTCCGGGTGACCTTCCTTAACAAATGCGACGAGGTCGAACGCTCGACAGTGGCCGAGTATTACCAGCGCTGTTTCGGCACAGAGCTAGAAGATGGCGTGATCGCAGTGACTCCGACCCAGTAGGGCCCCGATGACGGGCTCGAACAAAGGCAGCAATGACGGCCCCGTCGAGGAGTTTAGACGGGTGACGGCGGCGGCTATGCGCGCTATGGCCTGTGAACCGGAATTAACGGTCTCGTTCACACCCGATCCGCCCAGCATAAGCGGCGAGGAAGTCCGCCTGCCCCTGCCCGCCCGTGATTTACCGGCCGAGGATGTCGGTGTGGTGCGCGGTGAGGCCGACGCGTTGGCGCTACGCCATCGACATCACAATGCTGAGTTGCATCAGGCTCGTGTGCCATCCGCGCCTGCCGCACGCGCGCTTTATGACGCCGTCGAACAGGCGCGTGTCGAAGCGATCGGCGCGAACCGTATGTCCGGCGTGGCCGATAATTTGAGCGCCGCGCACGAGATGCGCAGCCGCAACAAGGGTTTCGCGCGCGTGACTCAGCGCGACCAAGCACCCGTCTCCGAGGCGGTCGCCATGCTGGCGCGTGAAGCGCTGACCGGCACGCCACCGCCTCCATCGGCACGTCCAATGGTGAATGTCTGGCGGCCCTTCATCGAATCCAAAATCGGCGCAGCCCTATCCGACCTAAGTGACTGCCTCGACGATCAGACCGCCTTCCAGGACGTTATCCGGCAAATGATTTCCGACCTCGGGCTGGCCGAGGAAGAGCTCGCGACCGAACCCGATTCCGACGACAATAGCGGGGACGACCAAGACGATGCCGAGGGCGAAAGCACGGGCGAGGGCGAGAGCGACGGCGATACCCAGGCCATGGATGGGGAAGGCGAAGACGAGCAGGCCGGCGCAGAGAGCGAAGAAATGGACATGCCGTTCGAGGACGGCGACGGCGACATGGAACAGGGTGCGGGCGACGAAGACCCGGACGCCCCCGGACAGCCCTGGCGCCCACCCGAATATGGCCATAACCAAGGTGAACAGTTTATCTATGACGCCTACACAACAGAGCATGACGAGATTGTTGAGGCTCAGGACCTGTGCGATCCCGACGAGCTTTCACGCCTGCGCCAGCAACTCGACCAGCAGCTAGGACATCTGCAGAGCTTGATTTCAAAGCTAGCTAACCGCCTTCAGCGCCGCCTCATGGCAAAGCAAACACGGAACTGGGAATTCGACCTAGAAGAAGGCCTCCTCGACACCGCCCGATTGACCCGGGTCGTTACCAACCCAGCCCACCCGCTGTCGTTCAAGATGGAAGAGGACACAAACTTCCGCGACACCGTCGTCACGCTGCTAATCGATAATTCGGGCTCAATGCGTGGCCGGCCAATCTCTGTCGCAGCCATGAGCGCTGATATCTTAGCGCGGACACTCGAACGCTGCGGCGTGAAGGTTGAGATACTTGGCTTCACCACCCGCGCATGGAAGGGCGGGCAGTCGCGCGAAAAATGGCTTGCCGCCAGCAAGCCGGCCAACGCAGGACGACTCAATGATCTGCGCCATATCATCTACAAGTCTGCAGACGCCCCTTGGCGCCGAGCCCGCAAGAATTTGGGCCTGATGCTTCGTGAGGGACTTTTGAAGGAAAACATCGACGGTGAAGCCTTATTGTGGGCGCACAATCGTTTGCTGGCACGATCGGAACAACGGCGTATTCTGATGATCATTTCAGACGGAGCACCGGTCGACGATTCCACCCTGTCTGTGAATGCCGGTAACTACCTTGAGCGCCACCTGCGGCAGGTCATCGAACATATCGAAACCTATTCGCCGATCGAGCTTCTTGCCATTGGCATCGGCCATGATGTGACCCGCTATTACAGGCGCGCGGTTACGATCGTGGACGCCGAACAACTCGGCGGTACGGTGATGGATCAGCTGGCAGAACTGTTCGACGAAGAAGACGATATATTCCAAAAATCCCGGCGTGGCCGCATACAGAGGGTCACCTAGACCTAGCCTAGTGCACTTTTGCCATGTTTGCGCTGGGAATTACCGCTACAGGCTGCCAGTTTATCAGTCTGCATTAATGCTTCATTATCGATACCGCAACGATGCCTCACTGGTTTTGGTAACATGAGCCGTCGGATGTCCAGGGTCCCGCGCCGAGGACTGAAGTCCAGTGCGACTCAAACCTCTAGCCCAACGCTAATCCAGAGCGCAAACGACAAGAATTTTGGGATAACCAGCGCAGCGGCCTCTGTTACTCGAGACCCCACCCTAGACGACGCGTATTTTAGCCGTCTATCCAATAGGATCGGCGTTCGACAAACTCGTCGTTGTCAATAGCGGCCCGCACATCCTCAAGCAATCGGTTCATGAATCGTACATTGTGCACGGACAGCAAAGCGACGGCATTCAACTCGCCAGCCTTCACGAGGTGATGGAGATAGGCGCGCGAGACACTCGCGCAGGTCGCGCAGTCACATTCTGGGTCGAGAGGACCCATATCATCACGGAACCGCGCATTCCTGAGGTTGATAAATTCGCGGCCGTTTTTGGTTTCGCGCAAACCCGGCCGGATGTAAGCGCTTCCATGGCGTGCTAACCGCGTCGGGTTGACACAGTCGAAAGTGTCAATGCCCTTGGCTACCCCGTACCAAACGTCTCGCACGCTACCAACACCCAGAAGATGGATGGGACGCGGCGCAGATGCGGCGGCATTCAGAGGGGCCATAGCGAGCGCTACAACATCATTCATCTCCTCCGGCGTTCCGCCGAGGCAACCGCCAACCGCGTAACCGAAATACGGCTGTTCCGCAGTGAACCAAGCACTCTCTTTGCGCAGGTCATCATAAACCCCGCCCTGAACGATCCCATAAAGCGCCTGAGGACCGGCGGATCCTTCTTCAGATTCCTCGAACGCGGCGATCGAGCGCAGCGCCCAGCGGTGGGTCAACTCCATCGATTGGGCAGTATAATCCCGGTTCACATGATAAGGTGTACATTCATCGAGGACGAGAATGATATCGGCGCCGATATCGCGCTGAAAGCGAATGGAGTCCTCCGGCGTGAGTGTTACCTTCGTACCGTCAACATAGGAGCGGAACGACGCCCCGGATTCGTCGATAGCCAGCAGGGAGGTATCGCGAACGTCAGTGCGGCTGCCCTTTATCTCCTTCATGTCGCCACCGCGGCCCAGCGAGAAAATTTGGAACCCGCCCGAATCCGTTAGCAGCGGTCCATCCCAACCCATCATCCGGTGTAGGCCACCCATCGCTGCGACACGCTCTGCACCAGGCTGCAGCATCAGGTGATACGTGTTTCCCAAAATGATCTGCGTCGATTCCGCCTGGGCCTGGTGCGGCAGAACCCCACGCAATGCGCCGCGGGTGGCGCAGAATACAAAGGCCGGTGTTTCGATCACCCCGTGCGGCGTAGTAATACTTCCGCGGCGTGCAGCATCGGGCCAACCCACCTCGCCTGTTACAGTGCGGGTCACTTCGAATGCAAAACCGGGATAATCAGTCATGGGGGGAATGAGCCAGCTTGTCATTGTCCAGTCGTACGCCGGCGACATCATAACGTGCCCGGGCGCAAAAAAGCCCGCGAAACGCGGGCCTTTATTTCGATACGGTGACGCTGCAATCAGGCAACCGCAGCGGCCTTCTCAAGATCCCGTTTCATACGGCGCAGCTCACGCGGCAATTTGGACACCGCAGTGCCGCGAAGAAAGGCATCAACACCGCCCTTGTGCTCGATCGTCCGGATCGCGCGCGCGGTTAAGTTGACGCGGACACCACGCGCCAAGGTTTCACTATACAGCATGGTGGTCTGTAGGTTCGGCAAAAACCGGCGACGTGTCTTGTTATGCGCATGGCTAACGTTGTTTCCGGTCAGCACACCCTTGCCTGTGATAGCACAGCGACGGGACATGTTACTCGCTCCATAAACTGCTAACGCGCCGAAACCGACGCGATCGGCGGAGGTTTTAGGCGAAGGCACGAAGCGGGTCAAGACCACCGTGAGGACGGTTCATGACCTGCGAAACGCGTTGAGCAATGCTTTGGCCGCCGCCGACGGAGTGATCTCGGCCAGAGATACCTGCTGCTCAAGGCTCGCGAGCATTTCGCGAACCGAATCGTGACGCTGGAATGCAGCCAGCAAGTGCTCGTCAACCTCTCCCCACATCCAGCGCCGTGCTTGGTCAGATCGCCGTGCATCAAGCGCGCCGCTTCCCCGGGACTGTTCACAGTAGGCCGCAATCGTCTCGCGGACTTTATTAATTCCGTGATTCTCAAGTGATGAACATGTCAGGACCGGGGGAATCCATTCCGATGTGGTCGGGTGCAACAAGCGGACGGCGTTCGTATATTCCGCAGCAGAGCGATGCGCGGAATCAACCATGTCCCCGTCGGCTTTGTTTACAACCAGAAGATCGGCCAGTTCCATGATGCCGCGCTTGAGACCTTGGAGCTCATCGCCACCGCCAGGCAGCAACAGCAGCACAAACATATCCACGAGATCCGCGACGGCGGTCTCGGATTGACCGACCCCAACAGTCTCGATCAATAACACATCGAAACCTGCCGCTTCGCAGGTGAGCATAACCTCGCGAGTCCGGCGCGCCACGCCACCGAGAGTGCCGGCTGTCGGCGATGGCCGGATGAACGCCTCAGGCGCGCGAGAAAGTTGTTCCATGCGCGTCTTGTCGCCAAGAATGGATCCACCACTACGCCGCGACGACGGATCTACGGCAAGCACGGCAACCTTGTGGCCGGCGGCAATGCAATTCTGCCCGAACGCCTCGATGAAAGTGGATTTGCCGACCCCTGGTACCCCCGAGATACCAATTCGCGAGGCGCCGCCGGTGTGCGGCAAAAGGTTCTCGAGCAATGCCTCTGCCTCAACTCGGTGATCGTCTCGGGTGGATTCGATCAACGTAATAGCACGGGCAAGAGCACGCCGATCACCGGCACAGACGCCGTCAGTTAGCGCCGAAATATCCTGCCCATCCAATACCGAAATCACCTGTTCTCCCTTGGCCATGATCCTAACCTAGCGCGCTGCCGCAGGCGGTAGAAATACGCTGCCGACCGGCACAGGCTTTCCGTCTACGGGTGATGACAGGATTACGGAGCTCTGGGCCCGGCCGATCTTGCGGAACCGCGAGATCACGTCCTCCAACTCGGCAATAGAGGAAACAGAAATACGAATGAAAAAGCTATCCACACCAGTTATGTGGTGGCACTCCACGACCGCGTCTAGCGTCCGGCACAAACCCGACACGCGCTTGAAATCCTTGTCGGAGACCGAAAGGCGCAAAAACGCTCCGATCTCACGGCCCACGGCCACCCGGTCTACCCGGGCCGTATAGCCCCTGATGACCCCCGCGGCCTCTAGGCGCCGGATGCGTTCGGATACAGCCGGCGTGGACATCCCAACCCGCCGTCCTATCTCGCGAAACGACAATCTGGCATCTGCCTGCACCAGGTCAAGCAATCTACAGTCCAATAGATCTATTTCGTTTTTCATTTGTTATGTTTCTAGTAAAATGTTTTACCAAAATTAT
>PBMH01000035.1 GCA_002722515.1 Alphaproteobacteria bacterium | reverse complement strand
CGTCACCTGCGCGACCGTGCCGAAGCCGCACCGCATTTGGTTCGCGATGTCTTCCGCCCGCGGTGCGCCGGAAACGAGTATATTCAGATATTGTCCGGAGAGCGGGCATTCTCGGCCTATACCAAACTTCTTCCCTGGGATCATGCGGCCGGCAGTTTCTTGGTGCGCGAGGCCGGGGGATACAACGCTCTCCTCGACGGCAGCCGGTACGATTTGAACCAGCCAAAGGGAGATATGCTGACTGCATGCAGTCGTGATGTGTGGGAAAAAATACGCGATGTACTATCGAAGGACGACTTAGTCTAAAGGACGGCTTACTCGGCGGGATGACCGATTCTGTATCTAGTGGTTGGCTGCTGCTTACTCACAGTGCTCGGTTGAGACTTTTCGACTATAGACGGGCAGCATATTCTGTCGTTAGAGGCCATGGTCCTTCGCCTGTTGCCAGCTTTTCTCTAGCGCATCTAAATCGGCATGTTCTACCGTCTCGCCGTTCCTTTGAATTGTCTTCTCGACGTACCGGAAACGTCGCACAAATTTGGCATTTGCACTTCGCAGGGAGTCTTCAGGGTCGATCTTTAGGTGTCGTGCCAGATTAACGCAGGAGAAGAGTAGATCGCCCATCTCGTCGGCAATGCGATCCGGGGTAGACTTGTTATTTATCTCCGATTTGAGCTCTGCGAGCTCCTCCTCCAGTTTGGCGATTACTGGTTTCAGGGATGGCCAGTCGAATCCAACGTGCGCAGCACGCTTCTGAAGCTTTTCCGCACGTGTTAGGGCGGGTAGGGCAATCGGAACGGCGTCAAGTATGTTCAGCGCCACGCCCCTTGCTTTATATTTTTGCGCGCGTTCCCGCGCCTTATGCTCTTCCCAATTATCGTAAAGGTCCGAATTAGGATCGTGATTTTTGGTGTCAAATACGTGCGGGTGACGCCGTACCAGTTTGTCGGCAATGGTGCCGGCAACATCTTCAAAGTCGAACGATTTTTCCTCTTCCGCCATGCGCGCATGGAAAACGACCTGGAGCAGCAGATCTCCGAGTTCCTCGCGCAGATCGTCGCGGTCTCCATGTTCGATCGCATCTGCGACCTCGTAGGCTTCTTCAATAGTGTGGGGTGCTATCGAACGAAAATTTTGCGCGGTGTCCCACGGGCATCCGTCGGTCGGATGACGTAACTGGGCCATGATCTCGATCAGGCGATCGATTTTACGTGCCGCCATACTGGCCTCCGACTCCGTGAGTTCGGAGAGAGTAGACTCAGGATTGATTCGGTTGAAAGGTTGCCGATACTAGGTGGCATGTCGCGGGTCAGGTTAAACGCACGATATTCCAGCCAATTACAAGTTTTATATTGGTTTAAGCCGGACAAACCCTTGCAGCACAGTTTTCCTAGTGGTCCAATCGAGCCTGTGCCATGCATTTCGGGAGGCAATATCATATGTCGGTAGGGATCACACTTGACGGCAAACGGGCTCTGGTAACGGGCGGTGGAAGCGGAATCGGTATGACTACTGCAGGTATCTTGCGTGAATTTGGCGCTACCGTCGCGATTACAGATATAAACGAAACGGGTCTTTCCTCATCGAGCGCGATACTTGGCGGTTGTCCAGCATTTGTTTGCGACGTAGCAGATGAATCTCAGGCTGAGGCGACAGTTCAGGCGGCGGCTGATGCCCTAGGTGGACTCGACATCACAGTGAACGCAGCCGGCGTGGTTGACGAGGTTAAATTTGCTCTCGAGCGCGATATGGCGCCTTGGCAGCGAATCATGGATGTGAATTTAAGGGGTACCTATCAAGTTTGCCGGGCGGCGGGACGCATTATGGTTCCGAATGGCACTGGAGCAATTGTCAACATCGCCTCGGTCAACGGGCCCGGCGGTTGGCCTCGACGCACGGCCTACGGACCCTCAAAAGCAGCGATCATCGCGCTAACACGCGAGCTAGCCTGTGAATGGGGCGCTCAAGGGGTAAGGGTTAACGCCGTCGGACCTGGCTATATTGCGACGCCGATGATCCAGGGGCTGGTGGATGCAGGGAAGGTCGATACGGAACGCCTTAATAACCGTACGCCTCTAGGACGGCTCGGTACGCCGGCGGAGGTTGGGCAGACAATAGCTTTCTTGGCCTCGGATATGGCGTCCTACATAACCGGAGAGACCTTATTCGTAGATGGCGGCTGGATGGCATATGGCGGTGCCGGTGATGTGAAAACGTTTTGAGGGATAGCGAATTGACGTGGGCTTCCCGGATAAAACGAAAATCCCGCGGGCTGACCGCTATTATATTTCTTGGTGCGGTTTCCGTTTCGCATGAAGCTGGTGCGGAAATTGTTGATGCTTCAGTGGCTGCTCAACAGATTGAACTTTTCGACGTTATCTTAAGATACCCTCAACCGCCATGGGTTGTAGGCTCACTTGAACGTTCGGAATTGTTGAATCGGAGCAAATTTTATCGCGACTTTTCCGGTAATACTTTTGTTCTTGAACAGATTCCGTCCGGACAGGAGTTTGACACCTGGGATAGCCTATTTGCGGTTACTGCCGAGGAACTTGCGGTCGGTCGCCGGTTTTCGATGCAGGACTTCATTGGCCTTGCGGAGCGGCAAAACCGGTTGGTGTGCGTAGATCGGGGTTACGCCATTCAAGTACTCAGAGCTACTCAGAACGATTCGATTGTCTTTATGGTTTGTGGGTCGACCGAGAAAGGTTCGACAACGATTGGTTACGGCCCGGGTGTCGGAGAGGCGAGCCTATGGCGCTTCTTAATCTACGACGATACCTATTTGAAGATATACCAGCGTTGGCGAAGTTCGGGTTTCACCATTGAAAATCGCGATGATTGGCCCATGACTGAGGTTGAGTTAAGGGAAATGGTCAGGCGGATAACTGATGGTGTCGAGGTGTTCAGGAAGGTTTCTGGACAATAGGGTTGAATAATAAGAAGTGCGCATAATATATATTATGTTAAATTTGTTTAAACTTTTTATATCAATAACTTAACAAACATTCCTATAATACGAATTAGACCCGATCGGTTCAGTGCCTAGTTTCTGGGGATCCAGCCTGACCTGCTGCCTGCGCCGCTTCAACCTGCTTTTTGACACTTAGGTCGCCTGCGACCCAGGAGTCGAGGATTGCCTCAAGGCTTTCAAACGGTTGGTAGCCCACGGTCAGGGCCGCGAGCGTCTCGTCTTCGCGTAAGACCATGGTTGGAAAGCCGGTGATGCCAGACTCCTTGCACCAAGCGAAGTCTTTGATCGTCTCCCGTTTCGCTTCCTCGGATTCGAACGCCGCGGTAAAAGTGTCCTTTTCGATTCCTTCGGCCTCGGCATAGTTTTGCAACGTCTCTAGCTTAGTAGTGTCTGTGTCTTCTAAGTAGTACCCCTTGTGAATTCGCTCATAGAAGGACATCAGTACCTCGGGTTTAATACTCCGGACCACGACCGATGCGCGGCAGGCTGGTTCGGTGTCGAGGACGAAACCCTCGCGGTCGAAGAACGCGTAATTAAATGGCTGTCCGGTGGCCTGCGCGACCTGTTCCCAGTGATGCTTGATGCGGGCCTTGTATTCGTCGTTCATTGGATCGGTATCGAACGCGTGTAGGCCGCCGACTACGAGCCGTGCGGGTGCCAAATCACCGTATTTATCGATTATCTTGTTTAGAACTGGAGAGAAGCCCCAGCACCACGAGCACATCGGGTCACCGACATAGATAATTTCGCGTTCCATGGTCGTGGTACTCCTCTGAAAGTAATGCTCTCAGGCGTTGGCGCCCTAAAGCGTTGGTGCGTGCGGGGTGAACCCCTTCCCCAGCTATAATCCAGCTATAATCACTCGGAAATATGGATCACCAGTCCGTCGTAGCCGGGCTCCACGCCCGTCGGCAGACTTGCTGCGAGACGTTTATAGTCGGTCCGGTGGCTCAGGTGCGTCAGGATCGCGCGCTCGGGTCCAATTTGCTTGATCCAGTCAAGTGTTTGAGCGACATGACTGTGGGTAGGGTGCGGGCTGTCGCTGAGTGCATCTACGATCCATACCTGAATACCGTCCAGCAGTGTAAACGCTGCGTCTGGCAGTGTTTTAACGTCAGTTGAGTATGCGAAGGGGCCAAAGCGGTACCCCAGCGACGGCATTCGGCCATGCTCCTGGTCAAAGGGTTGGATGCGGATATCGCCTATGGTGAAGGGTCCGTCTATCTCTATTGGGTTAAGACATGGCCTCCAGAATTGGGGTTTAAGATTCGGATATGGATCAAAAATATAGGAAAAACGTTCTCGCAGAATGTTGAGGGTTCGGCCGTTCGAATAGGCATCAATCGCGCCGCCATGGTGGTGGTTCAGGGAGCGGATATCGTCGATCCCGTTCACGTGGTCGGCATGTGCGTGGGTGAAGAGGATAGCATCCACCTGCCATACCTCGGCGTCGAGGAGTTGGCTTCGCAGATCGGGTGAGGTGTCGACCAGAATCCGTGTGGTCTCGCTCTCAACGATGATCGAGGGTCGTCGGCGCCGGTTTCGAGAGTCGTTGCGGTCGATGTCGGCCCAGCCATCGGGGCCTAGCAATGGCGTGCCGCCGGAGCTGCCGCAGCCGAGCATAGTCACTTTCATAAGTTTGCCGGCCTTTCGGCGCGGGAAAATAAACGGAAGAAATTTTCGGTTGTGTGCGCATGCAGATCCTCGGCCGCGAGCCCCTTTATCGTCGCGAGTGTCTCGGCCGTGCTTACTATGAAGGAAGGCTCGTTACGCTGGCCGCGGTTGGGCACGGGTGCGAGGAACGGGGCATCGGTCTCGACCAGCAGCCTGTCTTCTGGAATGTCGCGGGCAATGTCGCGCAACTCCTGTGCATTCTTGAAGGTCAGGATGCCAGAGAAGCTAACATACATGCCGAGTTCCAGCGCCGCTTCAGCTAGGCCGCGACCGCTTGAGAAGCAGTGCATTACTCCGGTGAACGCGCCCTTTCCCATCTCGTCGCGGAGGATTTCCGCCGTGTCTAAATCCGCATCACGCGCGTGCACGACCAGCGGTAGCCCAGTCTCGCGTGCCGCCGCGATGTGGGCCCGGAAGCTGATCTTCTGCCTGTCGCGTGGGCTGCGATCGTAATAATAGTCGAGGCCGGATTCGCCAATACCCACAACCCGGGGATGCGCGGCCATCTTGACTAGGCGGCTGGGGCTATCTTGTCCCTCCTTGCCCGCGTGATGGGGGTGCACGCCGACCGTGCACCAGACGTCGTTGAACCGCTCGGCGATGGCACGCACGCCATCGAAGCGGCTCAAATGGGTTGAGATTGAAACCATGGTGCCCACGCCGGCATCCCGCGCACGGCCGACGATGTCATCGACCTCGTCGTCAAAATCCTCGAAGTCCAAGTGGCAATGGCTGTCGACAAGCATCAAGCGGAGTCCGTGACCTCTTCGTCGACAAAGCGTGGGAAGACCGGGCGTGGTTTGGGCAACGTCGTCCCTGCCTTGAGTGCGTGATCCGGGCCGAGATTTACGAAACTGCGGGCTTCGCCGGGCACGTTGAGTTGGTCTAGCATGTCGGCAGCCGAATCCGGCATAACCGGCTGGATCAGGATTGCGAGATGGCGGATAGTCTCGGCCAACACGTAGAGTACAGTTCCCATGCGCGACGGATCGGACTTGCGCAGTTCCCACGGGGCTTGGGAATCGACATAGCGGTTGGCATCGCTAACAACCCGCCAGATTACCTCAAGGCCACGGTGGAAGGCCTGGCGGTTGAATTCCTCGCGGATGCTGTCGAGTGCGGCGACCGCCGCTGACAGCAAAGCTTTGTCGTCCGAAGTGAATGGACCCGGCTGAGGTACCATGCTGTCGCAGTTCTTGGCGACCATCGAAAGCGAACGCTGGGCTAGATTGCCGATGTCGTTGGCCAGGTCTCCGTTGATCCGCGAGACCATGGTCTCGTGGCTGATGTAGCCATCACTCCCAAATGGTACTTCGCGCAGCAGGTAATAGCGCACCGGGTCAAGCCCGTAGCGCTCAATCAGATCCTCTGGCAGAACGACGTTGCCTAGAGACTTGGACATTTTCTCGCCCTTGTTGAGCAGCCAGCCATGGGCATAGACCCGCTTGGGCGGCGCGAGGTTGGCCGCCATCAGGAAGGCCGGCCAATAGACCGCGTGAAAGCGGACAATATCCTTACCAACCATGTGAAGGTCAGCGGGCCAAAACTTTAAATAATCGGAATTATTTTCGTCGGGATAACCCACTGCGGTGATGTAGTTGGTTAGCGCGTCAAGCCACACATACATGATGTGATCGGAATCGTCGGGTACCGGAATTCCCCAGGTGAAGCTGGTGCGGCTAATCGATAGGTCCCTGAGTCCGCCTTCTACGAAGCTTATCACCTCGTTTCTGCGTGTATCAGGCCCGATAAAGTCAGGATTCGCCGCATAGAAGTCGAGCAACGGCTGCTGCCATTTCGATAGGTCGAAGAAGTAGCTGGGTTCTTCTACCCATTCTACCTCGGCCCCGCTGGGCCCGACTTTCCGGCCATCATCGGTTTCTTCAAGCTCGCCCTCGGCGTAGAATGCCTCGTCGCGCACGGCATACCAACCGGAGTAGCTGCCCAGATAAATATGGCCGTTGGCCTGTATTCGGCGCCAGATCGCTTGGGCCGCGTGGATATGACGCGCCTCGGTCGTGCGGATGAAGTCATCGTTGGAATAGTTCATGTCGTCTGCAAGCCGACGGAAATTCTGGCTGACCTCGTCGGTGAAGTTCTGCGTTTCGACGCCGGCTGCCCGGGCAGATTTCTCGACCTTCTGGCCGTGTTCGTCGGTTCCAGTCAGGAAATGCACCTCATGGCCTTCAAGCCGCTTGAAGCGTGCGAGTACGTCGCACGCCAATGTGGTGTATGCGTGTCCGATGTGCGGCCGATCGTTCACGTAGTAGATCGGCGTTGTCACGTAGTACGGGCTTGCTGACAAGGGTTCGGTCTCTTTTGGTCAAGGGTTATTCACGGATGGGAGGTCAGACTTCGTCTGATATTTTTGCCCGACCCAGTGCCTTACGCCGTTCTGCCTCCTTATGACCGAACCAGACTGCTGCGAGCAACGGCCACATCACAATTACTAGCCAATCGAATACTGGTGGCGGTAGAAATGCCAAGCCGCGGGGCTCAAGAAAGAAGTGGTCTACCATGCCAATAATGATTGCTGCCCACATGAGATAGGTCAGTGGCGTTAGGTATCGCAGCAAAAATTCCTTCATGTCAGGGACACCGACGTTGTTTGTGATCAGGCCGATTTCGCGGCGGTCGAGAGCTCAAAAAATGTATTCAGAACAACTTGTTTGCGGTCAAGGTTCACATTGTCTGCGTGGGTCGTTAGTTCACTAATGTTCTCCCATGCTTTCAGCCAACGCTCAAGTCTGCGACCGCCCCTGCCCGTCGTGGCATCGTTACGGATTTCGCGTAACAGCAACCAGTTGAGAATTTCCAGAAACGCGCGGTATCCCTGCTCGCCCGCTGCGCCGGCGAATTTGTCGGAGAACGTGTGCAGAAATTCTGTCTCTAGGCCGGGTAGGGTTTTGAAAAGTTGCGCGACTTCCTGATAGAGCTCTAGGCCGCCTGCCTGAGCCAAATGTATGGCACGGCCTGGTGAGCCGCCGGATATATCAGAGACGACCTGCATGTCGTCGGGCATTAAGTCGCTACCGGAACGAGCCATCACCTTGGTGACCTGTTCGTTGTTAAGTGTTTGTAGTGGCAACGCCCTACATCGCGAACGGATCGTTGGTAGCAGCCGCGAAGGTATGTGAGCGACCAGTAGGATCACGGTTCGGGGCGGCGGTTCTTCTAGCACCTTGAGCAACGCGTTCCGGGCGTTGGTGTTCATTTCGTCCGCGGCGTCAATAATCATGCATCGCCAATCACTTAGCGCCGGCGTATGCCTTAGAAAAGCAGTAGATTCGCGGATGTCATCGACCGATATCTCGGTGCGGAACCGGTATGGTGAGCGAGTGGTCATGCTGCGGCGAACCAATCGGCAGTCTGGGTGGGCGCCGGCGATAATCTTGCGAACGTCGGGATGCCCTGGGTCTGTCTCGATATCATTGGGAGATAGTCCCGCCTCGGAAGCGGATAGGATCAACCTTACCATTCGCCAGGCGAGCGTCGCCTTGCCAATACCCGTTGGACCAGAAATCAGCCAAGCATGCGCTATACGCCCAGTCTGGTAGGCTTGGGCAATAGCATGCCGGGCTGGAGTATGACCGATCAGTGCGCCGGTCTCTGCGCGCGGCCGCTCGATAAGTTCGATAAGCTCCTCGCTCATTGATTGCCCCCGAGCAATAATTTTGATTCGACGACGTGCCACACTGCTTTGGCCACCGCCTCGGGCGTGCTGTCCGCGTCAATAATGTTCACTCGGCTAGGCTCATGTGCTGCGATGTCGATAAACCCCGTGCGTAACCGTTCATGAAAGTTTGTATCCATACGCTCGAACCGGTCTTCTCCACTACGGATGTCGGTGTTGCGGGCGTTTGCACGCGCGATACCGATCGTAACTGGGATGTCTAAGAGCAAGGTTAGGTCTGGGCCAAACTCCCCAACTACCGAGCTATGAACTTCCCTAATGAATTCTTGCGAAATCCCATGGCCGTAGCCTTGATAGGCCATTGTGGAATCTGCGAAACGATCGCAAAGAACCCAAGCCCCCTTTGCGAGCGCTGGCCGTATAGTCTGATTTAGGTGTTCCCGCCGCGCTGCATACAGCAGCAGAACTTCACTGACCGGATCCCATTTATTCGTTGCACCCGACACGAGTAGGGATCGGATTGAATCGGCGCCAGGTGCGCCGCCCGGCTCTCGGGTGGTGATTACTTCGATACCATGTGCACTCAGTCTATTTGCGAGGTGGGATATCTGGGTCGTCTTACCGGACCCCTCCCCGCCTTCAAACGTAATGAACTTTCCATTTGGCTTTGTCGCATTCATGTACGCAGATGTCACATGGGCTGCGCGTGGCGTCAACTGTCCGACGAAGAGCCGAAGATGATGAAGCCGATGGCGCTCTTGATGCGTCCAAAAAAGGCAAGCCGGTCTATATCTTGTGCGGTGATAAGGGGGCGCAAGACCGGTTGCATATCGGGTGCTGTGATCTCGATTCTTGCAACCTCTGCACCTGCAACCACCGGCGCTGGTATGGGGCTGTCATACATTACCTTGACCTGCATACCGCGGCGCGAGGATTTTGGGATAGTAACGGTCAGCGGTTCGTCGATGACAAGTGGTACGGTACCAGAATCTCCTAGCCACACCTTCGCCTCCTCGACCGTGTCGCCAGCTTGAAATAGCGGATAATTGTCGAATACCCGAAAGCCCCAGTTGATAAGACGTTCGGATTCCGAGCTGCGTGCACGCACGCTGTTGAGTCCATTGATCACCATAACGAGGCGTCGCTCACCACGTACGGCAGACGCGGTCAGTCCGAAGCCAGACGCTTCTGTATACCCGGTTTTAAGACCGTCCGCCCCAACCGATGTGTACAGCAGGGGGTTTCGGTTTCCCTGGGAGATTGGCTTGCCTTGGAGACTTTTACCGTAGGTGAATTCACGCTCGGAATAGAGAGTGTAGAACTCCGGATATTCCCTTATTAAGAATATGGCCAGCGTCGCTAGGTCGCGCGCTGTGGTATAATGTTCGGGGTCCGGCCAGCCTGTCGCATTGCGGAACTGGGTCCCGGTTAGCCCGATCTCGCGTGCGCGTTCGGTCATGCGCTCGGCAAAACTTTCTTCAGTGCCGGAGATGCCTTCGGCGATAACGATGGAAGCATCATTGCCGGACTGAACGATCACCCCGCGCAGTAGGTCCGCGATTTTGATCTCGGTGTTAATGCTCACGAACATTTTTGAACCGCCCATCCGCCATGCTTTCTCCGAAACACGGAAGGTACTGTCCATTTGAAGCCGTCCGGCACGCAACTCATCAAATACTAGCAATGCCGTCATGATTTTGCTCATGGACGCCGGGAACATAGGGCTATTCGAATCCTTTTCGAACAGAACCGTGCCGGTATCGAAATCAATCATGATGGCTTGGCGGGCCTTGGTCTGAAATGTCGGTTGCGCCGCAGTGGCCGGATTAGGCCCAAACAGCAGACCTGCTATTGTTAAAGCGGGGAGTGCAAGGCGGACGTAACAGGATAGAGTTTTCATGTTAATGGCATTCGGTTTGCGGGCGTTTTGGCCCTAGAAGTATAGGTATGAATGAGACCAAAAAATGTCACACAATTACTCGACGATTAGCCGGGCGCTATCGACGCCAGCGCCTACCATCTGGGACAGGGTTGCATCGGCGACTTTGACCGTTCCTAGAGGGCCAACGCGAACCCGGTAGATTTCGGTGCCAGATACTTCGAAGCGGCTTATCTGGGTTGGGCCCATGTCGAAGACCCGATCGCGCATGCGAAGTGCATTTTCAAGACGAGAAAATGCGCCCGCCTGAACATAGATTCCTGTCGGCGAGACCGGCAAAATCTCGACTTTCTCAGGTAGAGCCGGCGTATACGAACCTGACATCGGTGCCGGCTTTAATGGCGTGGTTTGAACTGGTTCCTGACGTGCAGTTCGAGTTGGTTGCGGTGCCCTATTTGCCGACAAAGGTTGTGAGATGACAACTTCGCGCGGCGAGGCCGCTACCTGGAGATGCTGGTTATCCTCATTGAGCGCAGCGACCTTGAGCTGGCGGCTCTCATTCTCGAGTATAACGACTCTGACCTTAGCTGTGCCATTGCGCTCGAACCCCAGCAGTTGAGCTCCGCGTCGGGAAACGTCGATAATTCGACCGCGTGCAAACGGTCCACGATCGTTTATTCGTAATACGATTGATCGGCCGTTTTCGAGGTTGGTCACGCGGACTGCGCTCGGTAGTGGTAGGGTCCGGTGCGCGGCGGTCAAATCGTTCTGATTGTACGTCTCGCCGTTAGCCGTCAACTTCCCGTGAAAGTTTGGCCCATACCAGGACGCGATCCCGGTTTCGGAATAATCATAGTCCTCTGCCGGATAGTACCAGGCTCCCTTGATCTGGTAGGGCGAGCCAACTTTATAACGGCCGAGCTTGTCGCCGGATTGTTTGTTTCCGTTTATCTGCTTAGCCGTATGAATGAGGAACTCGGTCTCTGCACACGCAGTTAGCCCAAAACAAAAAAAAGCGGCCGAGGTAATCAACCGGAGGCGTCGTTTGACAATGGTTATGCCACTGAATTTTATGACAATTCCAGTCATGCGGTGCTTCTACCCTATAGACCTGCGATTCGGTCCGACAGGCGTCCAACCGCGATAGCGAAATAGTGCGATCGATTCCAGCGCAGAATCGCTCGATAGTTGTCGTAGACGATGTACGCCTGTCCATTTGCGCCGCCTGGTTGCAGAACAGATGCGTTGATGTTGCGCGCCGGAAGGTTTGATCCGTCCGCGCGCCGTACGCCAAGTTGCTGCCATTCCTGAAGCGTTTTCTCGACATCCAAAGAAACGAGCTCCGAACCAAAACCGGCTGGTAGACGCACCTTGCGGCCCCAAGTTATGTCATCACGCCAGCCTACACCCCGCAGATAGTTCGCGGCCGACGCGAAGACATCATCCTGCGTGTTCCAGATGTCCTTGGCGCCATCGCCGTCATAGTCGCGGGCAAACCTGAGGAAGCTCGAAGGCATAAACTGGGATTGTCCCATGGCGCCCGCCCAGCTGCCCTTCATCGCCGCGGGTTCAATGTGCCCGTCCTCCACAATCTGCAGAGCCTTGAGGAGCTCGCTGCGGAAATATTTACTCCGCCGACCATCATAAGCAAGCGTCGCGAGGGAATGTATTACTGGAAACCCACCAGTGAACTGACCGAAATTTGTCTCGATTCCCCACAGTGCTACGATGAAGCGAGGCTGTACACCAAATTTCATTCCGATTTCCGTTAGTAAGGTCTTGTGTTCGGCGAGTTTGGCTCGTCCGACCGTAATGCGTGTCGCGTTGACAACGCGTGTCTGATATTTCTCAAATGTGATCGTGGATTCGGGCTGGTGACGGTCAAGTTCGATGACCCGTGGAATAGGGGCGATGTCGACTAGGCTGCGTTCCAACGTCGCTTCGCTGATTCCGTTGGCTCGGGCGTCTCTGCGTAGGCCTTCAAGCCAATACTTAAAATCCGCATCAACCGTCTGGTTATCTTGAGCGGACGCACCAACCTGCGGAAGCGCGAGTAATGCAACAGAAAGTAATGCAGCTATAAGTATTCGGTTCAGTAGCATATTGCCCCAATGTGTTGTTCCAAAGGCGTGCCACAGGCGCCTCGCGTCGGGCAATGATGTTTGTGCCAATCCCCTGTTTTAGCGTTTCGAGTTGTTTGACGTGACCGAAGCTTCGCACCCGTTTATGAATGCCGGCGTTACTTGGAGGTGGTTATGAAACTCGGTTTTTTCACCCAGCCCGTACACCCTATTACGCGCGATTATCGAGAGGTTTTGCGCGAGGATCAGGAGGCCTTCATCTTGGCCGATGAACTTGGCTACACAGAGGCTTTCGTCGGGGAGCATATGACTGACTTGGCGGAACCGATTACGAGCTGCCTAGTATTCCTAGCGACGCTGATTGAACGGACCCAACAGATTAAACTGGGCAGCGGTGTAATAAATCTGCCGAGCTATCATCCCGTACATGTCGCAGCTCAAGTAGCGATGATGGACCATTTGCTTGATGGTCGCTTTGTGTTTGGCATCGGTCCTGGCGGCCTACCTTCAGATATTGAGGTGTTTGGTAATCTCGATCTCGACAAAAATGAGAAGATGGTGGAAGCAATTGACCAAGTGCTGGCGATCTGGGCCGGCGAAGCACCGTACAATCTGGACGGGAAGTTCTTCAAAACATCGACCGAGCGCACGCTTTACCCCGAAATTGGCCAGGGGCTAATTCCCAAACCACTACAAAAACCACATCCGCCAATCGTTTTTACGGCACTCGCGCCGTACTCCAAAGGAGTCACAGCGGCAGCGGAACGCGGCTGGCGGGGTATCTCGTCGAACTATGTTCAGGCTCACTGGGTCGCGACCCATTTGCCAAAATTTCTCGAAGGCCAGAGAAATGCTGGTCTGCCGGAAGATCCGTCGCAATGGTCTGTGGCGAAGAGTATTTTTGTTGCTGACGACCATGACACGGCAATAAACTATGCGCGTAGCGAGGGTGGCCCATATGGTTTTTACTTCTCAAATCTCCAGAAAAAGCTACTGAAGGGTCGCGGTACCATGGGAATGGGCCTGTTCAAGTCTTATCCCGACCAGGCCGATGAAGAGGTCTCGGTTCGCCACTCGTTAGACACCCAGGTAATCGCTGGGTCGGTCGACTCTGTTGTTGAACAAATTCTGGAGCTGCGCGAGATTATTGGGCCTTTTGGCCAACTGATGTACACCGGTCACGATTGGGTGGATGTGTCCTTGGCGCGTCGCTCGATGGAACTAATGGCTCTCGAAGTTATGCCGCGAGTTAACAAAGCGCTCGGCGAATCTGGCCTATCGTAAAGGAGAACTCTGATGGCGCGTTATGACGGTCCGATTATCGACTCACACCATCATATCTTCTGGGATCTCGAGGCCAACTATCCTTGGATGAGTAAACCTATGCGCCCGATGATATTCGGCGACGATTGGTCGGGGCTAAAACGAGAATACTCAGTCGCGGATCTAAGGTCTGATTTTAAGCCTCACAATGTAGTCAAGTCGGTGCACGTCCAAGCTAACTTTGACATCACCCGCCCCGAGGACGAGACGGCCGGTCTGCAGGCTATGGCAGACGCGGAGGGTTTCCCCACCGGCATCGTCGCTTATGCCGATTTAACAGATCCCAATTTGGAAACCGTCCTCGATAAGCATCTGGGTTACGCCAATACGCGAGGCATCCGCCAACAGGTCTACTGGCATACCGAGAACGAATATTGGCGTTACGTGGACCGGTCGGATTTTTGTCTATCCACGAGTTTCCGACGCGGTCTATCGATTGTATCGGACAAGGGTCTAACGTTTGATTTCCAGGGGTTCGCATCCCAGTTTGGCGATCTGGCGATGCTTGCTCGTGAATGCCGGAACCTGAAAATATGCTTGGTACATGCGGGAATGCTGACTGCCACGGATAGTTCGAAAGTTGCAGAATGGCGCGCGGCTCTGGAAGTTCTGAAGCCACTCGAGAATGTTTTTATCAAAGTCTCAGGACTCAATACCTTTACCCGGGAATTGACACCAGATCTGATGGGAATCGCGGCGAATACCGTACTCGATATGTTTGGCCCGGACCGCTGCTTTTTCGGGAGTAACTATCCGGTCGAACGCATGTGGACAGGGTTTGGTGACTATGTGTCGGCTCAGAAGGACGTGCTCACAGAACGTTCGGAACTAGAACTCCTGAAATTCTTCCACGATACGGCGGCAGGTTTTTACTCTCTCTGACATCGGCTCTAGATCACCGGAAAAGGTTTCCGCCTTCGACTGCTTTTACGTAACCTGAGTGTGAATTCTGAAATTGAGAAACACGCGAATGATTTTCCGGCAGCTTTTCGATAGTGAATCGAGCACCTACACATACCTGATGGCCAGTCGACGCGGCGGCGAGGCGCTGATTGTTGATCCCGTTCTGGACAATGTCGACCGCTATATTCAACTGCTCAAAGAACTCGATCTGAGGTTAATAAAGGCGGTCGATACACACGTTCACGCCGACCACATTACGGGTCTCGGTGCGCTGCGTGACAGAACCCACTGTATCACGGTAATGGGCGAGCAAAGCGCTGTGGACGTTGTGTCCATACGGGTTACTGAGGGTGACGCCATAAAGATCGAAGGACTTTGCTTGGATGTGGTCTATACCCCAGGACACACCAATGACTCATACAGTTTTCTGATGGATGACCGTGTCTTTACTGGTGATACGTTACTGATTCGCGGCACTGGGCGAACAGATTTTCAGCAAGGCGACGCGGCCGCCCAGTATGATTCGATTTTTAATAAACTTTTGAAATTACCCGAAGACACGCTGGTCTACCCGGCGCACGATTACAAAGGCGACACGGTTAGCACCATTGGTGAAGAGAAGGCCTATAATCCACGTTTACAGGTCGGTTCTGAAGCCGAGTATGTCGAGATTATGCAAAATCTGAACTTGGCCAACCCAAAAATGATGGATGTAGCCTTACCGGCCAACCTTAAGATTGGGCTCAGGCAGGACGATCTCGAACGAATGGGGATGTCCCTCGGATTTGGTCACGGCATCGCTAAGGTGGAGGACCCAAACATTATGTTGGTTGATCTTCGCGATGAGGCTGAGCGCAAGAAGAACGGTATAATCCCAGGTTCGGTCCACACTCCCTACCCCGACCTCAACGACTGTCTTAACCCTGGTGGTATGCTGTTCGAGCTGGCCAGCTCATTGGGCAAGCGGATTGTTTTCTATTGTGCTTATGGCGAACGCTCGGCAATGGCAGTAGAGGCGGCGCTGGGGGCCGGAATTGAAGATCCGTGCCATTTGGCTGGTGGAATCGATGCTTGGAAATCCGCGGGCGGACCGCTCGTTGTTTAGTTCTCAAGCTGTGAAAGCTGTTAGCAGACGATCGCGCCCCCTCCGAAGATGAGCCCGCTCCAAACGATAGACTTTCCGCACTTGATAGTTCTGATTCTGCGTTCGACGTCGATCGTCGTGTTCGAGACGATGTCAACTGAGCCACGGCCAGGTGTCGGCTCTTCGGTGGGTACATGTTTGGGACCCCTGCGCATTCATTCATAAAGTGTATTGAGGGGAGTTTGATTTGGAACGGGTAAGCGGGAAAATTGCTCTAGTAACTGGGGGGGCGTCAGGGATCGGTCGGGCGTCTGCAATAATGCTCGCACGCGAGGGTGCGCGGGTGGCGGTCTCTGATATCAACCTGGACGGTGCGCGCGAGGTTGCTGCGGAGATCGGCGACAATGCCGTCGCGATTGTCCATGACGTGACTGATGAAACTGCTTGGACCATGTCGCTCGAGACAGTTGTAGCCGCGTTTGGCGGCTTGCAAGTTCTCGTTAACTGCGCGGGTGCGGCGATAAGTGGTACGGTCGAGGAGACCTCCCTTGAGGACTGGCGTGATTTGCATAAGCTCGACCTCGACAGTGTATTTCTGGGCTGCAAACATGCGATCAGTTATATCGCCGGGTCGGGTGGCGGTTCGATTGTCAACATTTCTTCTGTCTCGGGAATTATTGCCGGACATAATCTGGCGGCCTACAACTCTGCCAAGGCCGGAGTTCGCCACTTGACTAAGTCGGTGGCCCTTCACTGTGCACGACAGGCGAATAATGTTCGCTGTAATTCGGTTCACCCGGCTTTTGTCGACACGCCGATTCTAGACAGTATCCTTAAGCGCGACACGCGCGAAGAAGGCTTGGATCGATTGGCGGCGCAAATCCCACTTGGGATTATCGGAGTGCCCGAGGATGTTGCCTATGCGGTCGTATATCTCTCATCGGACGAAAGCAGGTTCATGACTGGCTCTGAACTGGTCCTAGACGGTGGTATCTCCGCAAGGTAGTCACGCTTGCCCCTGCTCCCGCTGACGGACAGAATGGCTAAAACTATAACTGGGGAAATAGCATGGCTACAGAGCATCGTTTGGCGTCGAAACCCGAGAACCTTCGCTGGGGAGCGTTTTCCGCAGACTTTGAGGCCGTCTTAGAAATCGAATCTGGCGACCGAGTGGTGATCGAGACGATTTCCGGTGGGCCCGAACAGATTCCCGAGGAAGCTCGCGATAGTCTTTTATCCGACCACGCAGCCTTCATCGCCGATAACAAGCCGATCCTGCCAGGCCATATTATGACTGGCCCGGTTGCCGTCCGCGGGGCCGAGCCAGGCGACGTACTGGAGGTCCGGATTATTGATGTTGAGCTTCGCCAAGACTGGGCGTGGAATATGATCATGCCGCTGAAAGGTTCGCTACCCGAGGATTTTCATAAGAAGCGCATCTTAAATATACCGTTGGATCGGGTTGCCCATATGGCGAAACTTCCTTGGGGCGTTGACCTGCCCTGTAACGCCTTCTTCGGCGTAATGGGTGTCGCGCCGCCACCGGAATGGGGAATTATCACCTCAATCGTTCCCCAACCACATGGAGGAAATCTCGACATTAAAGAGCTGGGTGCCGGTTCGACTCTTTATTTGCCGGTACATGTACCAGGTGCAAATTTTCAGACTGGCGATGGCCATGCACTGCAAGGCGACGGCGAAAGCTGCCTGTCGGCCGCCGAGACCGCGTTGATTGGGACGTTTGAGTTTCACCTACGGAAGGATGTCTCTTGGAAGATGCCACGTGCGGAAACTGACACTCACTACATCACCATTGGCATTGATCAAGATCTTGACGACGCAGCCAAGCAGGGGCTGCGGGATATGATCGTGCTGATCCAGGAGCGCACGAACCTATCAGCAGAAGATGCCTACTCTCTTTGTAGTTTAGCCGCAGACGTGCGCATATCGCAGCTGGTGAATGTTAACAAGGGCTGTCACGTGATGCTGCCGAAGGCCGCATTACATGGCGCGGCAGATGCGGCGGGAAAACGTCTCTAGCCGAACGTGCGCTAGCTAAGCAGGACTGAGGTATGACAGATCTCTAGAGGACTTTGCTGAAACCTTTTTAGTCTTCGGCTGCATACGGTGTCAGCTCGTCAAGCGCCGGTTTCACTTCTTCCATAAATAGTTTCAAATTTTTGATAACGCTTTCTTTAGGTTGTTGAGCGTAGTGATAGATCAAGATTACGTATTCGGCCGGTAGGTGTTTCCACTGTTCAACAAAGTGATCGCGTACTTCGCTCGTGGATCCTGGTACGAAAAGCCCGGTATCGATCATCGGATCAACCAGGTCTTCTAAAGGTGTGTTCGGTTGAACATTGGCCTTTGCGCGCAGCGGCGACGGTAGGAAATTCTCATAGAAATGTTTGTAGATCATACCGTCATAGGCAGCGACAGCCCGGCGGGCATCGTTCATAGTTTCGGCGATGCGGGGCATGCGCACGATGGCCTGGTTCTGCCCGAGCTCGAACTGGTGGCCCGCCGCACGCGCAGCAGTGACATAGGCCGGCCCGAAATCTGCGACCTTGTCCATGCGTGAGAAGTAGGCCGGTATAAAGCCATAGCGGCCGGCATACTCGACTGTTTCCTGGCTGGCATTCGAGGCTATAAATACCGGGGGGTGTGGCTTCGTGTAGGGCGATGGAACTACGCTGATTCGGCGTACTGAGCCGTCTGGTCCAATTTCTCCGGGCGCGCCTAGCTTTTCAGTCCAGGCAGACATGGGCCATTTCTCGATGCCGCCCTCGAAGGGGAAAGGTACCTGCCATTGGGGTGAGTTATGCTCAATACTATCCTCGGTCCACGCCTTTCGGACAAGGTCGACTGCATCTTCAAAAATCTCTCGATTCCGCAAATCGTCGGCGCTGCCATCGGACAATGTGGCGCGCGTCCCTTGATGTTGACCCAGTACGTCGGTCCAGCGGGACTGGAAACCCCTCGAGAAACCAACAAAACAGCGGCCCTCAGTCAAATGGTCGAGCATGGCGGTCTCTTCGGCCACGCGGATTGGGTTCTGGGCGCTCATTACATAGCCGAGTTGACCAACACGAATATTTTCGGTCCGGGCTCCCCAGAAGGCGTTCATAACACCGGGATTGGGACTGACCTCATAACCCTCTGAATGGAAATGGTGCTCGATGGCGGTAACGCCCCACAGGCCAAGCTGGTCAGCCTCTTCAACGATGTCGCACCACCCGCGGAGTGTTTTCTGGAACAACGTCGCGTTCCGCCCAATGGGGCGTTGGGCGATGCGGTCGGCCTCGGTTTCAGCCGGCAGCACCGGATACATCTGTACTATGACCTTAACCACGTAAACTGCCTCGGGGGTGTTTTCTACTAGTGTTTATGGCCGGGCCTATAGCGCTTGTCACCCGTATGTTGAATAAGCTCATTTTTTTATTAAAAAAAAGTCAAAAGGGATTGTTAATTAAAGAAAAAACATATTCGGATATCAAGGGGGATAATGTTTGGTTATGGCTGTCCGCCGTTCAATTTTTTCACCTCCGAAAAAGGACTCCTCTCAAACTTAGCGCTCACTACTTCCCTAGCGGCAGCGCGCTCGCGCCACGCAAGCCATGTTGAAGAACCGAAAATAACCATGCCCCCAATCCAGGTATAAATATCAGGAACTTCGGTAAAGATCGCGAAGCCGATTAACGCGCCCCATACTAAGCGTAGGAAATCAATCGGCATTACTGCATTGGTTGAACCTGTACGCAATGCTTGGGTTAGTGCCCATTGCGCAAATGCTCCCAGAAATCCAGCAGCTGCAAGCCAGCCGATATCCGATAGGCTGGGGGTAATCCAAACGGGAATCGCAGGTAAAAGTGCGAGAGGAGCCATCATTAGCGCCATCCAAGCGGTGATTGTGGCGCTCGATTCCGTACGGCTCAGGATCTTAATTATAAGCAAAACCGCGCCCCACAAAGACGCGGCGCCGACGAAGTAAAGCGCGCCAGTGTCGAGGGCGGATGGACCTGGCTGAACTATTATCAGCATTCCGGTGAACCCAACGATAAGCGCGATGATACGGCGTACGGGAAAGCCCTCTCGCAGAAATATTGCTGCGAGTAATACCGCGAAGAGCGGGGCTAGAAAGGTCAGTGCACTGGCGGCGGCTAATGGCGCTAGGGTCAATCCAACGTAAAAAAGGAGCATTGAGGCAAGATGGAGAACTGCACGCACGAACATTAAACCGTGTCGTCGGGTTCGCAGGAACCCCGCCCCGTTGCCAAGGACCATTGGTACGATGATCAGCATCGTGAAAACGTTGTAGAAGAAGCCGACCTGGAACGGGTGCATCTCGTTTTCGGCGACATGGCGTATCATCGCGTGGGTGGAAACGGCGATAAACGTCGCGGCTACCATCCAGAGGATACCGGTTACATTACTACCGGGTTTTCCGGGCTCTGAGCCGGCTATGGTGGGTATGCTCACGCGGGCTCCGTTACTGGATCGAACCGACCACACAATTTTCTAGTTAACGGTTCATTGGGTTTTATCACATGTGCCCGGGAACACTAGATGACCTCAACGCAAAAGACCCGTCAGCATGGTGTCTGAGAGGTCTGTATCAATGCATGCGTAGAAACGGGGATCATCGCCCTACCCTCTGGAAAACACGCACTTAGTACCTTCCATCCTCGGAAAAGATCGGTATGTTCTGCGCTACCGGAGAGGTGCCTGAGTGGTTGAAAGGACCGGTCTTGAAAACCGGCGTGCGCGCAAGCGTACCGTGGGTTCGAATCCCACCCTCTCCGCCATGACTGACCAACACACTGACCAACAGTGGTAATTATTTAATT
>PBMH01000034.1 GCA_002722515.1 Alphaproteobacteria bacterium | reverse complement strand
TTCGATGATTGACGCCGGCATCCTCGACGGCGACACGGTAGTTGTCCGCCGAACCGACACGGCCGACAATGGCTCGATCGTGGTGGCCCTGGTCGAGGGCCAGGAGGTCACTCTCAAGCGACTGCGCCGTCGCAACAACTCAGTCGCCCTCGAGCCTGCCAACCCCGCCTATGAGACTCGCATCTTCGGCCCTGACCAGGTAGCAGTGCAGGGAGAGCTTGTCGGTCTCCTGCGCCAGTACTGATCACATGTCGACAGGATATAAAACTGGGCCGGCCGCGTAAAAGGCGTTGACAGCAGTTACATCGCGGATGGCTGCTATTTCTAGTTCATTGCGGTCAACACGAAATCCTCTGGTGCGCCAAAGGAAGCCACAATGACTAGTTCACTATCTTAACCCTGAAGTCACGAAATGGCGGCACGGGCGTCGGCAGCACCCAGTCGGATAAGTACACAGTTGCCCAGGGAGTAGGATGTTACCAACGCCCTCGTGCCGGATGCCCAATGTCAAGTGATGCCAACACCCATTACTTGACGATTGAGTTCGACAACGCCATACGAACAAAAGTTATTATGCCCGACCGAGCGGAACAGCCATGACCGTCGTTACCCGTTTTGCACCATCGCCAACTGGATTTTTGCATATTGGCGGTGCGCGAACTGCACTGTTTAATTATCTTTTTGCGCGCCATCATGGTGGCAAATTTTTACTACGGATCGAAGATACAGACCGCAAACGTTCGACTGACGAGGCCATCGCAGCAATCCTACATGGCATGAAATGGCTGAATCTGGATTGGAACGACGGTACGACCTACCAGTCACAAAACGTCGATCGACATCGCGAGGTGGTCGAACTCCTTATCGCAGAAGGCAAGGCCTATAGATGTTACTGCACTCCGGAAGAACTCGCAGCGATGCGAGAGAGTACAAAATTTTCGGGCGGGTCCACGCGTGTCTATGACGGTCGCTGGCGCGACCGAGAGCCGGCCGAGGCGCCGGCGGACATAAAACCCGTTGTACGCATAAAGATGCCCCTAGACGGCGAAACCACAATCCACGATCTGGTCCAAGGCAACGTAACAAAGGCCAACGACACGTTGGACGACTTCATTATCCTACGGTCAGACGGCACGCCGACCTATATGCTGGCAGTGGTCATTGATGACCATGACATGGGTGTGACCCATGCGATTCGCGGCGATGATCACCTTAACAATGCCTTCCGGCAGCATCACTTGTTCACCGCCTGCGGCTGGCAACCGCCAGATTACGCTCATATACCGTTAATTCACGGCACCGACGGAGCGAAGCTATCTAAGAGGCACGGTGCATTAGGCGTCGACGCCTACGAAGAAATGGGCATCCTACCCGAGGCTATGTGCAACTATCTCCTGCGCCTCGGTTGGTCCCACGGGGACGACGAAATCATTTCGCGTGAGCAGGCAGTCGAATGGTTCGACCTAGGGAATGTAGGCCGTTCTCCAGCCCGCTTCGACATGAACAAACTTACAAATCTCAACGCGCATTATCTGAAGGTTGCCACCCCCGAACGGCTTGCGGCTATCATACTTTCCGACACCGAGGTGGTCGGGAAAAATCTTTCTACTGACGCCGAAAGACGCCTAATTGAAGGCATGCCCGGACTCGCCTCACGTGCAAACAACACTCGTGAACTTATTGATTCTTCTTATTTTTATATCTTAAACAATCCAATTCCAATGAATGGAAAGGCTCTATCGATGCTGGCCGACAGTACCGCACGGGAGACCCTCAAGGCGCTTGCCGAATTGCTACAAAAGGCTACATCTTGGAACGAGATAAAACTTGACCGTATGGTACGAGATTTTGCGGAATGTAGAGATTTAAAGCTTGGCAAGATTGCGCAGCCTCTGCGCGCTGCACTGACTGGTTCTCACGTATCTCCCAGCATTTTTGAGATTATGGCAGTGCTAGGCCGGGATGAGACGCTTGCGCGCCTAGAAAATAGCGCCAACTAGGTTTTGAATCTTGAACTGCGCGGTTCTGCGACATTGCCGAATGGGCCTTCGCCGACTAGAGTGCGGCGCAACATGATTCTAGCTCGCCGGATATGCTCCCAAGATGCATATTACGCGCGGTACTTGGGTGGAGAGTTACATGAGTGAGCCTAAAACCGTTGATACAGCTACCCTGACGATCGGCGACAAAACTGTCGAACTGCCAATACTGGAGGGGACAGAGGGGCCACGCGTGATTGACGTCCGTAAGCTCTATGCCGAAACGGACATGTTCACTTACGACCCGTCCTACACTTCGACGGCCAGCTGCGATTCCGAGCTTACTTATATTGACGGCGACATAGGCATTCTACGCCACGGCGGTTACTCAATCGAGGACTTGACTAAGAACAGCACTTTCCTCGAAGTCTGCTACCTCCTGCTGCACAAAGAGCTACCGAACCGTGCCGAACTGACCAAGTTCGAGACAACGATCACCAACCACACAATGATCCACGAGCAGTTACGCAACCTGTATAGCGGCTTCCGGCGTGATGCTCACCCCATGGCCCTTCTTATCGGTGTGGTCGGGGCCATGTCGGCTTTCTATCATGACTCCACGGACATCAATGATCCCCAGCAGCGTCTAATCGCTTCGCACCGGCTAATCGCCAAGATGCCGACGATCGCAGCTTGGGCCTACAAATACACTGTCGGACAGCCCTTCGTTTATCCAAATAACGAGATGGGATATGCCGAGAACTTTCTCCACATGACGTTTTCGGTACCAGCAGAGGAATACAAACCGAGCCCGGCGATTGTACGCGCTATGGATAAAATCTTCATACTGCACGCCGATCACGAGCAGAATGCCTCAACCTCGACCGTGCGTCTCGCCGGTTCGTCAGGCGCCAACCCATTTGCCTGCATAGCTTCGGGTATCGCAACCCTCTGGGGACCAGCCCACGGAGGCGCTAACCAAGCTGTTCTCGAGATGCTAGCGCAGATAGGTGATAAGAAGAATATTCCCGAGTTTCTTGAGCGCGCCAAAGACAAAGATGATCCATTTCGCCTAATGGGCTTCGGTCATCGGGTCTACAAGAACTACGATCCGCGCGCAGGGGTACTAAAAGCCTCGGCCGACGAAGTTCTGGACGAGGTTGGTGCAGCGAACGACCCGTTGCTGGGCCTAGCCATGGAACTCGAAAGGATCGCGCTGGAAGACGAATATTTCGTCGACCGGAAGCTGTTCCCAAATGTCGACTTTTACTCAGGCATCATCTTCAAGGCGATCGGCTTCCCGACAAGCATGTTTACCGTACTGTTCGCAATGGCGCGCACAGTAGGCTGGATTGCCCAATGGAAGGAAATGATAGAGGATCCAGGGCAGCGCATCGGACGCCCGCGGCAGCTATTCACCGGTCCAACCGAACGCGCGTATCCCCCGATCGAGAAGCGGTAAATACTACCCGAAAAACTGCGTCTAAGAATTCTTCGTCGGCGGCCGATTCACTTTTGTTGGCCAGCGCTTGCATCTAATCTTCGCCCCCGAAAGGCGAGCCATCCTTGCGCAGAAAATGCGGTTTTCCGTCGCGTACAGCATTTGCCATGTCGATATCGGGGTAGGTGACATCCTCGATGCGCGGCCGATCGCCCACCTCGAGTGCTAGCACATCATTATCGCTACGGTTTGCAAGGGTGTGCCCGTTTGGATTACCCGCCGGAAAGCCCGCAGCCATGCCCGACGAGAGCAACGTCTCACCCTCGTCGGTCACCAAGGTCGCCTCGCCTTCGAGGATGTAAACAAACTCGTCTTGTTCTGAGTGCCAGTGGCGTGCCGACGACTGGCCACCTGGTTCAATTCGTACGATATTAACACCATAACTCGACAGCCCGAGTACCGGTGACAGCCGGGTTCGGTGTCTACCAGCGACCAGCGCATCATAGGGCTTGGGATAAGGAGAACCCGATTCCTCCGGCAGTAGTTTTGGATCTACAGTCAGCTCCGCAGCCGTACGCTTGGCGTTACTCATGCTAGTGCCCCTGTTCGATCAGCTCAATTTTGTAGCCGTCTGGGTCCTCAATAAACGCAATCACCGTAGTACCGTGTTTCATGGGGCCCGGCGCGCGGGGGATCGGTACGCCCTCCTTCTCTAACGCCTCACAGGTCAAATAGATATCGGGTACACCGATCGCCAGATGGCCAAAACCCGAGCCGTGCGAATAGGGCTCCTTCTCATCCCAGTTATAGGTCAATTCAATCACGGCATCGCTGCACTCAGCACCATAGCCAATGAACGTGTTTGTGAAACGCCCACCCTCAAATTCTTTCTGGCGCAGTACCTTCATGCCAAGATGGCGCGTATAAAAATCGATTGATTTATCCTGATCCCTCACCCGGATCATGGTGTGAAGTAATCGGTATGCCCCACTTTCGGCCATGGTGTTGCCTCTCATGTGTCGAACTTAGTTGGGTCGTTTTAACGTTTGCCGACAGCCGCGACAATGTCCAGAACCGCGCGCGCTGCCCGGGCACTGGGCTTTTCGCCACCGGGTTCCATTTGACGCGATATATGTTGTACCTCGTCACCGATCCTGCCCCGCTTTGCAGGATCCGAGATCAAGGCTGATAGACTTTTAGAAATTAGTTCAGGCCTGCACTGGGACTGCAAAAATTCCGGTAGCACCTCCCGATTAGCCACGATATTAACGATCGATGCGAAGCGAACCTGGATCATCCGCCGTGCGATCTCGCCGGTCAGCCAGGGAACTTTGTACATGACAAGGGTTGGCACACCAGCCCACGACAATTCCAACGTAACCGTGCCGGAAGTCGCAAGCGCAAGATCGGCAGCGGCAAAGGCGTCGTAGCGCTCGTCAGCCCCCTCTACGACGGTAACTGGCCACGGCCATTCAACAACTGCCGCCTTGGTCAGAGCGCGGACATTAGCTGCAGCAGGAATCACAATTTCTACGTCGGGATGATCGCGCAATACTCGGTCGAGAGTCCCCCTCGCAATAGGCATCAAACGAGATACCTCGGCACGCCGACTGCCTGGTAGAACGCAAAGAACCATAGCCTCAGGTGAAATACCGTGGCGGGAACGAAAGGCCGCGCCATTGCCCGCGTCAACATAGCCCTCGGCAACTGGGTGACCTACGAAGGTCGCCGCAAGGCCTGCAGCGGTAAACATTGGCGGCTCGAACGGAAACAGCGCGAGCAGATGATCGAAATGTCGTCGAAATTTTCGTACGCGCCCCCTACGCCACGCCCAGATAGTCGGTGCGACATAATGGACCCTAGGACAATCACGACTCCGCAAGCGCCGGATCACACCGAACACGAAGCCCGGAGAATCTATGGTTAAAATAATATCCGGTTTCAGGCGATCGATATCGTTGGCTACCAGGCGCATCCGCCGCAACAGGCGCGGCACACTGGGTAACACCTCAAAGATCCCCATTATTGCGAGCTCGTCATAGACAAACAGGCTTCTAAGACCAGCAGCCTCCATTTCTGGTCCACCGACGCCGGAAACCCGAAGTCGCGATAACCCCGCCTCCCTCAGCGCTTCAATCAACAAACCACCGACTACATCCCCTGATGGCTCTCCCGCAATCACATACACGTGCAGTTCGTCGTCTGGTCCCTTATCGGACGCGCGCGCGGTCATTACTCGTCCGTGCAATAGTCGCCCGGACGAATTCCGACAACAAAGAGTCCCGCTTTATCAGCTTCCGCAACTAGCTTTGTCCGGTCGAGGATCAGAGTGTTGCCCGCACCAATCGCTATTCCCGCTAGACCAGAATTAATGGCGCCCGCGATCGTATCTGGCCCAACCGTTGGCATGTCGGCCCGCAACTCCTGGCCAAGCTTCGGCTGTTTTACCAAAACCCCGCCGCGTCCCTCGCGATGCAGTGCAGCACAACGTTCGAGTAAACCGCTCGTACCTTCCGCAGCTTCAAGCCCAAGAACAATACCCTGCTGAACGATAACGGCTTGGCCAATATCCAGGTGGCCGGTATCGGTTAGCACCCGCATGCCATGAGCAATATCCTCCTTCGAACCCGGATCCGGCTCAAATCTGCCAAATGGACCATTCGGGGCTCGCATATCTCCCAGCACGGCATCCGCACCGACCACCCGAAACCCTTCGTCCTCCTCAAGGGTTCGAACGATTGCACCCAGCAGGCTGTTATCGCCCCTGTTAAGAAGCCCCCGAGCTAGGAAGCGTGCGGCACGTCGGTCCGGGCGCAGCTCCTTGAGCGTTGGACGACGAACAGGCCCAGCCATGACGATATCTTCGACCCCCTCTGCCCGCAAACGGTCGAGTGCAGTTTTAGCCGCGCCCAGCCTGACCCAAGCATGGGGTGCATTGCCGATAACGATCGGGTCCGCCTGACCTTCAAATCCAATGACAAAGAACTGCCTGCCTGTTTCACGGCAAGCCTCGATTAGATGTCCCGGCAACGGCCCGCCGCCGGCAAGGATCCCGAGCTTAGGTGCCATTCGTAGATTTGGGCTGGAGAACAGCACGCGAAGTTTCCTCTCGCACGAAATCTACGATCTCCATCACCCCCTCATTTGCACCATAAAGCCCAACAACGCTTTCAACGCGCTCCTGCATGGTGCCTTCCTGAGCAAAAAGCAGGCGATAGGCTGTACGCAGATGATGGATTTCGTCGCGTGAAAAGTCTCGCCGCTGCAAGCCGACAAGATTTAGGCCGCGCAGACGCGCCCGCTCACCCATCGCCGAACCATAGGGGATAAGATCATGCTCCACACCTGACATCCCGCCGACCATGGCATGGGCACCTATACGAACAAACTGGTGAATGGCCGCCAAGCCCCCGATGATAGCAAAATCACCTACATGCACATGTCCCGCCAGGGTCGCGTTGTTGGCAAGGATCACGTTATTCCCGACATGGCAGTCATGTGCGACATGAGATCCAACCATGAACAGACAATCGTCCCCTACGCTGGTGATCAGACCACCACCCGACGTACCGGGATTCATAGTAACATGCTCGCGAATACGGGTGCGGGCACCGATGAGAAGCTCCGACTCTTCACCGGAAAACTTAAGATCTTGTGGAGGCAAACCGATCGAGGCAAAAGGATAAATATCTGTTTCGGCTCCGATCCGTGTGCGCCCTCCTACTACTGTGTGGCTGTGCAACCGAACACCATCGCCCAGTTCGACATTCTCGCCAATGATGCAATAGGGACCGACCTTAACTCCGGTTCCTATTTTAGCCCCGTCCTCAACAACCGCTGTGGGGTGAATATCATTCATCTAGGAATCCATTATCATCGCGGAATAGGTCGCCTCAGCAACCACCGTGTCACCGACCCTACCCACGCCGTCAAACTTCCAAACGTTACCGCGCTGACGCTGGATTGAGACGTACAGTTTGAGCTGATCGCCAGGCACAACCGGCTTGCGGAAGCGTGCATTGTCAATAGTCATGAAGTAGACCAATTTTCCGAGAGCCTGTTCGCCGAGCGTTTCGACGACCAAGACTGCGGCTGTCTGCGCCATTGCTTCAATTATCAATACCCCCGGCATCACAGGACGCGCCGGGAAATGACCGAGGAAGAACGGCTCGTTGATAGTAACATTCTTGACGCCGGTAGCACTCTCACGCGCGACAATATTCTCGACCCGGTCAATCATGAGGAAAGGCTGTCGATGAGGAATCATCTCCATCACTTCCAGGATGCCGACGGCCTCACGTGCGTTTTCGTTAGTCTGAGTATGATCGAGTTTCGTGTCCATAATTGCCAACTGGCCGTTCGCGTTCACTGTTTACCGACGGCGGTCCTTGGTTATCTTGGCCAGAACGGCCATCTGACGGAAATATTCCTTGGCCGGGATGGCCGGGTTACCTGCTAGTTTCGCCCCGGGTTTGGAGTCGCGCATCAAACCGCTGCGCGCCGCGAGCTGGGTACCGGGCGCCACTGTAAGATGCCCCGCAACCCCGGATTGCGCAGCCAAAATAACAAAATCCTCAAGTGTCGAACTACCGGCCACGCCAGCCTGTGCGATGACAACGCAGCCACGACCCAAGCGAACGTTGTGCCCGATCTGCACCAGATTATCAATCTTGCACCCATCACCAATCACCGTGTCGGGACCAGCGCCGCGATCAATGGTCGAATTTGCTCCCACCTCTACATCATCACCAACAATCACTCTGCCCAATTGCGGTACATCCAGATGCCCTTCGGCGGACATGTCGAAGCCAAACCCGCGCGTGCCAATACGCACCCCCGGGTGCAACTGGCATCGCGCACCAACATCGCAATGGGACAGGCTGGCACCAACTCCTAACACCGTACCGGGACCAACAGTCACACCACGTCCAACGACCGCACCGGCCTCAATTACTACGCCATCGCCCAAACGGACATCCGCCTCGATAACAGCGCTTGCTGCGACCGTCACGCCGGCGCCCAGTATTGCTGTTTCGTCTACGAACGCCTTAGCGTGTACGCCAGTCTTCACGGCTTCAGTCATGTAGAATGCGTGAGCGATACGCGCGTAGCCGCGATAGGGTGTTTCGCTAAGGAGCAGCGCCATTCCCGCCGGTGCCCGCTCCGCATGTTCGGGCGCAACGATGCATGCCGCTGCGTTAGAGGACTCGAAAGCCGAGATATATTTACGATTGTCCAGAAAGCTGATTTCACGGGCACCCGCGATGTCCAGGGGAGCGACGTCATCAATTAAGAGCGTTCGATCAGAGCCCTCACTCAATGTCGCGCCGGCGAGCTCTGCGAGATCAGAAAGTACAATCGGCCCCTTATTCGCAAAGAAACGTGAATCCGCCATCGGGCAACCTCACTTTGGCGCAGGCGCAGACGGTGTCTTCCGCTCCAGCGACATCTCTATTTCGGACAAACGCTCATTGAGGCGCTTGAGCGCCTCATCGCTTACATCCAAGGAATCGAAAACAACCACAACCTGGGAACGTGGCAAAACCAGATTAACATCAATCTCCTTGGCTAGCTTGCCAACCTCGTCGAAAAGGACCATCTGGATCCGCTGCATCGTCTGAGCCATCCCGCGATCAAGCGTTTGGCGCAATGTTCGTGCTCGCTGTTGAAAAGACGCGGCGCGAGCCTGGAGATCCTGACGTCGCTCAGTATATACGTCCGGCGTGAGGATGGTACGCTGTTGTTGAAGCTGTTGATCCTCAGACCGGAACGCCTCTTCTTCAGCGGCAATCTTTTCCTGCAGATCCCCAGCGATCTCATCGATCTGCGTTCGAGCGGATTTTACTGCCAGAGATTCTTGCATGATTTTGTCAACGTCGATGATTGCGATCGACGGGACCGGCAGTTTTTCGACACCTTGAGCCAGCGCCGAAGTTGTCATGATTGCGCCCGATACAAAAAGCATGGCCACAGCAAACCGTTGGGTCCACATTTTGTTCTCCGTTAGAACCTTGTTCCAAAACTGAAACTAAAGAACTCCGTCTTATCATAGTCTTCCCTGAGTAAAGCACGGGACAGGTTAATACGGATCGGTCCAACCGGCGAACCCCATCCTAATCCAACGCCCAACGACGCACGCACACTCGCATCATCAGCGATATTTGGGAACGGATCACCGTTTCCCCATGCACTTCCCATATCACTGAACAATGAACCCTTAATATCGAACTCATCGGGTAAGCCTAACGGGAACCCAACCTCTGCGGACCCCCGATAATACTTCTGACTGCCGATTGCATCGTCGGTTCGCAGATCGCGCGGTCCGACACCGCCGCTGCGGAACCCCCGTAAGCGTCTACCACCAAGAAAAAATCTATCCGCTACGCGCGTTTCTTCATCGTCGAACGACGTCAGAACACCGGCCTCTCCGTCTAAACTTCCGATTAGAGGCGTACCAAAAAGAGGACTGAAAAATTTACCCCCTATCTTGTTGCGGATAAATTTCTCCGATCCACCCAGTCCCGCAACATCAACGCTATAGGACAGTGAATAACCATCTGTTGGTGCGAACCTGCTGTCGAGCGCGTCATAAAAAAAATCGTTCTCGACCGACGACGCCGTGAACGCCCCTTCCTGCGCCTTTATAACGTCAGAGGCATCCGCCTCGACATCATCTACAGAGTCGCGAGTAAAACGATAGCGTGTCATGTGACGAAGTCGTTCTGTAATTTGATACCCGGCGCGCATACCAAAGCCAACCTCGTCTTGCTCGAACGAACTTCGATCACTGAAGTCCGTCTTACGGAGGAAAACATCGAATCCGGCGGCAACATCACGATCCAGCAAATATGGTTCGGTAAAACTCAGATCAATCTGCTGATTTTTTGCTGCGATCGTCGTACTTAGCCGAAGGTCCTGACCCCGCCCGAGCAGGTTCCGCTCACGTAGCGATATATCCGTAAGTACACCAGTCGTTGATGAAATACCCGCGCCAATCGACAATTCTCCAGTCGACTGTTCCTCTACATTGACGCTTATAATAGTTCTGTCGTTAGCGCTGCCCGGTGTGTTGTTGATATCCACGCGCGAAAAGAAACCGAGATCCTGCAGACGCTGCCGCGTGCGACGTAACTTAGCCGTGTTGAAAGCATCACCTTCAACAACGTTGAATTCGCGCCTTATCACCTCATCCAGAGTACGGACATTTCCAGCAATATTTATGCGCTCGACGAAAACACGCGGCCCTTCGCGAATCTCATAGGTCACGTCGATCGTTCGGTTGGCACGGTCCCGGTCTACACGCGGACGAACATCGACAAAAGCAAAGCCGCGCTCGCCTAACAACTCGGTAATCGACTGGACCGTCGCCTCGACCTCGTCGGCGTTATACGTATCACCGGGATCGGCAGTGATCAGGCCATTGAGTTCGAAACCTTCAACACCGCGCAATTGGCTGCGCACCTTGAGATCACCGAAATCATAACGCGGCCCCTCATCTATCGTGAATGTCACGATAAAATCGTCGCGATCCTCCGTGAGTTCGGCGATCGCCGAGACGACCCGAAAGTCGGCATACCCCTCGGCAAGATAGAACCGACGAAGCAGTTCACGATCGAATGAAAGACGATCGGGATCGTAGGTATCGTTGCTCGATAAGAAATTGTAGAAGGCGGTTTCTGTAGTCTGAATCTTTTGACGCAGCTCGCCGTCAGAGAATTCCTTATTACCGATGAAGTTGATGGCGCGAATACCCGTCTTACCACCCTCAGAAATCTCGAACACAAGGTCAACGCGGTTCTCCGGCAATTGAATTACTTTCGGGTCAACCGTCGCGGCGAACCGTCCCGACCGCCGGTATATATCCAACAGGCGCTGCACATCGCCTTGGACCTTCGTGCGGGTATACACGACCCGCGGCCTCAGCTTCACCTCCGCAAGTAGTCCCTCGTCATCAATCTTACCGTTACCCTCGAACGCAATGCGATTGATAATGGGGTTCTCAACCACGTTAACAATCACCGCGTTCCCTTCCCGGCGCAGAGTTACATCAGCAAACAGCCCGGTGTTGAAAAGGGTCTTAAGGGAACCATCAACCTTAGCTGGGTCATAGAGATCACCTGGTTTGATTTGCATGTAGGCGTTTACGGTAGACGGGTCTATGCGCTGGGTCCCGATAACACGAATTTCCTCGACCACCACCTCAGGCCTTGACTGTGCGATCGCAGGATTAGCCGTTACAAACGTGACGAGCAAACCGCCCGTCAGAAAAACCGCCAAAACATCCTTAAAAATGCGGAGCACCACGCGTACGTCCCTGTTCGTTCGGCTACCCACTACTTCTTTTCCGGTTAAACCCCGAGGGTCAAACGAACAACGCAAAAAAACGCTGCACCATGGGAAAGCGGGTAAAATCATTGAATATCACGAATAGCATGAGCCCGAGGACGAAAACCAATCCGATTTTAAACAGAAGTTCCTTTACCCATTGTGCGGGCGGGCGGCGGACCACTGATTCATAGGCGTAGAACGCCAGATGTCCACCATCGAGAATTGGAATTGGCAGCAAATTGACAAGTCCAATACTGATCGAAAGTTTCGCCAAAATCATCATAACGGTTACAATTCCGTAGTCTGCCGCTTTGTCCAATATTTGCGCAATTCCCAGAGGTCCAACCATCTCTGTAGGGCTGCGTTGCTGTGCAAACATCTGTCTAATACCGGTGGCAGTCAACGATATGAAGCTGATGATTTCGCGCACACCCTGCCAAGCTGCTACCGGCAAGCTATGGCGTTCGAACGCCCGTTCCTTTGCTTTCACACCGAGGAGACCAATACGGGTCTCACCTCCGAGACCATCCGGTACAATTAACGGCTTTGGCTTAGCAACTAGGTCGATTTCGCGACCAGCACGGTTAACAACAATATCAACAGGAATACCTGGATATGAAATAATAATGTCCCGCACTTCCTCAAACCGAGCGATACTCCGTCCAGCAACCTTGAGAAACTCGTCTCCCGGCTCTAATCCAGCGGCATCGGCTGCCGAACCCGCAACGACCTCGGACACCTTGGCCGGCGTGAATTGCTGTCCAACTGTAGAAAACAGAATAGTAAAGATCGCGATCGAGAAGATAATATTCGCTAATGGACCAGCAGCTACGATCGCCGTTTTCTGAGACAATTTCTTGTGGTTAAAGGAGACGGCGCGCTCAGCCTCCGTCATTTGGGTTCCATCACTATCCGGGCCAAGATCGCTTTGCCCGAACATCTTCACATAACCCCCGAGCGGAATCAGGCTAAACCTCCACCGGGTACCGGCTTGGTCGCTATAACCGAACAGTTCAGGCCCGAACCCCACGGAGAAAACCTCGACTCGCACCCCAGCGCGGCGTGCGAGCCAATAGTGGCCGAACTCATGAACAACCACGATCGCAGACAGCCCCACTAGACCCCAGAATAACGGACCCATTCATTCTCCATTGCGCATTAAAACCCTGGCGGACAGGGCCTGAAGTGGCGTTACGAAGCCGTTTTTACAAGAGTTTTGGTAATCCGTCGGCTCTCATAATCTAAGGAACGGAAATCTTCAAGCGAAGTAATCTCGAACCCTTGTACCTGCTCAAGCACGTTTTGAACGATAGCGGCTATCTCAAGGAAACCAATACGTCCGCAAAGGAAACCCTCCACCGCAATCTCATTGGCGGCGTTTAGAATAACCGTCGCGCCCTTCCCCTCTGTCAGCGCATCGCGCGCAATCCTTACTGCGGGAAAACGCACGTCATCGGGCGTCTTAAAGTCCAGCGTACCGATTGCCGCAAGATCAAGCTGCGCCACCCCGCTCTGCATGCGGGCAGGCCAAGCAAGCGCGTGAGCAATGGGAACCCGCATATCCGGTGGCCCCAGTTGTGCAAGAACCGATCCGTCGACATACGCCACCATTGAGTGAACAACCGACTGAGGATGCACCAAAACGTCTATATCCGCCGCCGCAACCGGAAACAAATATGCGGCCTCGATAAGTTCAAGCCCCTTGTTCATCATCGTAGCAGAATCGACGGACACCTTCCGGCCCATGTCCCAATTGGGGTGCGCAACCGCCTGATCGGGGGTCGCCTTCGCCATATCTGCGAGCGACCAAGTACGAAACGGCCCGCCGGAGGCCGTCAGTACCAACCTCGCGACATCGGCCGCATTCTCGTTTTCAAAAACCTGAAAGATAGCATTATGCTCGGAATCCAGCGGTAACAACCGCGAACCGGATCGTTCAATCTCTGCCAGCAACAAATCGCCCGCGCAGACAAGGCTCTCCTTATTTGCGAGCGCGACGAGCGTACCCTGGCGCACCGCGGCCAGAGTGGAATCAAGTCCTGCGGCTCCCACAATACCCGCTACAATCAAGTCAGCCTCAATCGTAGCCGCCTCATTCAAAGCCTCCTGTCCCGATGCAGTCTCTATAGCTGTATCGGCAAGGCAATCATGCAGTGCTGAATACGCACCGGGGTCGGCCACTACTGCGAACTCGGCTTCGAATTCCCGTGCTAGCGCAGCCAACGCTGTCGCATTACGATTAGCGGTTAACGCAACTACCTCAAACCGCTCGCGGTTACGGCGGATCAGGTCAACCGTGCTCCTACCGATAGAACCCGTGGCGCCAAGCAGGGATATCCTGCGCACACCGTCTTGTGACTTCTCACTAGTCGCGATCAGCGTCATGAAATGAAATCCGTTCCAAAGAGAAGTACAATCAATGCAAGAGCCGGAGCCGCAAAAAGTAGGCCATCGATCCTATCAAGTACTCCGCCATGTCCAGGGATGAGCGTTCCAGAGTCCTTTACACCGAACCGGCGCTTAACCAAGGATACGGTAAGATCACCCGCCTGAGCCACTGCACTTAACAAAGCCGCAACAGCAAGCACCGGCTCCACCTCAACACTAAAAATGTGTGCCAGCATCACTGCCGCCGCCAGAGGGAATAAAACGGCTCCGAAAGCGCCCGACCAAGTTTTGTTGGGACTAATCCGCGGAGCCATTCTGGGGCCGCCGACCAAGCGCCCTGTTATATAGCCACCGATGTCCGACATCCAGACCATCACAAACATGAACGCGACCAGGTCGAGACCCGTATGCGGTTGAGTTCGCAAGGATAGGATCGCGATAACCGGCAACGCGAGATGCAGCTGCGCCGTCAACGTCCATAAGCGGTCGCCCAGCGGCTCAGAGAAAGCACCTATGGTCAGAACGATACCAACTAAAAGGACAACTACGCCCGCAGCTGGACTGCCAACTTCGGACGCTATCAGGACGAACAGCGGCACCACTATAAGTAACGCGCGTAAACTGGCACCGTCAATCGCGGCAATCGTTCGCCATTCAGCACCAGCTGCGAGAATAATGATCACTAGTAAACCGGCGAGCCAAGGCGACCCCAACCAGACGCAGAACAACGCCACTGGAGCCATAACAAGCGCGGATAATATCCGTAGCATGACATTGCTCGGTCCACCCGTCGCAGCAAGCTGATCGTTAGGTTGCTTCAATGCCTCTAGCCAGCCACAGCGCCAAACCGCCGGTCACGCCTATTATACTCGGCTATGCACTGCTCCAGCTGAGTGCGCCCAAAATCTGGCCAGAGTACATCAGCAAAGACCAACTCGGTATACGCGCACTGCCAAAGCAGGAAATTACTAATCCGTTGCTCGTTGCTTGTTCGAATCAGAAGATCGGGATCAGGCATGTCACCGGTCCACAAATGCTGACCGACAAGCTCCTCGTCAATGGACGCAGGGTCCAGATCGCCGTCGGCGGCACGCAGTGCCAGCGCCCGAACGGCCTCGGTGATATCCTGGCGGCCGCCGTAGCTAAGCGCCGCGGTAAGGTTAAGGCCCGTATTCGCCGCCGTCATCAGCTCGGCGCTTTCGATCAGGGCCACGATATCGTCCGAAAAACGTGAGCGATCCCCAATCACTCGGATTCGAACTTGGCGTTTGTGCAGGGTTGAAGTTTCACTCTGCAAATAACTACGTAGCAGCCCCATCAGATCGTCGACTTCACCGTCCGGCCTATTCCAATTTTCAGAACTGAAGCCGAAGAGGGTCAGAAAACTGACACCTAGCTCCTCTGAGGCCTCGAGTGTCCGCTTTACCGCATCTGCACCCTTGCTATGCCCCGCAGAGCGCGGCAGGCCCCGCGCACGGGCCCACCGTCCATTGCCGTCCATGATGATCGCAATATGTACGGGCACTTGTCCCGTTTGATCTGCCGCATCCGACATTGGCTCAGACCTGCATGATCTCCTGCTCTTTGCTTTCGAGCAGTTCATCGATATTGGAGATATGACCGTCGGTCATAGTCTGGATATCCTCACCGCGCGCGCGATGCTCGTCCTGCGAAATATCACCCTCTTTCTCAAGCTTCTTCAGTCCATCCATCCCGTCACGGCGCACATTGCGAACCGCAACACGTGCCTGTTCGGCATATTTTGCGGCGACTTTACTCATCTCCTCGCGCCGTTCTTCGCTCAATTCGGGGATCGGGACACGGATAAGATTTCCCTCTGTCTGCGGGTTGAGACCAAGTTCGGAATCAATAATGGCTTTCTCGACGGCCTTAGTATTCCCGTCGTCCCAGACCTGGACCGCGAGCAGCCGCGGTTCGGGCACACTCACAGACGCCACCTGATTCATCGGCATGGCGGCGCCATAGGCCTCAACCGTTACACTGTCCAAAAGCGAAGTCGATGCACGGCCCGTTCGTAGGCCGGAAAACTCGCGCTTCAAGGCCTCGATTGCGCCATCCATACGGCGTTTGAGATCACTTTCATCAGCCGACACCTATTTCTCTCCTCTAACAATTGTGCAACGGCCCTCACCATGCAGAACACGATTAACCTCGCCTGCATTCTGGATCGAAAACACCAAAATCGGAATATCGTTTTCACGGCACAATGTAATCGCAGCCGCGTCCATGACCTTGAGGTCACGCTGTAACACGTCAAAATGGGTCAATTCGTCAAATCGCTCCGCATCCGGAACCTCTTCTGGGTCGGCAGCATAGACACCGTCGACCTTGGTCCCCTTGAGAAGGCAATCACAGTCCATTTCAGAAGCCCGGAGTGCAGCCGCAGTATCGGTGGTAAAATAAGGGTTGCCCGTGCCGGCGGCAAAGATCACAACCCGTCCTTTTTCCATGTGACGTATCGACCGACGGCGAATATATGGTTCACATACAGTCGACATGGGAATCGCAGAGAGAACGCGGGTTGGTACCCCGCACGCTTCAAGCGCGCTCTGCAGCGCCAGAGCATTCATCACCGTCGCAAGCATGCCCATATAGTCAGCGCTCGTCCGCTCCATACCCTCGGCAGCAACCGAAACACCGCGAAAGATATTGCCGCCGCCAACAACGAGGCACAGCTCTAAACCCTCTTTGTGAACTTCGGCGATATCACTGGCTATCCTAGAAACCATCTGCGGTTCGAGACCGAATTCGCCATCACCCATAAGGACTTCACCCGAAACCTTCAGGAGAACGCGCTTGAATTCGGATGTGCCTGCCATCGGATCACCGTTCCGTTCGGCCGGTCCGCAAACTACTTGGCGAGCTTCGCCACCTCGTCCGCAAAGTCATCTTCCCGGCGCTCTATCCCTTCGCCCAGCGTGTAACGGACGAAACCTGCCAAGGTAACCGGTGCACCGATCTCCTTGGCTGCATCTTCAACGACCTTCGAAACCTTTGTTTCACCATCGATCACATAGGTCTGCTCGCTGAGTACTACCTCTTCGTAAAACTTACGCAGTCGCCCTTCCACCATTTTCTCAACTATTTCCTCGGGCTTACCTGACGCGCGAGCCTGCTCGGCCAAGACCTCACGCTCACGAGCGAGCGCTTCCCCATCGACAGAAGCGATATCAAGGAACTGTGGCTGTGCTGCGGCGACATGCATCGCCAACTGGCGCGCGAGCTCCTCTAGCCTGACAGCATCACCGGTCGACTCCAGAGCCACTAGGACACCAATCTTGCCCAGTCCGGGTGCGACCTGATTATGGACGTACCCCGATACAACGCCGTCGTTCACTGTCAGTCCCGTCGAGCGGCGGAAGCCAATATTTTCGCCAATCGTGGCCACCAAATCGACGACTGATTCTTCGACCGATACGCCGCCATCTAATGACGCGGCCTTCAACGCAACCTCGTTATCAACGTGAGAAAGAGCCAGCTTCGTTACCTTGGAGACAAACTCCTGGAATACCTCGTTACGGGCAACAAAATCCGTTTCCGAATTCACCTCAACTAGGGCACCCGTCTTACCGTCAACAGCTACGCCGACGAGACCCTCAGCAGCAGCCCTGCCTGCCTTCTTCTCAGCAGCAGACAGCCCCTTCTTCCGCAACCAGTCAACGGCCGCGTCCATATCGCCGTCACTTTCCATCAATGCGGTTTTACAATCCATCATACCTGCGCCAGACTTTTCACGCAGTTCTTTAACGGCGGCAGCCGTGATCTCAGCCATGCGGACACTCCACTCGGATCTCGTGTTCTAAATACGAATACTTATTACTTGCAATTTGCGTCAGGAGGCCGGTTCGGCGGCGTTCTCCGCGGGCGTTTCTGCAGCTACCTCGTTAACGACCGCAACCGGCTCAGATTCCGCAGCCCCAGTCTCGGCAGGGCCCGACTCTAAAGGAACCTCTTGGGCTGGAGCTTCGGCAGAACCAATATCTACCCCAGCGGCGGCCATGTCCTGCTGCAACCCATCAATAACCGCGCCGGCGAATAAGTCACAATACAGCTGAATAGCGCGCATTGCATCGTCATTGCCCGGGATCGGCATATCGATGCCGGACGGATTAGAGTTGGAGTCAACCACTCCAACAACCGGAATACCAAGTTTCTTAGCTTCTTTAATTGCAATGTCCTCTTTGTTGGTATCGATAACCACCACCAGGTCAGGACGCCCACCCATCTCCTTAATTCCGCCAAGTGCCATCTCGAGCTTATCGCGACGCCGAGTCAACTGAAGTGTTTCCTTCTTGGTTAGACCAAGCGCCGCCTCACCCGAAAGCTGCTCCTCAAGCTCACGTAGCGTCTTGATCGACCGGGAAATCGTTGTCCAGTTGGTAAGCATGCCGCCCAACCAACGTTGGTTGACGTAGTATTGACCGCACTTACGGGCCGATTCTGCGACGATATCGCTAGCAGCACGCTTGGTCCCTACAAACAACACGCGCCCCCCCTCGGATGCCACGCTGCGTGCGGCATTAAGTGCTGCATAGAGCATCGGCACAGTCTGCTGAAGATCGATGATATGAATGCCGTTGCGGACGCCAAAGATAAACGGCTCCATCTTCGGGTTCCAGCGCCGGGTATTGTGACCGAAATGAACACCGGCTTCCAAAAGCTGGCGCATAGTAAATGTCGGGACCGCCATGGTCTCTCTCCTTAACCGGTTATGCCTCCGCAGACTAACGCCCCGAAGGGCACCGGTTCGACGAGCGGGGATATCTATCCGCCTGCCGCAGGTCTGCGTGTGAAATATGTCCCGTAACACCGGGATCGGCGGGTTGATACCCGTATATTCCACCTGTGACAAGGCCTTATTCGCCCTATCGCAAGTGTTGCCCTAGGATTTTTTGTATTCGATTTCGAGAGCGACTAGGGGTGTATCAGAGACCACCGTCACGTTGTGCTCAAACCCCCCGCCGACTTCATAAAAGGTGGCAATACCGCTCTTCGAGGCCATGGAAGATGGCGCATCGCCATCGCCACGCTCGATACGCACTTCACTGTCGCCGAAGTGATAACCAACATAGTCATGTTCGTGTTTGTGCCAGCCCGAGCACTCACCAGCCTCGATGCGGTGGAACGTGATCCGCGTCACCGCATTGTCGACCAAAACCTCGTAGTGTCCGGGCTTGGCTCCGGACACCTCAGAACGCCTCTTTTCGTCGAGTTTTCGAGACATTACCAGCTCCTCAGAATTTGTACTCAATCTCCAACACACGGATATCCACGTCGCCTACATTGGTAGCGTTGTGCTCAACTGGCGCCTTGATCATTACGGCCTTCCCCGGAACATAGTCGATATCGCGCTGGCTACCATCGGCATGATCGAGATGCAGTCGGCCCTCGGATTGCTGGATCGTCAAATAGTCGAAATCGTGCAGATGCCAGCCGGTCTGCTGCCCTGGCATGATATGCCATTGGGTTACCCGGGTTTTATCGTCATCAACCAGAGTTTCAAAATGGCCAATTTGGCGATCTGCCGCTTCGTTCGCAGTCTTTTCGTTCAGTTTAGTCGACATAAATTATCACTCCTCAAAACCCCAAAGCTGATTACATCGAAAAATCGGGGGTCCGTAAAGAGTTTGAGATACGCCGCAGACGCCAGCTAGATTTCTTTCACATCAATTACGCCCGGGATGGCTCGTATGGCCCTATTCAGCTCAGGCGTGCACAGGTACCCGCCGTCGAGGCGTACAATCACATCCTGCTCCCCGTCAGGAATAATCAACCGGATGCGACCGTTGGCGCGCCGCCCCTCTTTCGGACGCGCATCGCGATCGATCAGGGTACTGAGAGACCCAATCGGCTCGGCACCATCAAGCCATACCCTAATAGCCACGGGCGCGCTGGCCGCGGCGCTCTCAAGCTCTCGTACGCTCTGGCCCGTCAAGCGCAGTTGCCCTCCCTCAATCCGCGCCGCTGTTTGAACGAGCACCGGGTTACCGCTTTCGAGAATATCCCTTGAGGCGGCAAGAACCTCGGCGAAAATGGTGACCTCAAATGTCCCCAGCGCATCCGAAAGTTGTACGAAGGCATATTTACTGCCGCGCTGCGACGTCCGTTGCTGCAGCGCAATCACGGAACCAGCAAGGACCACGTTAGCAGCCCCCCCCTGGCGTTCTATGGACTGCTCAAGTTCTCCACTGCCCACGACCCCGGAGCCTATCCAGCAGGTTGCCATATTCGTCGAGCGGATGCGCTGACATATAGAACCCAACCGCGTCGAACTCTCGTTGCAGGCGCTCGGCCTTAGCCCAGTCAGCGCGGTCGGTGGGTGTTGGTTCAGGAATTCCAATGCCCTCTCCGGTAACACCGAGTAAACTAAATTGGCCACTCTCGCGCTCCCGCTGAATACTCTGGGCGTGCCCGAAAATTTGATCTATTGCGTCAAAGGTTCGCGCTCGGTTCGTATCCAAGGTGTCTAAGGCGCCCGCCTGCACCAGTTGCTCAAGTTGACGGCGGTTTAACACATGGGAATCAAGACGGCTTACCACCTCAAAGGGCGTTTTGAAGGCCCCGTTTTCGTCTCGTTCCCTTACCATGTCCACCATCGCCGCCCGACCAACCCCCTTAATTGCTGCTAGGGCATAGTGGATCCCGCCAATCGGTGACGGCTGCGTACCTTCGTTTGCTCGCATATCCTCACCACTCGCGTCGGGGTCAATAAAGGCGAGGGTAAAGTCTACGCCCGAGCGATTCACGTCCGGCGGCAGCAACTCTATGCGGTTTTTAGCGAGTTCCTGCTTATAGATAGCCAGCTTGTCGGTATTCCCCATGTCCAACGTCATTGACGCCGCAAAAAACTCAACAGGATAGTTCGCCTTCAAATAGGCCGTCTGGTAAGCAATTAGGGCGTAGGCGGCAGCGTGGGCCTTGTTGAACCCATAGCCGGCAAACTTAGCGATGGTCTCAAAGATTCGCGTCGAGGTAGCCTCGTCAACACCGCGCGCTGCTGCCCCAGCAACAAACGTCTCCTGCTGGGCATCCATCTCCGCCTGAATCTTTTTGCCCATGGCCCGGCGCAAAAGATCGGCCCCGCCCAGCGTGTATCCCGCCAGTTCCTGGGCCATCTGCATAACCTGCTCCTGATAAATCGGAATGCCGTAGGTCTCTTTCAGGCAGCCCTCCAGATTGTTATGCAGGTAATCTACCTCCTCATTGCCATGCTTGCGGGCGATATAGCTGGGGATGTTGTCCATAGGACCTGGGCGATATAGCGCGACAACGGCAATGATGTCCTCGAACCTGTCTGGAACCAATTTGCGCAAAACGTCCCGTACACCGGATGATTCGCACTGGAAAACGCCAGTGGTATCCCCGCGCGCCAGCATCTCGAAGGTTGCGCCATCGTCCAAGGGCAGAGTTCCCAGGTCAATATCGACACCCCGATCGGCAAGGTATTCAACGGCCTTCTGCAGAACATCCAAAGTCTTCAAACCGAGGAAATCGAACTTCACGAGGCCAGCTGCCTCAACATATTTCATAGAGAACTGGGTCGCCAGCGTTGCCGAGCGCGGGTCACGGTAGAGCGGTATTATTTCTGACAGTGGCCGGTCGCCGATCACCACGCCCGCCGCGTGGGTCGAGGAATTACGGTACAACCCCTCAAGCTTAAGGGCGATGTCCAGCAGGTGCGCGACCGCCTCGTCCTCACCGCGCATGACCTGCAGCGCATCTTCACTATCGATGGCCTCTTGCAGGCTCATAGGCTTGGCCGGGTTATTCGGAACCATTTTAGCGATACGGTCAACCTGACCGTAGGGCATTTCCAGTACACGACCTACATCACGCACCACCGCGCGAGCCTGCAGCTTACCGAAGGTGATGATCTGCGCCACCCGGTCCTGCCCGAACTTCTGCTGGACATAGTGAATCACCTCATCTCGGCGCTCTTGGCAGAAATCGATGTCGAAGTCAGGCATCGACACTCGCTCGGGATTAAGGAACCGTTCAAAGAACAACCCAAAGCGCAGCGGATCCAGATCGGTGATGGTGAGTGACCACGCGACTACCGAACCAGCCCCCGAACCGCGACCGGGGCCCACGGCTACGCCGTTAGCCTTGGACCATTTGATAAAGTCTGAGACAATCAAGAAGTAACCAGAATATCCCATTTTAACAATGGTTTCGAGTTCGTAGCTTAACCTTTTTATGTACGGCGCCGCTGCAGTCTCACGGGCCACTTTCCCCATATCATCGGTGTACACATGTGCGGCGAGCCGGGCCTCAAGCCCTTTTTCCGCCTCGCGTGTTAGCTCCTGCTCTTCCGTACGCCCACCGTCTGTGGGATACGGCGGCAGCATTGGGGGCGCCTCTTTGGGCATGAATGCGCAGCGCTGCGCTATAACGAGCGTGTTGTCGATGGCCTCTGGTAAGTCCGCGAAAAGGGCGCGCATCTCTGCTGCCGACTTGAAACGATGCTCTTGCGTCACCCGGCGTCGTTCAGACTGACTCACGTACGCGCTCTGGGAAATGCACAGCAGAGCATCGTGGGCCTCATACATAGCCGCATCTGCGAAAAATGGCTCGTTCGTGGCGACTAACGGAATTTCGTGCTTGTAAGCAAGATCGATAAAGGTAGGCTCTAACCGGTCCTCAATATCGAGGCCGTGCCGCTGTAGTTCCATATAAAGGCGACCGGGAAACATTCTGCTCAGACGTTCAATCGCAGCCGCTGCAGTATCCACCTGCCCCGCAGCTATCAGGCGACCGGGGAGCCCCATTACGCCGCCAGTCAGCGCGATAAGGCCGGCTGTCTTACCAGCAATTCCATCCAGTGTGACCAACGGCTGCCGGTCGTCCGCCATTTCTACATAAGATCGGCTGACAATTTCCAACAGATTGCTATAGCCCTCCTCCGACTGAGCTAACACCACGATCTGATCGTCGACGGGTCCAATGCTCCCGCTAAGGAACCCGCTTCCGCCTTCATCCGTGTCATTGGCAATCGCCAGCTGACAGCCGATAATCGGCTGAACTCCAGCCTGTATCGCCTCTAACGAAAATTCGAGCGCTCCGAACAAGTTTCCGGTATCTGTGATCGCGAGTGCGGGCATCTTTCGTTCACGGCACAATTCTACAAGTTGGGGCACTCGCAGCGCACCCTCGGCGAGGGAATAGGCGGAATGAACCCGGAGGTGAACAAAATCTGCGTGCATCATTACCAGTCGAGACTAGCCCGATTCGAGATACATACCGCCCCTCGAATCGTGTGTAATCCGGGGACAAATCAAGCTGGCTCAACCCGCCCCTCGTGCAGACGGAGAGTGCGGTCCATCTGAGCGGCCAGCTCGTGATTGTGGGTCGCGATTAAAGCCGCCAAGTTTGCGCCGCGCACAAGCTTTAACATTTGAGAGAAAACTCCGGCAGCTGTCTCCGGATCAAGATTCCCCGTTGGCTCATCAGCCAATAGTATAGCTGGCGCGTTCGCTACGGAACGAGCTATCGCAATGCGCTGCTGTTCACCACCGCTGAGCTGCGCCGGCCGGTGAATAGAGCGGTTTTCAAGGCCCATCATGTCAAGCAATTCACAGGCCCGCGAGCGCGCGTCGGCACGGCTAACCCCGGCGATCATCTGGGGCAGCATAATGTTCTCCTGCGCCGAGAATTCGGGCAGCAGATGGTGAAACTGATAGATGAAACCGAGGGTACCACGCCGCAAACGTGTCCTACCCGCATCCGTCAACGCCGATGCATCTTTGTCGTCGATCATGACCGCCCCTGTATCCGGTCGCTCCAGCAGACCTGCAATGTGAAGGAGTGTTGACTTCCCGGCCCCCGACGGCCCCACTAGGGCTACGATCTCACCGGGTAAAAGCGCCATGTGAATATCACGCAGCACCTCAATATCACGCCCACCCTGTTGGAACGTCCGAGAGATACCCCGCAGCTCGAGGACCGCATCACTCATTGCGGAGCGCCTCCACCGGATCAAGACGCGATGCACGCCAGCTGGGATAGAGGGTTGCAAGTATTGACAGGCCGAGAGCCATAAAGACAACCAGTGTCACCTCACCGTTGTCGACCTCGGCGGGCAACTGACTTAGAAAATAGATTTCAGCGGCAAAAAGATCGGTTCCCGTCAAAGATTCAAGAACTTGCCGAATGGCTTCAATATTTTCAGAAAAGACCAGTCCGAGGATAGCGCCTATAAGGGTACCAACTACGCCAACGCTGGCTCCAACGATAAAGAAAACGCGCATGACCATGCCGCGTGATGCCCCCACGGTCCGCAGGATCGCAATGGCCGAACCTTTGTCCTTCACCAACATAATCAGGCTGGAAATGATGTTAAAAGCCGCGACCAAGATAATGAGCGTAAGTATCAAGAACATCACATTGCGTTCAACTTGTAGCGCATTGAAAAAACTTCCATTTGCCTCCTGCCAGTCGAACACACGATGGTCCGCATCAATCACTCCCGATATGGCTGCCCGCTGTCGTTCAAAATTATCCGGATTGTCGACAAACACCTCGAGCTGATTGACCGTATCGCCCAGCCGAAAATATTTCTGCGCTGCCGATAGCGGCATGAAGATAAAGCTGCTGTCGAACTCAAACATGCCAATTTCAAAGGTCGCAACGACGCGATAGGCCTGCATGCGCGGTACCGTGCCAAACGCGGTAACAGTCCCGCGCGGCGAAACCAAAGTTACCTTGTCGCCGACCCGCAACCCGAGAGAACGCGCGAGCCGTGATCCCAACACAACTGCGTTATCACTGGTAAAATCGCTGACCGATCCCATGCGAATATTGTCCGCGACAGAACTGCGCATGGCCAATGCCTCGGCTGTAAGACCGCGTACCATCGCGCCAGCCGAGCGGCCACCGCTTGTTGCCAGCACCTGGCCTTCGACGAGAGGAGTGACGGTCAATACTCCTTCGACGACTCTCACCCGTTCCGCCAGTGAGTCGTAGTCAGAGAGGGCACCAGTCGAGCTAACAACGGCAATATGCCCGTTTAAACCCAGGATACGGTCGAGCAACTCGGTTCGAAAACCGTTCATGACCGACAGGACTATGATGAGGGTCGCTACCCCAAGTGCAATTCCAATCAGCGAAAAACCCGCGATGACCGATATGAAACCCTCGGCGCGGCGGGCGCGCATATATCGCAGGGCAACCATCCATTCAACCGCTGAGAACATTGGGATTACCGCCTTTGAAGCGTGAACATGAGATCGCAATGAACAAGACTTTGGACCTGGTATCTGATTACGGCCACCCTATAAAGCTGCCCGCGCCGCTATCCAGTCGCCCAGCGCATCAATAGTGACTTCAGATTTCTCGCCACCAGCACGCTTCTTGACTTCGATTTTTCTGTCCTTGAGTCCACGTGGACCAACAGTAAGTTGCCAAGGGATGCCCACGAGGTCCATGTCTGCAAACTTACCACCAGCACGCTCATCACGATCGTCATAGATCGTCGCCACGCCTGCTGCCTTCAACTCAGCGTAGATCCGTTCACAGGTCGCAGTGCAGTCCGCATCACTGACTTTGAGGTTGATCAGACCAACTGTCCAGGGCGCAACGGATTCCGGCCATATGATGCCGTTATCATCGTGGGACGCCTCGATTATCGCGCCGACTAGCCGGGATACCCCGATGCCGTAGCTGCCCATCTCAAGCGTGATCTTCTGACCACCCGAACCCTGGACCGTCGCCCCGAGAGGCTCGGAATATTTGGTTCCAAAATAAAAGATATGGCCGACTTCAATGCCACGGGCCGTAACGAGTTGATCATTCGCAACATCACAATTAGCTTGGTCATGTCGCTCATCGGTGGCTGCATAGTAGTGTGTCCACTGATCGACTAGATCTTGGAGATTCACGTCATAGTCAATATCGTCACCGGGCGCATCGAGTGCGAGCAGCGCCTTGTCGCAAAACACTGAACTCTCTCCGGTTTCCGCCAGAATAATAAACTCGTGACTAAGATCACCGCCGATAGGCCCCGTGTCTGCAGCCATCGGTATCGCCTGCAGACCCATCCGCGCATACGTACGCAGGTAGGCCAAAAACATCTTATTGTAGGAATGCACTGCGCCGGCCTTGTCTAAATCGAAAGAGTAGTTGTCCTTCATCAAGAACTCGCGCCCTCGCATCACGCCAAAGCGGGGACGCACCTCGTCACGGAACTTCCACTGAATGTTGTAGAGGTTTTTGGGCAGATCGCGGTAGCTAGTGATCTCGTTAGCAACAATATCCGTGATCACCTCTTCAGCCGTAGGGCCATAAAGAAGCTCACGGTCATGTCGATCGGTTATGCGCAGCATTTCCTTACCGTAATCCTCGAAACGGCCAGAACCTCGCCACAGCTCAGCCGGCTGGATCGTAGGCATCAGGACCTCTTGTGCGCCGGCGCGATCCTGCTCCTCCCGGACAATCTGGGCGATCTTACGCAAAACCCGTAGCCCGGTGGGCAGCCATGTATAGATACCGGCGGCAGACTGACGGACAAGACCCGCGCGCAGCATCAAGCGGTGTGAAACCACCTGTGCCTCGGCCGGGGTTTCCTTCAGGGTTGGCAAAAACAATCGGGTACGCCGCATTCACGCTCTCCAACAAGGACTTGCCTGTGTCCTCGATACAGACGCGGGAGAGTATGAAAAACCTCGCATGCCTGTCCATGTCATTCGACTATTTCTGCTCATTCGCCAAACACACATGTCGCGAAGTTGTCTTTCGCGCTCCTCTAGGATTTACGGCTTACCGGCTGACGCTGAGCGAAATCTTCAGGAAACTGAGCGGGGTTTCCCGGCTCCTTTTTTGTTTAGGGTGCCACAATCAACCCTTCACCATCCAAGTCGGGCCTAAGGCGGAGATCCGCTCAAAGACGTGGCAGTCCTCACGATGAGCGCCTGGCAAATACCCGATGCTCATCAGAAACTCACTGGTAATTTCGCTGCCAGTAAACTTGAACGTATTCTTGAACAGTTTTACCCACGCTTCCTTGTCCAGCTTGATATGCCGATGTTGTACTTCTAGCCATTGAGAAAAACCGCCATAATTCTTGCGCATTGCGACGATACATCCCGCATTGTGGATAGCTGCATCGACCTTCAATCGATTACGGATGATCGAGGGATCATCAAGAAGGCGCGCGCGGTCCCGCTCACCATAACTGGCGACTTTGTCCACATCGAACCCCTCGAATGCAGAAACAAACCCCTCCCGCTTCTTCAGTATCGTTAGCCAGCTGAGTCCAGCCTGGTTAATCTCCAGAACCAGCCGCTCAAACAAAGTAGCTTCATCATCTGTCGGAAATCCGTATTCCGTATCATGATAGGGTCCGTGCCATGCGTGACCCAACGCGATATCACAGTATTCTGACACCCATCCATCCCTTCCTGTTTTGTTCGACCGAGAGAATACCGATTTCCACTCCTTCGCAAGCCAATGTGCAGCCCGGACTGGCTACGATCTTCTGGGCGTTCCTGTTTCTCGGCGCGACGGCCTTCGGCGGGCCCGTAGCCCATTTCGGCTATTTCCGCTCCGAGTTCGTGGAACGCCGACGCTGGGTCGACGAACGGGGCTTCGCCGACCTAGTCTCGCTCTGCCAGTTCCTCCCAGGCCCGGCCTCGAGCCAAACCGGTATCGCCATCGGCATGATACAGCGCGGCTGGCTGGGCGGAATTGCTGCCTGGCTCGGATTTACGGCACCAGCAGCGATCATCATGATTGGCCTCGGATTCGGCCTGTCCTTCGCCGAAACCGCGGCGGGCCAAGGCGTTGTACATGGCCTTAAGCTCGCCGCAGTCGGCGTGGTAGCAAATGCCCTGTGGGGTATGGCCCGTACGGCCTGCAACGACGCGCTGCGTGCGAGCTTCGCTGCCGTCGCCTGCGTCGTGATCCTGTTCTCTGGTGCGGTTTGGTTCCAGCTCCTGGTCATCGCCATGGCCGCCGCCGCTGGTAGCCTCTTCCTGCACGACGCTCCCCTCGATACCGCCGGCGCAATGCCAACCCGGGGCAACCGTGTCGTCGGCCTCCTTCTCCTCGGAGCGTTCCTTCTGCTGCTCCTCGGGCTGCCGGTGCTAACCGAGACGGTTAAGTCCGGCAACCTGGACGCCGTAACCGGGTTCTACCGTGTCGGATCGCTGGTCTTCGGCGGCGGGCATGTGGTTCTGCCCCTACTTGAGGCCGAGGTGGTACCGACCGGTTGGACGTCGACTGACACCTTCCTCGCCGGTTACGGCGCGGCCCAAGCCATACCCGGGCCAATGTTTGCACTGGCCGGTTATCTCGGCAACGTCATCGAACCCGGCAACGGATATCTCGGCGGCTGGACTGGCGGCGCGCTGGCGATCATCGCGGTGTTCCTGCCCTCTTTCCTGCTACTGGGCGCAACCCTACCCTTCTGGGACGCGTTGCGCGCGCGTGCGCGGGTTCGGTCGGCTCTTAGCGGGGTGAACGCCGCCGTGGTCGGCCTGCTGCTCGCGGTGCTGTTCACTCCGGTCTGGACATCGAGCGTTGACGATACATCGGATTTCGCCACCGTGGTCGTGGCGATCGTCCTCCTGGCGGTCTGGCGGATGCCTCCCTGGCTGGTCGTGATGCTGGCGGCCGTGGCCGGTTTTTTCGGCGTCTGAACCGATTTCGCGAGAGTTAAAGCGCGTACCGGTCCGCGATATCGCGCAGCGAGAGCCCGCTGCGCTCTATCACCACAAACAGAAACACGAAAATAACAATTGTGATCCCCGTGGTGATCGCTAACTTGCGAATGAGCATGGGACGCGCCGGAGCTCCCCGATCATGCCCCTCCTCCGGATCCTCTGTACGGCGCACGCCCCAAGGTAAAACCGTGAACAGTGTCAACCACCAGATCATGATGAAGACGACGGCGGCGGTGACGGGATTCATCCTAAATCAGACCTGTTCGAGTTCGACGAGGGTGCCGCAGAAATCCTTGGGATGCAGGAACAACACCGGCTTGTCATGGGCACCCCGCCTAGGTTCGCCGTCGCCAAGCACCCGCGCACCCTCGGTGACCAACCGATCGCGTGCGGCATGAATGTCATCGACCTCGTAGCAGACGTGGTGCATGCCGCCAGACGGGTTTCTCTCTAGGAAAAGTGCGATGGGGGAATCCTCACCTAGCGGGTGCAACAGCTCGATCTTGGTATTGAGCAATTCGACGAAGACAGTTGTGACACCATGCAACGGCAATGCAACCGGTTCAGATACGTGCGCGCCCAAAGTTTCCCGGTAAATCTCAGCTGCGCCATCCAGGTCGGGTACAACAATCGCAACATGATTCAACCGTCCAATCATGACAGCTCCAACTCCTCAGTCGTCTAGGCGGACCAAGTGTATCTCAGTTTTCGGGTTCTTGCCCCTACGCGCCCGGAAACTTTTTCGTACCGCGCGACGCAGCCGTTCGCTCAAAAGATCGTCATCGCGCCGCTCGTTCGCCTTGGCTTTGGACAGGGCATCGAGCACATCGTCAATGACATCGTCCATCAAGTCAAAATCCTCCTCGCTGTCCCCCAGAAGGCCCGGCGCGGTAAGCTGGGGTTCGGAGACGGCGAATCCCTTGCAATTAATGACCAAGGTAAGAGTCGCCGAGCCATTCCATAGCATGTGATTCCGCTCGCGCAGATTCGAATCATCGAGCCGGATTAGGTCGCGGCCATCGACTGCGAGGCGCCCGGCCTGAACCTTACCGCAGATCTCGGGCCCGTCGGGATGGAGGCGTAGCACGTCACCGTTTTCGATTATCGGCGTATGGGGTACCTGACATTCCTTGGCGAGTTCGGAATGGGCTCGCAGGTGATGCGCCTCACCATGAACCGGCACAGCGATCGTCGGCCGAATCCACTGATACATTTGGCGCAGCTCGTCGCGCGCGGGGTGCCCGGAGACATGAACGAAGTGATCATTTTCCGTGATCACACGTACACCCATCGAAACGAGCTGGTTTTGCAGACGCCCAATCGGCAACTCGTTTCCCGGAATAATTCGCGAGGAGAAGATGACCGTGTCCCCGCCATCCAGCGTGATGTTCGGATGATCATCACGCGCAATCCGCGACAGGGCCGCACGCTGTTCGCCCTGGCTGCCGGTGCAAATCAGCGCTACCTTGCCGCGTGGCAAGAGCATCGCCTCCTCCTCACGCACGAAGGGCGGTAGGTCGCGCAGATAACCCGTCGCGCGCGCAGCATCGGTCATTCGCCACAGAGAGCGCCCGGCCAGGCCGACGGCGCGCCCATGAGCATGCGCGACTTCGGCGACGGTCTGGATACGAGCGATGTTGCTCGCGAAACAGGCGAACGCGACGCGCTCCTGATATCCCTCGATCAGATTCATCAGGCTGTCGCGTACCTCGGCCTCTGATCCTGTTCCCCCTTCGACCGTAGCATTGGTTGAATCCCCGATCATAGCCAGGACGCCTTCTGCACCGACTGCGCGCAGCGCCGCATCGTCGGTGGTTTCGCCGATCAACGGCGAGGGATCGAGCTTCCAGTCTCCAGTGTGGAAAATCGTCCCCGCCGCGGTCCGGATGATCACGCCATTTGGCTCAGGAATCGAATGGGTTAGAACCACTAGTGTCAGCTCGAACGGCCCAATCGAGACGTGCCCGGACAGAGGAACCTCGTGTACTGGCACCCGACCGGCCAGTCCCGCCTCCTCCAGCTTACGGCGCAAGACCGCCATCGTGAAGGGCGTGGCATAAATTGGACATTTGAGACGCGGCCAGAGATGTGCGACCGCTCCCACATGGTCCTCATGCGCGTGGGTGACCAGCAGCCCGGCGAGCTTGTCACGGCGGTTCTCGATGAAGGTAGGATCTGCAGTCATCACATCGACACCGGGATAGGACGGATCGCCGAAGGTGACGCCGCAATCGATAACCATCCATTGACCATCATGGCCGTAGACGTTGAAATTCATACCAATTTCACCAGTGCCGCCAAGAGGCACGAAGAGGACTTCATCGGAACCGGGTATCATGGGTATCCTCGTGGAACCGCCGTCAGGCAATCCCATTGCGCCGGGCGATCTCGTGCAAGCCGGTCAGGGTCAAATCAGGTTCTGTGGCGTCAATCACGTCTGTTACATCGGCAAACAGCGGCGCGAGGCCCCCAGTAGCAACGACCGTAACGGACCTTCCATATTCCTCGGCGATACGCGGCACCATGCCCTCGATCATCGCGACATAGCCCCAGAAAATTCCGGATTGCATCGCCGGCACCGTCGCGCCGCCAATTACCTTTTTTGGCCTCTCAATATTGACCCGCGGCAGCAGTGCGCCAGCCATATAAAGGGCTTCGACCGACAGGTTGATACCCGGCGCGATGACTCCGCCGCGGAAGTTGCCCGCATCATCGACGATGTCAAAGGTGGTACCCGTACCGAAGTCGATTACAATCAGGTGTCCGGGATGCAGAAGATGGGCGCCCACTGAAGCCACAAGTCGATCGGCACCCACCTGTTCGGGCCGGTCGATAAGCACTTCGAGGCCCAGATCAACATCGGGATCACGGATCAGCAACGGAGATACGTGGAAATGGGATTCAAGAAGGTCAACAATGGCGCGCCGGGTCCCCGGTACGACGGTCGTCACGATCGCGTCTGTCACATCGGCCGTGCTCAGCCCCTTGAGCGATATTAGCTGGGTCAGCCAAACCGCATATTCATCCGACGTGCGCTGTGGATTGGTCGCGATTCGCCATTTGCCCAGTTGGACATCACCATCATACACCGCGAAGACGGTGTTGGTGTTGCCACAATCGATCACAAGCAGCATCAGCTCGCTCCTGGAACATCTTTTCGGAAGACCGTGCTTAGCGGGAAAACATCCCCGACCGCAATATGTTCAACGCCAGAGCCGTCTCTTAGAACGAGGTTTCCGCTCTCGTCTATACCCATAAATATTCCCGTCCGTATGCCATCCGGCAGCTTCACCGAGATCGCGGTATCAGGTGACAGCGCCAACGCTGACCAAACGGCTCGCACCGGCGCAAACCCGTCGCGAGACCAGATCGCGAGCAATTCGACAAGTTTCGGCAGAAAACTCTCTAGCAGCGCCTCTACTGCAACATCATATCCCGCAGCGCACAGGCTCGTAGACCCGGGCACATCGGGCCGGCTGCCGACATTTACGCCGATGCCAGCGATGACCCAGTCGAGGGCGCCGTCGGCACGTCCCGCACTCTCGAGTAGAATTCCTGACACCTTGTGGCCATCCAGCAAAAGGTCGTTGGGCCATTTGAGATCGACCTCAGCCCCCGAGATCTCGCGGATCGCGCGGGCCATAGCCGCACCAACCGCAAAGCCGATCTGCGGCGCATCCGCGATAGAGCAATCGGGTCGCAACAAAATTGAGAGGTAAAGGTTACCGCGCGGAGAGGCCCAGCTACGGCCGTGGCGCCCGCGCCCCGCAGTCTGTTCCCGTGCCCAGACAACGGTGAGATGCGGTGCCCCTTCGGCGGCTAGGAACCTCGCATCTTCGCTGGTACTGCCAACGCTGTCCTTTGCGATCAGATGGCAACCCGGCGGCACATCCGCACGATCAACCATACTCAGAACAGGACCGCCGCTGCTACCCTGGCCCCGTCGAGAACCGGCGCGAGCCCGATAAAGAAGAAGACCGTGATCAGACCCGTCACCGTCACGATGACCGAGATCTCACGACCGAGCGGTCGATCAAACGCCTCGGCGGGTTCGTCAAAATACATCAGCTTGACAATCCGTAGGTAGTAATACGCACCCACAACGCTGGTTAGCAGGCCAACGACGGTAAGGACATAGAGACCCGCCTCGATCGCGGCAAGGAAGACGTAAAACTTGGCGAAGAACCCCGCAAGCGGCGGAATTCCTGCCATGGAGAACATGAACACTCCGATCGCGGCTGCTAGATACGGATTGGTTTTACTCAGCCCGGCGAGTTGATCAATCTCTTCAACCATGCGTCCCTGTCGTCGCATGGCGAGAATGCAGGCGAACGTACCCATATTCATGAACAGGTAGATCGTCAGATAAAGAAGGATGCCTTGGATGCCGGTCTCGTTTCCGGCAGCGAGTCCGACAAGTACGAAACCCATATGGCCGATAGAACTGTAAGCCATAAGCCGCTTGATGTTGGTCTGCACAATCGCGGCGAACGAACCGAGGACCATCGAGGCGAGCGAGATAAACCAGATCACCTGCTGCCATTCCGCGACAAGATCACCGAACGGCTCGAGCATTACGCGAACGAAGAGCGCCATCGCCGCGACCTTTGGCGCAACAGCAAAGAAGGCTGTCACCGGCGTAGGAGCGCCTTCATACACGTCAGGTGTCCACATGTGGAACGGTACCGCGGAAACCTTGAAGGCGAGCCCGGCGGCAATAAACACCAACCCGACGATCGCCCCAACGGGCGCATCGCTGTCGGCCGCGAAGATTACGGCAAGACCATCGAAGCCCGTCGTGCCCGCAAACCCATAGATTAGAGACATACCGTAGAGCAGAATTCCCGAACTTAATGCGCCTAGAACGAAATATTTGAGGCCTGCTTCCGACGAGCGAAGATTATCACGCCGGATCGCCGCGACGACGTAGAGAGCGAGGCTCTGAAGTTCTAGGCCCACATACAGCGACAGCAGATCATTGGCCGACACCATCATCATCATGCCAAGGACGGCAAAGACAATCAGGATTGGATATTCGAACTGCTTAATGCCTTCACGTCTATTGTAGGGCTGCCCGAGAATCAACGCGAGCACGGCCCCTGCAATCAGCAGAACCTTCGTGAATACGGCGAACGCATCAACCATGAATTGGCCATTGAAGGCAGAGGTCTTACCCGACGGTCCCGCTAGCACGAGCAGCACGGCGACAGCCATTACCACGACGCCGACCCAAGTCAAAAAACCGGTCGATGCCTCACCCCGGAACGCCCCATACATAAGCATAGCCATCCCGGTGACGGCGATAAACAACTCAGGCCAGATGGCACCGATTTCGACGGCAATATTCATATTCTAGCGCCCTTCCGCCTATCGGCCCGCGAGGCTCAACGGCTCGGCTGCAGCCAAGGCCGACTGGTAGTTTGCGAGCAGGTTGGAGACACTCGCGTCGAATACGCTGAGGAACGGGTCGGGCCAGATGCCCATCCACAGGACTAGCACGACCAGCGGCACGAAAATCGCGATCTCGCGCGCATCCAGGTCCATGATCGTCTTTAAATACTCCTTCTCTAGCTTCCCGAAGATCACTCGCCGGTAGAGATAGAGCATGTAGGCCGCCCCGAGGATCACGCCGGTCGCGGCGAAGAGGGCGATCCAGGTATTGTCCTGGAACGCGCCCAGCAGCACTAGGAACTCGCCGACAAACCCGCTGGTCCCAGGCAGGCCCACCGAGCCCAGCATAAACACCATGAAGACGAAGGCGAACATCGGCATGCGTTCGACCAGCCCGCCGTAATGGGCAATCTCGCGGCTGTGCTCGCGGTCGTAGACGACGCCGACGCACAGGAATAGCGCAGCCGAGATAACACCGTGGCTAAGCATCTGGAAGATCGCCCCGTCGATGCCCTGCTGGACGCCAGTGAAGATACCGATGGTCACGAAGCCCATATGTGCCACGGAGGAATAGGCGATCAGCTTCTTCATGTCCTCTTGGGCAAGCGCCACCAGCGAGGTGTAGATGATGGCGATCACCGAGAGCGTATAGATCAGCGGCACAAACTGTTCCGATGCAAGCGGTAGGATAGGCAGCGAGAAGCGCAGGAAGCCGTAGCCGCCCATCTTCAGAAGCACGCCGGCCAGGATGACCGAGCCCGCGGTGGGCGCTTCCACATGGGCATCGGGCAACCAGGTGTGGACAGGCCACATGGGCATCTTCACCGCGAAGGAGGCGAAGAAGGCAAGCCACAGCCAGGTCTGTAGCCCCGCCGGGACATCGAACGCCATCAGCGTTGGGATGTCGGTGGTGCCGGCCTCGAAATAGAGCGCCAGCAGCGCAGCCAGAAGCAGGACCGAACCGGCGAGTGTATAAAGGAAGAACTTGAAGGCCGAGTAGACCCGGCGCGGCCCGCCCCACACGCCGATGATGATGAACATCGGGATTAGCACGGCCTCGAAGAAGATGTAGAAGAGCAAAAAATCGAGAGCGACGAAGGTGCCGATCATGAAGGTCTCGAGCACCAGGAACGCGATCATGTACTCCTTCACCCTGGTCGAGACCGCCTTCCACGATGCGACCACGCAGATCGGGGTAAGGAAGGTGGAGAGGATCACGAACAGCAGCGAAATGCCGTCGACGCCCATGTGATAGGCGATGTCGAAGGCGGGCAGCCACTCGACTTTCTCGACAAATTGGAAGTCTGCCGTCGTCGGATCGAAGTTGATCCACAGCAGCAGGCTGATCATGAAGGTCGCGAGCGACGTCCAAAGCGCGCCCAAGCGGGCATTGCGGGCGACCTGCTCCTCGGTACCGCGCGCCGCCATGATGAACAGCACGCCGACCAACGGCAGGAAGGTGACCAGCGAGAGAATGGGGAAAGATTCCATATGTCGCCGCTCCTACCCGAAGAAGCCGAAGAGGAACCAGCTGGCTAGAATCACTAGCCCGATCAGCATCGCGAACGCATAATGGAAGACATAGCCCGACTGTAAGCGGCTCGCCCGGGCAGCAATATCCTTGGCCGCGGTGGCCACCCCGTCGGGGCCGACCCCATCGATGACCGCGCCATCACCAGACTTCCAAAGGCCGCGGCCAATATAGAAGGACGGGCGGACGAACAGGCGGTCATAGAGCTCGTCGAAGTACCACTTGTTGAAGACGAAGCTGTAAACCGGCCCGATGAAACCCGCGACGCGCGCCGGCCAGCCGGGCTTCGCCATATACATGACCCAGGCACCACCGATGCCCACGACGCCAACGACGATCGGCAGGATCTTCACCCATTTCGGTACATGGTGTGCTTCCTCGATGATGTCCGAGAGCATCAGAATCGAGCCCCCCCAGAAGTGATCCATATCGTGACCTACGAAATACTCGAAGGCGAGCGCACCCGAGAACAGCGCGCCGGCCGCTAGGACGAACAGCGGCGCGATCATAACCCAGGGCGATTCATGGGCGTGGTCGAAGGTTTGCTCATCTGCCCGGGTGCGGCCGTGGAAGGTCAAGAACAGGAGCCGCCAGGAATAGAAGGCGGTCATCAGCGCCGCCGCGATGCCCGCCCAGAAGGCATACTGGCCCATGCCCGTGTGCGCCGCGAAGGCAGATTCGAGGATGATGTCCTTGGAATAGAATCCCGCAAAGCCGATGCCCAGGATCGGGATCCCGACCCCCGCCAGCGCGAGACTGCCGATCCACATCAGGACCGCGGTCTTGCGCATCTTGGGATAGAGCCCGCCCATCTTGCGCATGTCCTGCTCGTCATCCATGCCGTGGATGACGCTACCCGCGCCGAGGAACAGGAGGGCCTTGAAGAAGGCGTGGGTCATAAGGTGGAAGATCGCGGCTGGATATGCACCCACGCCGATGGCGAAGAACATGTAGCCCAGCTGCGAACAGGTCGAATAGGCAATGACGCGCTTTATGTCCCATTGGGTCAGGCCGATCGTGGCTGCGAAGAAGGCTGTGGTACCGCCGACAAGGGCGACGAAGGTCAGGGCAACAGGGGCGAACTCAAACATCGGTGAGAGCCGCGCGACCATGAACACCCCCGCCGTCACCATCGTTGCGGCATGAATGAGCGCCGAGACCGGGGTCGGCCCCTCCATCGCGTCGGGTAGCCAAGTGTGCAGGCCGATCTGCGCCGACTTGCCCATCGCGCCTATAAACAGCAGGAAGCAGATCGTTGTAACGATATCTAGCTCCATGGACAGGAAGGTGAAGGTCTGCCCCGCAACGTCCGGTACCGCGGCAAACACGGCGTCGAAGTCGAGAGTACCGAAGGCAAAAAACACACCAAAGATACCGAGCATGAAACCGAAGTCGCCAACGCGGTTGACTACGAAGGCCTTTATCGCGGCAGCATTTGCCGACGGGCGACCGAACCAGAAGCCGATCAGAAGATAGGACATCAGGCCGACGCCTTCCCAGCCGAAGAACATTTGGACGAAGTTGTCGGCCGTCACCAGCGCCAGCATGAAGAAGGTGAATAAGCTCAGATAGGCCATAAAGCGCGGCTTGTGCGGGTCATGGGACATGTAGCCGACGGAATAGACATGCACCATCGAGGAGACGACGTTGACCACGAACATCATCACCGCCGTTAGCGTGTCGACGCGCAACGCCCAGCTTATTTGCAGCGTGCCGGAGTTGATCCAAGTGAACAGCTCGGCCGTGCGGCCGTTACCCTCAATGCCGACCTGCCAGAGCAGGATGCACGACAGGACAGCCGCGATCAGCATCGGGATCACGGTGGCGAGCTGCGCGGCACGGTCGCCCATGCGAGTACCGAAGATTCCGGCGATCAGTCCGCCCGCGAGCGGCAAGAAGACGGCGAGTTCGATCATTCCCCGATCAACCCTTCATCATGTTGATGTCTTCTACGGCGATCGATCCGCGATTGCGGAAATAGACGACAAGTATGGCCAGCCCGATCGCCGCCTCGCTGGCCGCGACCGTGAGGATGAACATGGCGAAGACCTGGCCTACTAGGTCTCCCAGATGGGCGGAGAAGGCAACGAAGTTGATATTGACCGCAAGCAGCATCAGCTCGATAGACATCAGGATGATGATGACGTTTTTCCGGTTCAGAAAGATGCCGAAAATGCCGAGCGTGAACAGGATCGCGCCGACCGTCAGATAGTGGGAAAGACCGATCTCGAGCATCAGGCGCCACCCCCCGTGGTAACGTCGCGCACTTCAACAACATCCTCGCGACGACGCGAAACCTGGTCCGCGATCTTCTGGCGGCGCACCCCAGGTCGGTGACGCAGGGTCAGGACGATCGCGCCGATCATCGCTATCAATAGAATCAGACCCGATGCCTGGAACAGGTAGACATAGTCTGTGTAGATGATCCGACCAAGTGCATGGGTGTTGGTGACCTGGTCCAGCGGCAATGCCGGGGATGTCAATGTCTGCTCCGCATCCGGCGCCACGATCCATGCACCGAAGATCAGTATAAGCTCGGCCGCTAGAATCAGCCCGATCAGCGCACCGACAGGCAGGTACTGCAGGAAGCCTTCGCGCAGTTCGGCGAAATTGATGTCGAGCATCATAACGACAAACAGGAACAGCACTGCAACGGCCCCGACATAGACAACGATTAGAATCATCGCCAGAAACTCGGCGCCGATCAGCACAAACAGACCCGCCGCGTTAAAGAAGGCAAGGATCAGGAACAGGACCGAGTGGACAGGGTTACGGGCAGAAATCACCATCACGCCGGACGCGACGGCGAGCGCAGCAAAGAGATAAAATGCGAGTGCCTGAATGACCAAGTTTCTGTCCCCACCTACCGGTAAGGCGCGTCGGCGGAGATCGCCGCCGCCAGCTCGGATTCCCAACGATCGCCATTCGTCAGGAGCTTTTCTTTGTCATACATCAGCTCCTCACGGGTTTCCGTCGCAAACTCAAAGTTCGGCCCTTCTACGATGGCGTCCACCGGACAGGCTTCCTGACAGAAACCGCAATAGATGCACTTCGTCATGTCGATGTCGTAGCGCGTGGTGCGGCGTGAACCGTCGGTGCGCGGCTCGGCTTCAATGGTGATGGCCTGCGCCGGGCAAATCGCTTCGCACAGCTTGCAGGCGATACAGCGTTCCTCGCCATTCGGATAGCGGCGCAGCGCGTGCTCGCCCCGGAAGCGCGGACTTATCAGCCCCTTCTCGTAGGGGTAGTTCAGCGTGACCTTCGGCTTGAAGAAATACTTCAGTGTCAGCCACAGGCCCGCGATGATCTCCGCCAGGAGCAGCGAACGGGCAGTACGGTCGAGCATAGCCATATCGATCCTCCCTAGTTCACGACGCCGGGGTACCAGTCGAACACGACGATCGCGCCCGCGGTGACCACGACCCATAGCAGCGAGGCGGGCAGAAAGACCTTCCAACCCAGCCGCATCAGCTGGTCATAACGATAGCGCGGCAACGTCGCGCGCACCCACAGGAACACGAATAGTATCGCCGAGACCTTGAGTGCGAACCAAATGATGCCAGGCACCCAGTTGAAGATGGCGATGTCGAGGGGCGGCAGCCAGCCGCCCAGGAACAGAATGACCGTCATCCCGCTCATCAGCACCATGTTCGCGTACTCGCCGAGAAAGAAGAGCGCGAAGGCCATGGCCGAATATTCGACATTGTAGCCGGTGACCAGCTCGGCCTCGGCTTCCGGCAGATCGAAGGGCGCACGGTTAGTTTCGGCCAGTGCCGAGACGACAAATACGATGAACATCGGCAACAGCGGTATAAAAAACCAGACATCCTTCTGGGCCAACACGATGTCGGTGAGGTTCAGGGACCCCACCGCGAGCAGCACCGTGATGATGACGAAGCCAATCGAGACCTCGTAGGAGACCATCTGGGCCGCCGAGCGCAGCGCGCCCAGGAACGGGTATTTAGAGTTCGACGCCCAGCCGGCCATAATGATGCCATAGACCCCCAGGGAGCTGATCGCAAAGAGATAGAGGATGCCGACGTTGATGTCGGACAGGACCCAGCCTTCGGCCACCGGGATCACCGCCCACCCAACCATCGCGAGGATGAAGGTCAGCATCGGGGCCAGCAGGAAAACCACCCGGTTCGCCCCTGTCGGGATGATCAACTCCTTTGTCATTAGCTTCAGAGCGTCGGCAAACGGCTGCAGCAACCCAAAAGGCCCCACCACGTTCGGGCCCATCCGCAGCTGCATGAGACCAATAACCTTGCGCTCGGCATAAGTCAGATAGGCAACCACTATGAGCAGCGGCACGACGATGAACAGTATCTGGATAACTATCCAGAGCGTCGGCCACGCGTATGACCACCAAAACTCAACCATCCGTTCCGGTCCTATCACCGCTGCCCGCTACAAACTCCCGGGTGCATTCGGCCATGGTTTCCGAGGCCCGGCTGATTGGGTCGGTCATGTAGTAATTGTCGATCGGGCTCTTGAAGGCGGTGTCATCCATCACCCCGGCTACGCCGAAGCCTCCCCAGGCTGGCGTGATGCGCGCATCGACCTGCTCGAAGATCGGATTGGCGGCGACCATTGCGGAACGCACATCACCTAAGGTGACGTACTCTAGACCGGCATCAATCACGCCCGACAGCGCGCGGATGATCGCCCAGTCTTCACGCGCATCACCGGGCGGCTGCACCGCCTGGCGACCAAGTTGAACCCGACCTTCGGTGTTTACATAAGTGCCGTTCTTCTCGGTATAGGCCGCGCCGGGTAGAATCACGTCGGCTCGATGGGCCCCAGCGTCGCCATGATGGCCCTGATAGACCACGAAGGCATTGCCCAGCCGGCTCATGTCGATCTCATCAGCGCCGAGCAGATAGACCAGCTCGATATCACCCACCGATGCGCCATCGAGGATGCCGGCGACGTCACAGCCATCCGCTCCCGGCACGAAGCCTAGGTCCAGACCGCCGACACGCGCGGCCGCTGTGTGCAGGACATTGAAACCATTCCAGTCGTCGCGGACGACATTGCATGCTTCGGCGAGCGAACGCGCGGTCGCGAGCACTGCTTCACCGTCATCGCGCGCGAGCGCGCCCATGCCGACAATCATCAACGGTCGTTCGGCGCGCTTGAGAGTTTCGGCAAACGGGTGCGAACCAGTGGCGATGGCCTTGAGTGTGTCCGGACCGGCACCGAGATTCTCGCACGGATAGGTCAGGTCTATCTGAGAACCAACCATGGCGATGGACGCACCGCCCTGGAGCCAAGCCTTGCGGAGCCGCGTGTTGACAAGTGGCGCCTCCCAGCGCGGATTGCTACCGATCAAAAGCACCACATCAGCTGTCTCGATCTCCGCTATCCCGCTGTTCATGACATAGGCCGCACGCGGCTCTGCCGGCAGCTTCGCGCCGTCTTGTCGGCAATCCCTGTTCGGCGAGCCCGTGGCATCCATCAGGCCCTTGAGAACGAACATAGATTCGGCATCACATAGATCGCCCGCGATGGCGGCGATCCGCCTGCCGTCGAGGCCCTTCATCTTGTGAGCAATCGCCGCGAAGGCTTCGTCCCACCTCGCCTCGGTGAGCTTACCGTCCCGGCGTACGTAGGGCCGGTCGAGCCGCTGGCGCGAGAGTGCATCGCAGGCATAACGCGACTTGTCGGCAAGCCACTCCTCGTTCACATCTTCGTTCAGGCGCGGTAGCACCCGAAGCACCTCGGTCTGGCGGGCATCCACCCGGATCGAAGCCCCAACCGCGTCGAGCACATCGACAGACTCGGTCTTCGACAATTCCCATGGGCGCGAAATGAAGGCATAGGGCTTCGAGGTCAGCGCACCAACTGGGCACAGATCAATAACATTCGCACTCAATTCGGAATCCAGGGATTTCTCGAGATAGGTCGTGATCTCGGCGTGCTCACCGCGCCCCAACAGACCGAGTTCGGGTACGCCGGCAACCTCGGTAGCGAATCGCACGCAACGCGTGCAGTGGATGCAGCGGGTCATGATCGTCTTGACCAGCGGCCCCATATGCTTGTCTTTCACCGCGCGCTTATGTTCTTCAAAGCGCGAGCCGCCGCGGCCATAGGCCATGGCCTGATCCTGCAAATCGCACTCACCACCCTGATCGCAGATGGGACAATCGAGCGGGTGATTGATGAGCAGGAACTCCATCACACCGTTGCGGGCATTCTTGACCATCTCGCTGTCGGTTTTGATTTCCATGCCGTCGGCGACCGGCAGCGCACAAGACGCGGCGGGCTTGGGCGGCCCAGGCGAGACTTCGACTAGGCACATGCGGCAGTTACCAGCGACCGAAAGGCGCTCGTGATAACAGAAACGCGGGATCTCCTTGCCAGCCATCTCGCAAGCTTGCAGCGCGGTTACCCCATCGGGAACTTCGATCTGGACGCCGTCGACGGTTACTGTTGGCATCTGCCCGCTCCTTATTCCGCGGCCTGGGCGGGCGCCGAGCCCGTTTTGCGCTCAAGAATGCGGCGCTCAAGTTCGGGCCTGAAATGGCGAATTAGCCCTTGCACCGGCCAAACGCCGCCGTCGGCGAGCGCACAAATCGTGTGCCCTTCGATCTGCTTGGTAACTTCCCAGAGCATGTCGATTTCCTCGATCTCGGCATCGCCAGTTACGAGCCGTTTCATAACCCGGTAGACCCAGCCCATGCCCTCGCGGCACGGTGTACATTGGCCGCAGCTTTCGTGGCGGTAAAAATGACTTAATCGTGCGATTGCTTCGACCATGTCGGCGGACTTGTCGATGACGATGACCGCCGCGGTCCCGAGCCCCGTGTTGTGTTCACGCAAACCATCGAAATCCATCAGGACGTTGTCACAAATGTTTTTAGACAGGCACGGCGTGGAGGACCCGCCCGGAATCACGGCCTGGAGATTGTCCCAGCCACCCCGCACCCCGCCGGCATGTTTCTCGATGAGTTCCTTCAGGGGGATGCTCATCTCTTCTTCAACGTTGCACGGATTGTTAACATGGCCGGAGATCGAGAAGATCTTCGTGCCGGTGTTGTTCTCGCGTCCAAAGCTGGCAAACCAGGACGGGCCGCGGCGCAGGATAGTCGGTGCCACGGCAATAGTCTCGACATTATTTACCGTGGTCGGACAACCATACAGGCCACAGGCCGCCGGGAATGGCGGCTTGAGACGGGGCTGCCCCTTCTTGCCCTCCAGGCTTTCGAGCAGAGCCGTCTCTTCGCCGCAGATATAGGCCCCGGCACCACGATGCAGGTAGACATCGAAGTCCCAACCCGAGTTGCAGGCGTTCGGGCCGATCAGGCCGGCCTCGTAGGCCTCGTCGATGGCCTGCTGAAGATGCGAAGCCTCGGAATAGAACTCTCCCCGCACATAGACATAGGCCACATTCGCACCCATAGCGAAACCTGCGACGAGGCAGCCTTCTACCAAGGTATGTGGATCGTAGCGCAGTATTTCGCGGTCTTTGCAGGTGCCCGGCTCGGACTCATCTGCATTGACCACCAGATAATGGGGCCGCTCGTCGCGGTGTTCTTCGGACGGCATGAAGGACCATTTCACGCCTGTCGGGAACCCGGCACCCCCGCGTCCGCGCAGACCCGATTCCTTCATCTCATTGACCAGTGTCTCCCGGCCACGCTCTATCAACTCCTTGGTGTTGTCCCAAATACCACGGCGCTTCGCCCCTTTGAGGCGCCAATCATCCTGGGCGTAGAGATTCTGGAAGATGCGGTCCTTATCCTGCAGCATCACGCGCCCTCCCCCGCATTGGCACCTGCACCGTTCAGCGTAGCCCGCTCGCCGGTCGGTTCCGATCCCACGCGCCCCGACTGGGAGCCGGGGTCCGGCACCTCTCCACGCTTGAGCGCCTCGAGGACATTCTTAAAGCGGTCGGCCGTAAGATCCTCGTAATATTCGTCGTTGATCTGGACCATCGGCGCGTTGCAACAGGCCCCGAGGCACTCGACCTCAACTACGGTGAAGGCACCGTCTGCGCTTGTCTCGCCGAGTTCGCAGCCAGTGACGTCCCGGGCCACGGCGCGCAGGTCATCGGACCCACGCAGCCAGCACGGCGTGGTGCGGCAGAGCTGTACGAAGTTCTTACCGACGGGCTCGAGATTGAACATCGAATAGAAACTCGCGACCTCGAGCACCCGGATTCTCGGCATGTCGAGATAGGTCGCCACATACTCGATAACGTCGGTGGGCAGCCAGCCGCCAGCCTGGCGCTGAGCTAGGTCGAGCAGGGGGATCACCGCGCTCTGTTGCCGCCCCTCCGGGTAGCGAGCCACAATGGTTTCGGCCCGGGCGGCGTAATTCTCGTCGAACACAAAGGCGTCGCTCATCGGTCAACCTCCCCGAATACAATATCGAGGCTGCCTATTACCGCCGGAACATCGGCCAGCATGTGTCCCTTGGTAAGGGCCTCTACGGCCTGCATAAAGGCGAAGCCCGGCGCGCGGATCTTACAGCGATAGGGTCGGTTGCTACCGTCGGCCACCAGATAAACGCCGAACTCGCCCTTGGGCGCCTCAACGGCGGTGTAGGTCTCGCCAGCGGGCACGTGATAGCCCTCGGTGTAGAGCTTAAAGTGATGGATCAGCGCTTCCATCGAATGCTTCATCACGCCGCGGCGCGGCGGAGTAAGCTTGTGATTCTGGGTCATCACCGGCCCTTCAGGAATCTCATCGAGGCACTGCTTGATGATACGCAGGCTCTGACGCATCTCCTCGACGCGGACTAGATAGCGGGCGTAACAGTCACCAGTCTTGCCGACGGGTACGTCGAAGTCCATCCGATCATAGACATCATAGGGCTGGGATTTCCGAAGGTCCCAGGCTACGCCACTGGCGCGCAGGGTCGGGCCCGACATGCCCCAGTCCATCGCCTCCTCGGGCGAGAAGATACCAATGTCAACAGTACGCTGCTTGAAGATACGGTTTTCGGTGAGCAGGCTTTCCATGTCGTCAATGAACTTTGGATAGCTCTCGCAAAAGGAATAAATATCCTCAACTAGGCCAGCCGGCAAATCCTGATGCACACCGCCGGGACGGAAGTAAGCCGCATGCAGCCGCGCGCCCGACACGCGTTCATAAAATTCCATCATCCGCTCGCGTTCCTCGAAGCCCCACAAGAGCGGCGTCATCGCCCCGACGTCGAGCGCGTAGGTCGTCAGGTTCATGATGTGGTTTAGGATGCGTGTGATTTCGGAGAACAGTACGCGGATATACTGACCGCGCTCAGGCACATCGATACCGAGTAACTTCTCTACGGCCAGTGCGTAGGTATGTTCCTGGCACATCGGTGAGACGTAATCGAGCCGGTCGAAATAGGGCACCGCCTGAAGATACGTTTTGTATTCAATTAGCTTCTCAGTGCCACGATGAAGCAGACCAATATGCGGGTCGGCACGCTCGACTACCTCACCGTCCATCTCTAGGACGAGGCGAAGTACACCATGGGCCGCAGGGTGCTGCGGCCCAAAATTGAGAGTCATATTCTTGATCGCAACTTCAGACATTAGGGGCCCTCTGCTCCCTCTTCCTCATCCATGCTCGATTTCTCGTCGCCGGGAAGGATCTCGCCCATTCCCTCCCAGGGGCTGAGGAAATCAAAGTCGCGAAAATCCTGGGTCAGTTTGACTGGGTCATAGACAACCCGCTTCTGGGTCTCGTCGTAGCGAACCTCAACCCGCCCGGTCAGCGGAAAGTCCTTGCGCATAGGGTGCCCTTCGAACCCGTAATCGGTGAGGAGCCGGCGCAGGTCGGGATGGTCAGTAAAATAAATACCGTACATGTCCCAAGTCTCGCGCTCGTACCAGCCGGCGGAACTGAACACCTTGATCGCCGTGGGAACAGGTACGTTCTCAGCGACGTTCGTCTTCACCCGCACACGCTGATTCTGGCTTATGGACAGAAGGCTGTAGATAACCTCAAACCGGGATTCGCGCTCGGGATAGTCCGCGCCAGACAGATCAATCAGAACCTTGAACAGGCAGGTACTGTCATCGCGCAGAAAAGACAATACACGGACAATCGAAGCGGGCCGCACGGTGATCATTAGTTCACCGAAGGCAACCTCCATACCGATCACATCCTGCGGCATGGCGGCGGCAACATACTCTCCGAGGTCTTTAAGGGCGTCGTCCATGCGGATGTCCGTAACCTAAGCTAATAAATCGCAACGCCGACTAGCGCGCGATCGTTCCCGTGCGGCGAATTTTCCGCTGTAATTGCATGATCCCGTAGAGCAACGCTTCGGCCGTAGGCGGGCAGCCGGGCACATAGATGTCGACCGGAACGATCCGGTCGCAGCCGCGTACAACTGAGTACGAATAGTGATAGTAGCCGCCACCATTGGCACAAGAACCCATCGAGATGACCCAACGCGGCTCGGGCATCTGGTCATAGACCTTGCGCAAGGCCGGCGCCATCTTGTTGGTCAGCGTCCCCGCCACTATCATCACGTCAGACTGGCGCGGGCTCGGCCGAAAGAGGAAGCCAAACCGGTCCATGTCGTAACGCGAGGCCGCAGTGTGCATCATCTCTACCGCACAGCAAGCTAGGCCGAAGGTCATCGGCCAAAGCGAGCCTGTACGCGCCCAGTTTACCAACTTGTCGGCATTCGCGAGAACGAAGCCCTTGTCTGCCAGCTCGTCCGAAACGGCCTGAATGGCAGCGTCTTGGTCGGACCCCGGCTCAAATACCGCACCCCCAAGATTGTTAGCGTTTACTCCCATTCGAGCGCTCCTTTGCGCCATTCATAGACAAAGCCAACCGTCAATATTCCGAGGAAAGAAATCATCGACCAAAAGCCAAACAGACCTATGTCGGACAGGGTAACCGCCCAGGGAAACAGGAATGCAACTTCGAGATCAAAAATGATGAATAGGATCGCGACGAGGTAGAATCTAACGTCGAACTTCATGCGCGCATCGTCAAAAGCATCGAAGCCACACTCATAGGCCGAATTCTTTTCCGAATCTGGTTTGCGCGCACCCACAATCACTGATGCCATAATCATCATCAGGGAAAGACCAACGGCCAGTCCGAGAAAAATCAGTATTGGCAGGTATTCGAGGAGGAGTTCTTCCATCGATAACGTCCAGTTTTTGGATCCTCGGAACAGCGTGTTATTCGGCACTTAAGGAACCGAAAATGCGCGCCTAAACTCCCCGAATCAAGGGTAGTCACAAGTACACCAGCGGACACACCGGCGCAAGGCTCCGCACAACTAAACAACCCGGTGCCCAGGCGGTCTTTTTACTTTTTTGAAAAGCCTTAACTGCCTAACGATTCGTTCCCGAAATCACGGCCTGCAGGCACTAATAGCGGCAGGTTAAGTGGCGGGAGTGACGGGACTCGAACCCGCGGCCTCCGGCGTGACAGGCCGGCGCTCTAACCAACTGAGCTACACCCCCACAATGACGGCGGATGTACTGCCGTACCCCCTATGATGTCAAGCGACGCCACCATCATTCTGTCACGTTATTAAGACAGCGCGGCTCGAAGGGCCTCCGCAGCTTGGATTTGTGCAGTACGACCATCGTCGACCAAAGAAGCGAATGAATAGAAGCCATGTATCATGCCGGGAAAGTCGCGATGCTCAACCGTGACGCCGGCCGCCTCGAACGCTGCGGCCAACGCCGCCCCCTCATCATGCAAAACATCGTATTCCGCAGTGATCACAAGTGCCGGCGGTAGGCTCGAGAAGTCGTCCGCACACAGCGGTGCCGCCCGCCAATCTGCTCGGTCCTCCAGGCCGTTAAGATAGTGGTTGCGGAACCATTCCATTCCCGCTGCTGTTAGAATTCCAAATCCATCTGCGTAGGTAGCATAGGACTGCGTATTGAAAGAATATTCGGCAACCGGGTAGACCAACAGTTGGAAGGCAATCTGCGGTCCGCCGGCGTCACGTGCCATCATCGCGACGACCGCGGCAAGATTTCCACCGGCACTGTCACCGGCCACCGCGATCCGTTCTGGATCTACCGCGAGCTGCCTAGTGTTCTCCGCAACCCATTTAGTAGCCGCGTAACAGTCTTCTGGCGCCGCCGGGAATTTATTTTCCGGCCCCATCCGGTAATCCACGGAAACCACCAGGTACCCAGTATCGGCACACAGGTTACGGGCAACCTGATCATGCGAATTCAAACTGCCGATTACATGTCCGCCACCATGAAAAAACATGATCGCCGGAGACAAGTCCGTCTGCTCCACCTCAGGCCAGTAAAACCGTAAAGTAAGGTTTCCACCCGGACCGTCGATCACCGTGTCTGCAACCATGCGCACGGGCGTACGCTCGACATCACGGGCCTTGGACATCTGTTCCATCTGTGCTCGGGCTTCTTCGGGTGACAATTCATGAGTTGGTCGCGCACCGGAAGCCACCCCCCGTTCAATCAGCGCAACGATTTGAGGGTGCAGTGGCATATGACTTCTCCAAGGGACAGATGCGCCTTCGAGCGGCAGAGGGAAGGATACCAAAAACTTCGATAATCAAACAATCCAAAGGACTCCAAAAGTTCAGATTGTACGGCTCCCCGGAGATTCCATTCCAAACTACCTTGCCTTTACTGCTAAAGGTGGCAGAATATCCTTTAAATAATAGAAAGTTGTGAAAACGTAATGGGAACTCCTAAGGTAATAGTCCAACTCTATCCGGTTATCCCGGCAGACGACGAACATGACCGCCGCGCTAAACGGCCGATTGGTCGCGACGCAAACCTCTACAATAAGATAGTCCACGAGTGGACCGATATCTTGAAAGCTGCCGACGAAATGGGCGTTTGGGGTATGTCGACGATCGAGCATCACCTCCATTCGGAAGGTTACGAGGTTGGACCAAATCCCGGGGTGATGAATGCCCACTGGGCCTCACATGCCAAGAACATAAATGTGGGTGCCTTCGGCTATGTGATGGCAACGCATGACCCAATCCGTGTGGCCGAGGAAACGGCCATCATCGATCACTTGACGAACGGAAAGTATTTTGTCGGCTTCGCGCGCGGTTATCAGTCGCGCTGGGCTAACATCCTGGGCCAAGCCAATGACGCCGTTGCGACGGTATCCGACGGCAGTTCAAACGATTCCAAGAACCGTGAAATCTTCGAAGAACGCGTCGAAATGGTCCTAGATTGCTGGACCAAGGATTCAGTTGAACTAAATGGAAAATTCTACCAGGCACCGTACCCGCACGACACGGGGATCGCGAATTATGAAGGCCATGAAATCGCGCGTGAAGCGGGCGCTCAGGGCGAGATCGACGATGACGGGGTCTTACGGCGTATCTCAGTTGTGCCAAAGCCTTATCAGGACCCACACCCGCCCGTTTTCTGCGCCGTGGCACGATCGCGGGCAACGATAGAATTTGCCGCCCGGCACGGATTCCGGCCGAGCTATTTTAACCCAACCGACGGGGTAGTCGAACTCGCCAGCGTCTACCAGGAGGAGGCCGCCAAGCATGGTCGTCATCTCCAGTACGGGCAAATGCAGAATATCGTACGGCACACCCGAATTGGAAAATCTGCAGATGATTTTGATCGCAAGCTGCGAGCCTATGATCTCGATATCTTTAAGAACTTCTATTCGGTTTTCGGGAACCATAATGTAGAGCCAGTCAACAATGACGCCGAGGCAGCATTCCGCGCGATGAAGGAACACAAATTCTTCCTCGGCGGTACAATTGATGATGCAATAGCCGACTGGCAGGATATCTATTCGCGCATCCCATGCGAATACATCACGCTAATCTGGCACTGGGCCCAGCAGCCTAAGGACGAGATGCTAGAAGAATTGCAGCTCTTCATGGAGAGGGTCATACCCGAACTCGAGACCCCGGACTTCGCTGTAGCAGCTGAGTAGCTGGATACATTAGGTCGCGCGGGACTTTCTGACACCGCGCACCTTCGGTTTTAGGTCATCCCGGCAAAATGCGTGCAGGAAACAAGTGCGCTCGCCGACCTCCAGGATCTTTTGGGCCGTGTCGTCGCCCGCACCCGTTTCTAGGTAGACATGCGTCTCAACCGGCTTGGCAACGGCCGCCTTGCCCGTTCCCCCCGACGCGCCGCCGAGAGAGAAATGCGTGTCCTGAATGATCGAGTATTCAGTCATTGGTAGCTTCGCCATTTTCGCAAACCGTCCCATTTGAGTCATAAAGCATAGGCCGATACCGGCCGATATGAGCGAAGCGGCATCCGGCGCACGTCCATCCTCCGAGGACAAAAACTCCCAGCTTGGCGCTTCGGGGCCATACTGTTCCTTCATGATATGCTTCACACCATCCGCGCGTAGTACGCAACTCGTGTGCATGTGAAGATTGGCGATGTCGCCACGCTCCGCGTCCGTCGCGGTGCGTGTCTTAATAAAGGCATCATATGCAGGCCCCTCTTCGCGCATGAAATTTACAAGACCGGGGACGGCCGAGCTATCGGCCAAGCGTTCGAGGTTGGGAAAGTTGTCACCCGGATATGGAAACGGCTCCATATCGAGTGGCGTGACTGATGCAGGTGTGAGAACTTTTCTATTATGAGTAAGGGTAAAGCGACCCGGATTCTCGCCGCGCGCCAAGCCGTTCAAAGGTGCCGCGGCAACAGCCTCATACAACAAGGTCTGAAGAGTTGAATCGTCGGTGTCCGCTTCACAATTTACCGTTAGCCTCGGCGGTAGCGCTCCACTGTTCATCGTGCCCTTACGGAAGTCACCTTCACGATAATATTTGTTCTCCAACACAAGCTCTAGACTGCCCAGCTCAATCTCGCGCTGTTGGGAGACCGCAACAACCTCATTCATATATGACGAGATCATGCCCGCGCTGAGGTAGGTAAGCGGATTCGGTGCCTTGTTAAAACCGCCAAGATGCTCACCCTCATCGCACGCAAAACGCCAAGCGGTGCCCGTGGCCGCATTTACTACGAGCGCCTCCTTCTGCATGCCGCCTAGCGACCGAACCCAGGTACGCAGTGACTGCCCAAAAGGGTTCGGCGGGGACAGAAAACCAGCCTCAGAAGCATTCGCCGCTATGTAATAGAGGGGTTCCCCTATTTCCTCGAGAGGTGTCATGGTTCATCCTAGATGTAGTACGTTTTGTTTCCCGATTGTTTTCCACGCACATGAGTATCATGGAATAACAAAGGGGTAAGTGGTGGGCGGTGACGGGTTCGAACCGCCGACCCTCTCGGTGTAAACGAGATGCTCTGCCAGCTGAGCTAACCGCCCATTACTGAGATTCTATCCCAATTCGCAGTCAACCGACCAGCCCCTGGCCGCCAAATCATATCCTAAAACGCAACGAGCCGGCCGCAGAAGCTGCGGCCGGCTCGCGCAGAAACGCGAATAACGTCGTGCCTAATTCACGGCGTCCTTGAGAGCCTTACCCGCCTTAAACTTGGGCTGTTTAGAGGCCGGGATCTGAATGGTTGCACCAGTTTGCGGATTGCGGCCGGTCGTGGCCTTGCGCTGCGCGACGGAGAAAGTACCGAAACCAACGAGACGGACATCGGTACCACCTTGCAGTGCGCCGGTGATATTTTCGAGAACACTGTCGACGGCCTTACCGGCGTCAGCTTTGGAGAGGCCGGAAGAGTCGGCGACGGATGCGACGAGATCATTCTTGTTCACTGGAGACCCCCTTATGGGTTGGTTCAATGGATCGATGTCTGGAGCGTGACGCCCGAATCCAAACAGTAGCGGAATTCTAGAAGCCGTGATTCCGAGCCGTCAATCGAAAGGGCCCGGAATTCCGGGGTTTTTTTATAAAAATCGCTTCCGACTCGGGAATATCACCCGGTCAACCCTAATGACGCACTACCCCGGAGGTCTCTGAATCGTCCTCATTGCTACTTATATCAGCCGACTCGCGCGCCGATTCGTCCCATTCGATCGGTACCAGCGGCTGGCTCAGAGCATATGACAGAACCTCATCCACAGTCGTACACGGAATGATTTCCAAACCTCTCTTAACGTTGTCCGGGATATCCGCGAGATCTTTTTCATTATCCTTAGGAATTATTACGGTTTTAACTCCACCACGCAGCGCAGCCAGTAGCTTCTCCTTGAGGCCACCAATCGGCAGGACCCGGCCACGCAGCGTTATCTCACCAGTCATCGCGACGTCCTTGCGGATCGGATTTTGAGTGAGGGCAGAAACCATTGAGGTGATCATCGCTACACCCGCCGACGGGCCATCCTTCGGCACCGCACCTTCAGGCACATGGACGTGGATATCACGGCGCTCAAACAGCGGCGGCTCGATACCAAACTCCACAGCGCGGGCGCGAACATAAGCATTCGCAGCCTGCACAGATTCCTGCATGACCTCGCCAAGCTTGCCGGTCACAGTAACCTTACCCTTACCGGGCACCAGCAGTCCTTCAACCGTCAGCAACTCGCCGCCAACCTCGGTCCAGGCCAGCCCGGTGACCACCCCAACGAGGTCGTCCGCCTCCGTCTCTCCAAACCGGAACTTTCGAATACCGGCGTACTTGTCGAGGTTCTTGACCGTCACCTTGATCGCAGTGACGCCCTCCTCCACCGTAATCTCTTTGACCGCCTTCCGCGCTAGGTTTGCAATCTCGCGTTCCAAGTTACGCACGCCGGCCTCACGCGTGTAAAACCGGATTACATCACGCAATGCTGAGTCCGAGATCGACCATTCCTCTTCTTTGAGGCCGTTCTCACCGATCTGCTTTGCAATAAGATGTCTCTTGGCGATCTCAACCTTTTCATCCTCCGTGTAGCCCGGTATTCGGATAATCTCCATGCGGTCCATTAGTGGCTGTGGCATACGCATGGAGTTGGCCGTGCACACGAACATCACATCAGAGAGGTCGTAGTCCACCTCAAGATAGTGATCTTGAAAGGTGTTGTTTTGCTCTGGGTCGAGTACCTCAAGCAGCGCCGATGAAGGGTCACCACGCCAGTCGGCACCTAGTTTATCGATTTCATCGAGCAAGAAGAGTGGGTTCGACCTCCCAGCTTTTTTCATACCCTGAATAACCTTGCCCGGCATCGAGCCAATATAGGTGCGACGGTGACCGCGGACCTCCGCCTCATCGCGCACACCACCGAGTGACATGCGGACGAACTTTCGGCCCGTCGCTCTTGCAACGGACTTCCCGAGAGAAGTCTTGCCAACGCCCGGAGGGCCAACGAGACACAAAATAGGACCCTTGATTTTCGACATGCGCTGCTGCACGGCGAGATATTCGAGGATACGTTCTTTGACCTTGTCGAGCCCGTAATGGTCCTGGTCGAGCACCTCCTGCGCAGCCATGATGTCTTTCTTAACCCTTGAGCGCTTCCTCCATGGAATAGCCAGCATCCAGTCAAGATAATTGCGCACGACGGTCGCCTCGGCTGACATCGGGCTCATGTTACGCAGTTTTTTTAGCTCCTGACCAACCTTCTCCTTTGCCTCCTTAGTGAGACGTGTCTTCTCAATCTGATCTTCTAGCTCTTGGAGCTCGTCACGGCCATCTTCGGCCTCGCCCAACTCTTTCTGGATCGCCTTAAGCTGCTCGTTCAGATAATACTCCCGCTGGGTCTTCTCCATCTGCCGCTTTACACGACCACGGATGCGCTTTTCGACCTGCAGGACGCCAATCTCTCCTTCCATGAAGCTGTAGATCTTCTCAAGTCGCTTCTGAATGGTTTCAGCCTCGAGAAGTTCCTGCTTCTCAGGGATCTTAAGTGACAGATGGGACGCGATCGTGTCAGCGAGCTTACCTGGTTCCTCAATCTGGTTGATCGAAACCAGCACCTCGGGGGGCACCTTACGATTCAGCTTAATATATTGTTCGAATTGTGTAACGACCGAGCGGCCGAGCGCCTCGATCTCGCTATCATCCTCACCTACGTCAGCGTGAGTCTCGGCGATCGCCTGAAGGAATTCCGGATTGTCCGCGAACTCGACGACGGAGGCACGCTCGTTGCCCTCGACCAGTACCTTAACCGTACCGTCGGGTAGCTTTAGCAGCTGCAGGATCGTACCTACAGTACCAACACCGTATAGGTCCTCGGGCGACGGATCGTCATCGCCGGCATCCTTCTGCGTGACGAGCAAGATTTCCTTATCATCCTTCATCACGTCCTCGAGGGCACGTACGGACTTTTCCCGACCAACAAACAGAGGCACGATCATATGGGGGAAGACAACGATATCTCGCAACGGCAAGACCGAGAACAAAGCATCTTTAGAAAGTTCAGTCATATTGTATTCCGAGCTCGCAATGTTGCAGTGAGATTAAACAACAAACATTACGCTGGTGTTTGCGGACAACGCTCAGGGAACGCTGTTATGACGAGTCGCGCCACTACCAAATACTTGGTTCAGACGGCACAGACAATCAAGGGCCCAGAACAAGTTATGAACACCTGCGGATAAAGCTGATTTCACCTGATTCCGGTTGTAAAACTACTCACAGGCAGCGCCGAAGTAGATCAGGCGCTAGTGTCCAGATCCTCGCGCTTGTCCGCATAGATATGTAGCGGTGTAGCATTGCCTTCGACGACCTCACCATTGATTACTACCTCTTCGACACCGTCCATACCCGGAAGCTCGAACATCGTATCGAGGAGGATGTTCTCCATGATTGAGCGCAGTCCACGCGCGCCTGTCTTACGTGCGATGGCCTTCTTGGAAATCGCACGCAGCGAGTCCTCCGCGAAGGACAATTCGACGCCCTCCATCTCGAATAGGCGCTGATACTGCTTGATTAGCGCATTCTTTGGCTGTGTCAAAATCTGGATGAGTGCCTCCTCGTCAAGGTCACCCAGCGTCGCGAGCACCGGAAGGCGACCAACAAATTCGGGGATAAGCCCAAACTTGAGAAGATCCTCGGGTTCAACCTCACTCAGTAACTCGCCGGTCTGGCGGTCATCGAGACTCTGCACATCAGCGCCGAAGCCGATCGACGTATCCTTACCGCGGCCGGCGATTATGCGTTCAAGGCCTGCAAACGCGCCGCCAACGATGAATAGAATGTTGGTTGTGTCCACCTGCAGGAATTCCTGCTGCGGATGCTTGCGCCCGCCCTGGGGCGGCACCGAGGCCACCGTCCCCTCCATTATCTTCAGCAAGGCTTGCTGCACGCCCTCTCCCGACACATCGCGTGTGATAGAGGGATTATCCGACTTGCGACTAATTTTATCGACCTCGTCAATATAAACTATGCCGCGCTGCGCACGCTCCACGTTGTAGTCGGCCGACTGCAAAAGCTTAAGAATGATGTTCTCGACATCCTCGCCAACATAGCCCGCCTCGGTAAGGGTCGTCGCATCAGCCATAGTGAAGGGCACGTCAAGAATCCGCGCCAGCGTCTGAGCCAACAGCGTTTTGCCACACCCGGTCGGGCCAATCAGCAGAATATTCGATTTGGCGATCTCTACCTCGTTGCCCTTGGTCCCCGCATTGAGGCGCTTATAATGATTATGAACGGCGACGGAGAGCACGCGTTTGGCTCGGTTTTGGCCAATGACATAATCGTCAAGGACCTCGCATATCTCCTTTGGCGTTGGTACCCCATCGCGAGATTTCACTAGGGTCGACTTATGCTCCTCACGAATAATGTCCATGCATAGCTCAACGCATTCATCGCAGATAAACACCGTCGGCCCTGCAATCAGTTTGCGGACTTCGTGCTGACTCTTACCGCAAAAAGAGCAGTAAAGAGTATTCTTTGAATCACCGTTTCCGGACTTGCTCATACTCATATGGTCCCGTGCTGGGTCGTGTTTCCCGGCGCCACAAGCCGCCGAAGCGAATCACTAACAGAAGCAATTCAACAATAGCTAACCGTCAGCGATCAATAACTAGTTGTACGACCAGACTAGTCGCGTGCCCGTTCGCACTGAATTTCTGGGCCTTTTCCTATTCATCCACAGGTTCCGCGCGACTGCTGACAACATCATCAATCAGGCCAAATTCCTTTGCCTCGTCCGCTGTATAAAACCGGTCGCGCTCTAGCGCCTCCGCGATCTTGTCGACCGGCTGGCTGGTATGGCCTGCGTAAATCTCATTCAACCGCTGACGGATTTTGAGAATCTCCTGAGCATGAATTTCGATATCCGTCGCCTGCCCCTGGAAGCCGCCAGAGGGTTGATGCACCATGATTCTTGCGTTCGGCAGCGCATAGCGTTTGCCTGCAGCGCCGCCCGATAGAAGAAGCGAACCCATCGAGGCCGCCTGGCCGACACAAAGGGTCGCTACTTCCGGGCGGATATATTGCATAGTATCGTAGATCGCTAGGCCAGACGTCACAATGCCGCCCGGCGAGTTGATGTAGAAGCTGATATCCTTATTCGGATTTTCTGCCTCGAGGAACAGGAGCTGGGCACAGATGAGGCTCGCCACCTCGTCGCCGACGGGCCCCGTAAGGAAGATGATACGTTCCTTGAGAAGCCGGGAATAGATATCGTAGGCGCGCTCACCCCGGTTCGTCTGTTCGACGACCATCGGCACAAGGGCGTTCATCCGCAGATCTTCATTGTTCGCCATCATGTTGGGTCACTCCGTACTCAGGCCAGTCAGCTATTGAGTACAAGATAGGTTAACGACGAGTCTTCGCAAGGGTCAGCGCCGACATGCCTACTACGTCGCCGCTTTTTCGTCACTCTTCTCCGCCCCCTTTTTCTTGGCAGCCGGCTTCCTTTTTGCCCCCGATTTTTTGGCCGCCGGCTTCTTCCCTGCGCCCTTCGTCTTAGGAGCCTTTTTCTTCGAAGCAGTCTTTTTCGTGGAAGCCGAATTCTTCTCCTCAACCTCGGCCTCGGCCTCGGCATTCAGTTCCTCCGGCGTAAGTTCCCGCTCGTTAACCTTAGCCATCTCCATGACGAAGTCGACGACCTTGTCCTCGAAGATTGGTGCCTGCAGCGAGGCACTGGCCTGCGGGTTATCGCGGTAAAAATCGATGATCTGCTGTTCCTGCCCAGGTAGCTGACGGGCCTGCTCCATGATCGCCCGATTGACCTCTTCCTGGCTCACCGTAAGTCCATTTTCTTCACCAATATGCGACAATACCAAACCGAGCCTTACCCGGCGACTGGCGATCTCCTGGTACTGGTCCCGCAGTTCCTCATCGGACTTGCCCTTGTCCTCCTCGTCAAGCTTATCCTCTTCTTTGGCCTGCTCAACTTGTGACCATATCTGGTTGAACTCGTCCTCGGCCATCCGCGGCGGCACAGCGAAGTCATAGGCATCTGACAACTTGTCGAGCAGCTCGCGTTTGGTTCGCTCACGGGTCATCCGACCATATTCTTGACCAAGCTGTTCGCTGATCGCCGTCCTAAGCGCGGCCAAGTCCTCGAGGCCGAGTGACTGGGCGAATGCGTCGTCCACCGATACGTCGACACCTTCGTGGATCTCTTGGACCGTACAGTCGAAGACCGCTTTCTTACCCGCCAAGTCCTCGACATTGTAGTCGTCTGGGAATGCAACCTGGACCTTAAGCGGCGCCCCCACTTCGACACCTACCAACTGTTCCTCAAAACCTGGTATGAACTGGCTGGAGCCAAGCGCAAGACGTACACCAGTGCCCTTACCTCCCTCAAACGGGATATCATCGATCTTACCCTCAAAGTCGATGACCACGATATCGCCGTCGGCAGTCTTTCGCGCCGCCTCAATGGCGCGGGTCTCACGATTCTGATCTACGATTCGATCTATCGCATCGGTAATCTCTTCATCTGTAGGTGTAACCTTTACGCGGTCAAGCTCAAGTGATGCCAAGTCGATCATTTCGATCTCTGGCAGAATTTCAACCGACATATCGTATTCGAGATCCTTACCCTCGTCGAAGGAAACAACCTCGATCTTCGGCTGTACGGCCGGGCGCAACCCACGATCGGACAAAACTTCCTGGGATGATTCCTGAACAGCAGCCTCGAGAACTTCACCCATCACGGCACTGCCGTAACGCTGCTTGAGAATCTTTAGGGGCGCCTTACCGGGGCGGAAACCCGGAAGGTTGATGTCCCGTCCAACCTCTGTCAGACGCGCATCAACACGCTGCTGAATATCATCCGCTACAACCGTGATTTTAAAATCCCGTTGCAAACCTTCGTTCTTCGTTTCGACGACTTCCATAAACAGGTCCGTTTTTCTGCCTTCAGTGTATTCCAGTTCCGGCGAGTTTTATCCCACCGGTCCGCGGTCGACGACCGCTCAAATCCATTCTATGCGCCTCGGCGCGTGGTGCGGGCGAAGGGACTCGAACCCCCACGACTTTTCAGTCACCAGGACCTAAACCTGGCGCGTCTACCAGTTCCGCCACGCCCGCGTCGCGTCCATTCAAATCATGGCGCGAAGCCTCGTGACCTTACGCCAAGTATATCCGACTGATAACCCGGTTGAACGGCGGATGTCCTATACCATCGCGTGAGCGGAGTAAACGCCAGACCGGAGACGGCAAAAGGAGCGCTTTAACCTCTATTTTATACCCGAACAACATGACCGCCACGTCGTAGCAGCCGACCGGTCACTTCCGCTTATTGCTCCACCGCCAAAAGATTAACTTTAAATGGCCAGCCAGCGTAAGCGGGCGAGCGCAGCCAATGCGGTGCCAGCACGATACAGCTACGTGGCCATCAAAGTTTGGGTACGTCGGCGATGACATATTTACGCCAAGTCAGTCGTTGAAAACGTTAATGAGAATGCCCAGAGAGAATGGGGTGGCTGATGGGATTTGAACCCACGGCCTCCTGGACCACAACCAGGCGCTCTAACCAACTGAGCTACAGCCACCACAATAAACGGCCCAGTTTTCTGGGGTTTTTTAATATCGCAGTCAAGGCGAAAATGGAAAATAGTGGAAAATATGGAATGAAAGTGGACCAAAAGTTACCCTAAAATCCACACTATTTTCTAACCGTCCCCATTTTGTTCTTCCCCGTTTCTAGGTCAGGAACTAGGTACGCTCCACTGGGATGTCAAATGCCTAGGTCCGTGCCGAAAACTTTGCCCTAAAAATCCTCAACAGCCTATAGTGCGCGCCATTACAAGCTGAGATTCGGAGAGTAAATTCTATGACTGGCGCACGACTACAAACAGCCGAGAATCTCAACCGGCTGGGTACCGAATCGGCTTTCGAGGTCTTGGCGCGCGCAGAGGCGCTCAAGGCCGAGGGTCACGAAGTTATCAATCTAGGAATAGGACAACCTGACTTCAGCACCCCAGACCATATAGTCGAGGCCGCCGTAAAAGCCCTGCGCAACGGCCATCACGGCTACACACCGGCACCCGGTATTCTGCCGCTGCGTGAGGCGGTCGCGGCCGACATTGCGCGATTACACGGGGTCGAAGTGGACCCCGGCAACATCGTCTGTGTTCCTGGCGGCAAGGTGACTATGTTTTTCGCTATCATGATGTTCGGAGAGCCTGGTGCCCAAATCATGTACCCAAACCCCGGCTTCCCAATTTATGAATCAGCGATCAACTACTCCGGCGCAAAGGCCGTACCCATCCCGCTGTTAGAGGATAAAAACTTTTCCTTCGACGCCGCTGAAGTTTTGTCCCTGATCACCCCCGCAACAAGGCTTCTGATTATCAATACTCCGGCGAACCCAACCGGCGGCGCGGTGCCACGCGCTGAGATGGATAAGCTCGCCAAAGGCCTTGAGAACCATCCCCATGTGGCAATCCTGTCGGATGAAATCTACGGCCAAATGACCTACGACGGACACGAACATGTCAGCATGCTGTCATACGAACATCTTCGTGACCGGTTGATCATGCTCGACGGCTGGTCCAAGACCTACGCCATGACGGGCTGGCGCCTGGGATATGCACTTTGGCCGGAGGGCCTAGTAGACGCGGCAATACGCCTCGCCATTAACTGTCATTCATGCGTCAATGCAGGCACGCAGTTCGCTGGCATCGCAGCCCTAGAGGGGCCGCAAGATTCTGTGCATGAGATGGTACAGGCCTTCGACGAACGCCGCCATATGATCGTCGAACTACTGAACAAAATTGCTGGGTTCAGTTGCCGTACCCCAACGGGCGCGTTCTACGCCTTCCCTAATATCTCTGGTACCGGTCAGTCGGCACGCGAGGTCCAGGATATGCTCCTTGCCGATGCTCATGTCGCGACGGTAGCTGGCACCAGTTTCGGGCATCTTGGCGAGGACTATGTCCGTTTTTCCTACGCAAACTCATTGGAGAATATTGAGGTGGCACTGCAGCGCGTAGCTGCGATCTACAATTAGATGCCTATTTTTTAATCTGATCGCCCCTTTATTGAGCACGCAAGCGCAAACCAAAGCTGGAAAGTCACAGAAAATCGGCTTATTTTCAGTCTATTGCATGGGTCTGCTAAGTGGCATGAACTATGCGTAGCCCTTATGTCGGCGGCGTGCATCCCGTGCCCGTTAACTCAGTGCAGCGGCAGAGGCGAACAGGCAACAAATGAAGAAGATTGAAGCCATTATAAAACCGTTCAAGCTCGACGAGGTAAAAGAGGCACTTCATGAGGTAGGGCTCAAAGGCATTACGGTGGTCGAGGCCAAGGGCTTCGGGCGCCAGAAAGGCCACACGGAGCTGTATCGTGGTGCTGAATATGTCGTCGACTTTTTACCCAAGGTGAAGATTGAGATTGTCCTTGAGGACTCGCAGGTCGAGAGGGCTATCGAAGCGATCCAGGAAGCGGCCCGAACTGGGCGTATTGGGGACGGCAAAATATTTGTTTCAACGATCGACGAGGCGATCCGAATTCGCACCGGCGAGCGCGGATCGGAAGCCGTATAGAGTTCAGAAAACCAAAACGGCAATCGATCACCCATCAAAGAATTTTCCGAAAGACAGGGGAGCCTAACTATGTCCGACATCAAAACAGTACTGGGCATGATGAAAGAGAATAACGTTGAGTTCGTGGATTTCCGGTTTACTGACCCACGCGGCAAGTGGCAGCACACGGCTCAGCATGTCTCGACTGTTGACGAAGACATGCTTACCGATGGAATCATGTTTGATGGGTCGTCGATCGCGGGCTGGAAAGCGATTAACGAGTCCGACATGATACTCATGCCGGACCTTAACTCCGCAGTTATGGATCCCTTCACCGCTCAGCCGCAACTGATCTTGTTTTGCGACGTACTTGAGCCTTCCACGGGCGAACCCTATGTGCGTGACCCTCGCGGCACAGCGAAATTAGCGCTGGCCTATCTTGAGGCGAGCGGCGCCGGTGACGCGGCCTATTTCGGCCCGGAAGCAGAATTCTTTGTATTCGACGATGTCCGCTTCGAAGCCTCCATGAACAGGAGCTTCTATGAGGTGGACAGTGACGAGGGTCCGTATAATTCCGGCACAGATTTCCCCGAGGGGAACATGGGCCATCGCCCGGGCGTCAAGGGCGGCTACTTCCCGGTCCCGCCGGTCGACTCAATGACTGACATTCGGGCTGAGATGGTCACCACAGCCTTGGAAATGGGCATTGCTATGGAAAAGCATCATCACGAGGTAGCCCCCAGTCAGCACGAACTCGGACAGAAATTCGACACACTTCTGCGATCGGCCGACCAGATGCAAATCTACAAGTACGTGGTCCACAACGTGGCCGCCCAATATGGAAAGACCGCAACCTTCATGCCTAAGCCTATAGCGGGCGACAATGGCTCCGGCATGCATGTACATCAATCGATCTGGAAGGACGGAAAATCTGCTTTCGCTGGTTCCGGCTACGCTGACCTGTCAGATACCTGCCTCTACTATATTGGCGGCATCATCAAGCATGCCCGAGCGCTAAACGCTTTCACCAACGCGAGTACAAACAGCTACAAACGCTTGGTCCCCGGCTTTGAGGCTCCGGTCTTGCTCGCCTACTCCGCGCGCAACCGTTCGGCGTCTTGCCGTATCCCTTATGCGACGAGCCCGAATGCTAAGCGTGTTGAGGTGCGGTTCCCCGACCCTACAGCCAACCCTTATTTAGCCTTTTCGGCCATGCTGATGGCCGGCCTCGACGGTATTGAGAACAAGATCCACCCGGGTGATCCAATGGACAAGGATCTCTACGACCTACCCCCCGAGGAACTCGAGGGCGTACCAACGGTTTGCAGCTCACTCGACCAGGCGCTCGCGGCGCTCGATTCTGATCGTGACTTCCTAAAGAAAGGCGACGTGTTCACCGACGACCAGATCGACGGTTATATTGAACTCAAGCAGGAAGAAGTGACTAACTTCCTGCAGGCGCCACACCCAGTTGAGTTTGAAATGTACTACTCGGTTTAGGAACAACCCACAGTCAATATTGCAAAGGGCCCCGCCTTTCGGCGGGGCCTTTTACCTAGCCTGTGCCAACAACTTGGCCAAACGCACTTCTCGGGCACCTGTTCGCCGATTCCTTCCTAGTCTGCGTTCTTCATTGTCACCTCACCCGCGAATCATCACATATTGCGGACTAGCATTATCATTTTCGATGTTCCTTTTGGTCGCCTGTGACTGCGTCGCACGACCGAACCTAGGATGACTTTTCCCGAGGCCAACGTGGTTCACGCAAAACGCAAGAACAAAGACCCCGACCTGTTTGCTAACCCGCCCGAGGGTAGTGGTGAATATACAGCCCAAGATATCGAGGTGCTGGAGGGGCTGGAACCGGTGCGCCGACGCCCGGGTATGTATATAGGCGGCACCGACGAGCGGGCGCTGCACCATCTGGCGGCAGAGATTCTTGACAACGCAATGGACGAAGCCGTCGCCGGCCACGCCGATCGGATAGAGATGCATCTCAACGTCGACGGTACGCTGGCAATCACCGATAATGGCCGTGGTATCCCAATCGACCCACACCCAAAATTCAAGAACAAGTCCGCGCTAGAAGTGATTCTTACCACCCTTCATTCGGGCGGGAAATTCGACGGCTCGGTTTACCAGACCTCAGGCGGCCTTCACGGTGTAGGCCTGAGTGTAGTCAACGCGCTGGCGGCTAGCCTCAAAGTAGAGGTTGCTCGTGACAAGCAACTTTGGGCGCAAGAGTATGCGCAAGGTAAACCCAAGGGGAAGCTAAAAAAGATCAAGGCAGTGAACAACCGACGCGGCACCACCGTGGCCTTCCTACCCGATCCGGAAATTTTCGGTAAAAAAGCTACTTTTTCGGGCGCCCGTCTGCACGAGATGGCCAAGGCTAAAGCCTATCTGTTCCGCGGCGTCGAGATCCGCTGGTCGTGCGACACCGCAATCGCAACGGCCGAGAACATCTCTGAAGCCGAAACCTTCCGTTTCCCAGACGGCATCCTCGACTATCTGCGATCAGCTATAGCCTCGCGATCGCTTGTTGGAGCAGATATCTTTGCCGGGCAGGCCGATCTAAACGGCTCGAATGGTCGCATTGAATGGGCCGTGTGCTGGCCCGCCGATGCAGAGGGCTTCGTTAGCGCTTACTGTAACACTGTCCCTACGCCGGAGGGTGGCAGCCATGTAGCGGGAATCCGCGCCGCACTAACCCGCGGGCTAAAGGGCTATGGCGAGCTTACCAACAATCGCAAGGCGGGCCAGCTCACCGCCGACGACATCGCAGATGGTGCTGCCATCGTGCTGTCGCTGTTTATCGCTGAACCGCAATTCCAAGGCCAGACCAAGGAGAAGCTCTCCATGCCCGACGCGGCGCGGATCGTCGAGGCGCAAATCAAGGACCATTTTGACCATCATCTGTCTAACGACCGGCAGAACGCCGACGCACTTCTGGAATGGGCGATTGAGCGGGCCGAGGAGCGTAAACGCCGTCGAGAAGACAGGGCGCTCAAGCGCAAAACGGCCGGCCGGAGGTCCCGCCTACCCGGAAAGCTCGCCGACTGCACACTCAACAGCGCGGAAGGCACTGAGATATTCCTCGTTGAGGGCGACAGCGCGGGCGGATCCGCAAAACAGGCCCGCAACCGTGCGAACCAAGCGATCCTCCCACTGCGAGGCAAGATCCTGAACGTCGCCAGCGCCTCAGCGGACAAGTTGCGTAGCAACCAAGAGCTCGGTGACTTGACCCAAGCACTCGGGTGCGGTGCGGGGAGTACATTCGACCTATCAAAGTTACGCTACGAGCGCGTCGTTATAATGACCGATGCAGATGTCGACGGCGCCC